>NZ_AUPJ01000182.1 GCF_000427315.1 Arthrobacter sp. TB 26
CGCCCAGCCGCCGCCGTTGCGGCCCATGCAGCCGGTCAGCATCACGAGGGCCAGGACCGCCCGGTAGGTGGTGTCGCCGTGGAACCACTGGCAGATCCCGGCGCCCATGATGATCATGGAGCGTCCCTTGGACTCCTCGGCATTTCGGGCGAACTCCCGTGCCACCCGGATGCAGGCCTGCGCGGGAACGGACGTGATCTCCTCCTGCCAGGCCGGGGTGTACGGCGTCGTGGCGTCGTCATATCCGGTGGCCCACTGCCCCGGAAGCCCTTCGCGGCCTACGCCGTACTGGGCCAGCATGAGGTCGAAGACGGTGGTGACCAACTGGCCCTCCACCTCGATGACCGGCACCCCGCGCCGGAGCACGCTGCCGGTGCCGTCCGCCTCCTCGAAGCACGGCAGCAGGATCTCGGCGCTCGCCCCGGAGACTTCGCGCAGGGACAGCGCCGGTTCGATCCCCTCGAGGTCCAGGTTCCATTTGCCCTCGCCGCTGCCGGAGTAGCGGAATCCCATGGAGCCGTTGGGGACGGCCGGGCGTCCGGTCTTCTTGTCGAACAGGACGGTGCGGAAGGCCGCGTCCTCGGCCAGGGATTCGGCCGGGAGGTCCTTCGCGGTGAGGAACTTCGACGGGGTGAGGGAGCCGTCGTCACGCCGTTCGAGCCGGACCAGGAACGGCAGGTCGGTGTACTGGCGGACGTAGTCGGAGAAGAACGGGACCTCGCGATCGACGAAGAATTCTTTGAGCATGACGTGGCCCATGGCCATGGCCAGTGCGGCGTCGGTTCCGGCCTGGGCGGGAAGCCATTCGTCGGCGAACTTCGTGTTGTCCGCATAGTCCGGGCTGACCGTCACCACCTTGGTGCCGCGGTACCGCACCTCGGCCATCCAGTGCGCATCCGGGGTCCGGGTGACGGGAACGTTGGAGCCCCACATCATGAGGTAACCGGCGTCCCACCAGTCACCGGATTCCGGGACGTCGGTCTGGTCCCCGAAGACCTGCGGGCTGGCCACGGGCAGGTCCGCGTACCAGTCGTAGAAGGACGTCATCACCCCGCCGATCAGCTGGATGAACCGGGTCCCGACCGCGTGCGAGACCATGGACATCGCCGGGATCGGCGAGAAACCGGCGCAGCGGTCCGGGCCGTAGGTCTTGATCGTGTTGACGTGCGCGGCGGCCGCAATCTCGGTCGCTTCCTGCCAGGACACCCGCACCAGGCCGCCTTTGCCGCGTGCCTGCTGGTAGCGGCGGCGCCGTTCCGGGTCCCCGACGACGTCGGCAAAGGCCAGCACCGGGTCGCCCAGCCGGGCTTTGGCCTCGCGGTACATCTCGACGAGGACGCCCCGTGCGTAGGGGAACCGGACGCGTGTGGGCGAGTAGGTGTACCAGGAAAAGGCCGCCCCCCGGGGGCAGCCTCTCGGTTCGTATTCCGGGCTGTCTGGGCCCACAGAAGGGTAGTCCGTCTGCTGGGATTCCCAGGTAATGATGCCGTCTTTGACGTACACCTTCCAGGAGCAGGAGCCGGTGCAGTTCACCCCGTGGGTGGAGCGGACCACTTTGTCATGGCTCCACCGGTCCCGGTAGAAGATGTCACCCTTGCGGCCACCCTCCCGGAACACCGCCCTGCCGTCGTCGGTCTGGTCCCATTTCGTAAAAAAACGGCCGAGCTTCAACATTGCGTCCGAGGCGGGTCCATCTAACCCCGCGGGGCCTCCGGCAGTCATGCCCTCAAGATAGAGGCCGCATCGTGGCCCCGATAGGGCCTTACGGCACTGGGCAGTTCCCTTCAGGAAGAAACAGCGGGAGCCGGCCCCGGGGCAGGCCCGACCGGGCTCAGGCGAAGCTCTCCAGTTCCACGCCCGCGCTTTCGAGGGCCGACCGGACCGCGGCCGCCGTGGCGACGGACCCTGGGGTGTCGCCGTGGATGCACAGGGAGTGCGGTTCGATCTGGAGCACGGTGCCGTCCACGGCCTCGACTTCGCCCTTCGTGGCCAGGCGCACGGCCCGTTCGGTGATCCGGCCGACGTCGTCCAGCATTGCACCGTCCTGCGAGCGCGGCATGAGGGTCCCGTCGGGAAGGTAGGCGCGGTCGGCGAAGGCCTCGGCGAAGACCGGGTGGCCGGCCTCCTGGGCGATGCCGAGGAGGGCAGAGCCCGGGAAACCCAGGACGGGAAGTCCCGGATCGTAGGCCTGGATGGCCGCGACCACCGCGGAGGCCTGCTCGGCGTCGCGCACTGTCCGGTCGTAGAGCGCCCCGTGCAGCTTGACGTAGTCCACCGAGGCGCCGACGGCGTGCGCCACCCCGTCCAGGGCGCCGAGCTGGTACAGCACGGCGCCGAAGAGGTCATCGAACGTGATGTCCATGGCCCGGAGACCGAAGCCGGCGAGGTCCGGGTAGCCCAGGTGCGCGCCCACCCGGACATCGAGCTCGTAGGCCGCCCGGCAGGTGTCCAGCATGGTCACGGGGTCCCCGGCGTGCAGCCCGCAGGCCACGCTGGCGCTTGTGACCAGCGGAAACATCGCCGCGTCGTCGCCCATGGTCCAGGTCCCGAAGGACTCGCCCAGGTCAGCGTTCAGATCCAAAACGTGCCGCCATTCTTCGCTGATTCGTCCTTGCTGATGTCCTTGTCCGTATGCCGCACCGCTGCGCTCTGCACGGCTGCCGGGGCGTCGGGTTCCGCGGTGCCCCCGAGTTCGCCGGGAATGACGAGCGGCATCGGGCCGAAGGCTTCTTTGGCGTTCGCGACGACGGCGCGGCCCATCACCCGGTTGCCCACGCCGCCCACGACGGCGCCGATGCCGAACGGCAGCGCCCGGCCCAGCAGGGCCGTCCCCTGCTGTTTCAGCAGGGTCCGCAGGAACATCGTCTGGATCCGTTCCCGCACCGAGCCGAAGCCGGCCAGCGGAACCCGGCGGGCGAAGAGGGAGCCCCAGGCCTGGGTGGGGCCCCTGCCCTGCCCGGCCGCCTGCCCGCTCAGCGAGCTCAACAGGGCGGTGCCTTCCTCGCCCAGCATGATCGCCATGACCAGGGTGCTGGCCTTCTCCGGGTCCACCAGCCGCACACCGTGGAGTTCGGCGAGGGAGGTGGAGAAGAGTGCGGTGGCCTCGAGGAAACCAACGGTCGCGGCGGCCGAGAGGCCCAGGGCGGCTGCGGTCCCGACGCCGGGAATCACGGCGGCACCACCGACGAGCGCGCCGCCGCCGGTGACAGCCATGAGGTAGTCCCGTTCCAGCCTGGCGGCGAGCTGGGCCGCGGTGGCGTGCGGATGCTTTCGCTGGAGCCGGCGGAGGTTCGCCAGGACCAGCGGGCGCTGGACTTCAACGGCCCGCAGGAGCACGTTGTGGACGCCCGGCTTGGGCTTGCCCTGGGCGTCGAACATCGCATTGTGAGCTGACTGCTGGGCAATCTTGATTGCCGGGTTGCTTCGCTTGGCCATCATCGCCTCTCCCTGAACCATAAGTGTGCTGAGCTTCGTCCTGTGTTAACACTAGGCTACGGGGAGCGGGCAGTTGGGGGCGGATCGGCGACACCCATCCGCCCTCAACTGCCCGCAGGATGCTGCCGGGTTTAGCGCGGGGTCCGGATGAGCTTCTTGTTGACGAACTCATTCATGCCGAACCGTGCCAGTTCGCGCCCGACGCCGGAGCGCTTCACCCCGCCGAACGGCAGGTCCGCCTGGGTTTCGGCCACGGAATTGATGAAGACCATGCCGGTGTCCAGCCGGTCCGCGACCTCCTTGGCTTTCCCGGTATCGGCGCTGAAGACCGCACCGCCCAGCCCGTAGGGGGAACCGTTGGCCAGTTCGATGGCCTCTTCCACGGTGGCGACCTTGTAGATGACCGCTGCCGGGCCGAACAGCTCTTCGGAGAACGCGCGCATCCCGGGCGTGACATCGGTCAGCACGGTGGGCTCGACGTAGGCGCCAGGGCCGTCAACGAGGTGTCCGCCGGTCCGCAGGGTGGCGCCCTTGTCCACGGCGTCCTGGATCTGCTCGATGAGGCCGTCGGCGGCGCTCTGCGAGGAGAGCGGCCCGAAGCGGGTGTCGGCGAGCAGGGGGTCGCCCGGCTTGATCGCGGACATCCGGGCGGTGAATTTCTCCACAAATTCCTCATAGAGATCCTCGAGGATGATGAAACGCTTCGAGGCCGTGCACGCCTGACCGGCGTTCCCCATCCGTCCGCTGACAGCGGCCTTGACGGTGGCGTCGAGGTCGTCAGAGTCGAGGACGATGAAGGGATCACTCCCGCCCAGTTCCAGCACGTACTTCTTCAGGTTCCTTCCGGCCACCTCGGCAACTGCCGAGCCTGCCCGCTCGCTGCCGGTCAGCGAGACACCCTGGATGCGGTCATCGGCGATGACCTCGGCAACCTGTTCGTTGCTCAGGAACAGGTTGATGTAGGCGCCCTCGGGGAGTCCGGCATCCTTGAAGATCTGCTCGATGGCGAGGGCAGACTGCGGGCAGCTGCCGGCGTGCTTGAGCAGGATGGTGTTGCCGAGGATCAGATTGGGCGCGGCGAACCGGGCCACCTGATAGTAGGGGTAGTTCCACGGCATGATGCCCAGGAGCGGTCCGACTGGCGCGGAGCGGACAATGGCTTCGCCGCCGCCCTTGACGTCCAGCAGCTCATCCTTGAGGAAGGACGGGCCCTCTTCGGCGTAGTACGAGTAGATGTCGGCCACGAGGCCAACTTCGCCCCGGGACTGGGCCAGGGGCTTGCCCATTTCCGTGGCAATCAGCCGGGCCAGTTCGTCCTGACGTTCCCGGTACAGCTCGGCGACGCGGGCAATCACCTTGGCGCGGGCCTCCACAGGCGCCGCTTGCCAGTCCCCGAAGGCAGTCTTCGAGGCGGCGAGTGCGCCCTCCACCTCGCCCGCGGTAGCGAGCGGGAATTCCTTCAACGTTTCTCCGGTCGCGGGGTTCACTGTCTTGTAGGCAGTCATTAATCCACCATCTCCGATTCTGAGTAATCCAGCTCCATCAGGCCACGGCCGCCGTCGCGTTTTAGCAACTTGGCGGCGATCCGGGCCCAGTACGTCGGAACGGGCTGCCCCGGTGAGGTCGCCCGTCCCATTAGGCGGCAACCCGGACGCCCCGCAGCCTATTCCATCGGATCTTTCGCGGCCCGAATCCGCCGCCCTCGTGCGGTACCGGGCACCTAGACTGGAGCCATGCGCTCACTGCGGGCCCTCCGGCCCTTCGCGCACCGGGAATACCGGGTGCTGATTGCGGCCCTGGCCATCTCCATTTTCGGCTCCGGAATGTGGGCCGTGGCGATGGTCTATGAGGTGATCCATCTGGGCGGCGGCCCGCTGGAGCTCTCCCTCGTTGCGGCGGCGGGCAGCGTCGGACTCGTCGCCTTTGTGCTTGCCGGCGGCATCGCTGCGGACCGGTTCCCGCAGCGGCTCCTCATCATCGCGGTGGAGGGGGCCAACCTGGCCGTCATTGCCGGCATCAGCGGGCTGGCCATGCTGGGCTGGCTGCAGCTCTGGCATCTCGCGCTCGGCGCTTTTGTCCTGGGCGTCGGAGCGGCGTTCTTCTTTCCGGCCTACTCCGCCATCCTCCCGAGGATCCTGCCGCCGGAGGACCTGCTCGCGGCCAATGGCATGGAGGGGACCATGCGGCCCATCCTGCAGCAGGCCGCCGGGCCCGCCGTCGCCGGCATCCTGGTCGCCGCGCTGTCCCCCGCGCACGCTGTGACCGGGGTGGCGGTGTGCCACCTGCTGGCTTTTTCCACCCTCAACCTGCTCCATCGCCAGCCCCGCCCGGGGTCGGACGGCCGGGCGGGCAGCGCTGGTTCCGGGGCCGGCGAACGCGCCACGACGTCCCTTCTGCACGACCTCCGCGAAGGGGTCAGCTACACGGTGCGCACGCCCTGGCTGCTGTGGACCCTGCTGTGGGCCTGCATCTCCGTGCTGTTCCTGATCGGCCCCATCGAGGTGCTCCTGCCGTTCGTGGTCCGCGACCAGCTCGGCGGCGACTCGCGCATGTTCGGCTTCCTGCTTGCGATCATGGGCGTGGGAGGCGCCGCAGCTTCGCTGGCCACGGCCTCGTTCCCGCTTCCGCGCCGCTACCTCAGCGTCATGATGGTGAGCTGGGGTGCCGGCAGCCTGCCGCTCGCGGCCGTCGGCGTCATGGACAGTTTCTGGGCGCTGGCGGCCGCGCTCTTCATCTTCGGCGCCACCGGCGGCGTGGGCATGGTCATCTGGGGAACCCTGCTGCAGCGCCGGGTGCCGCCGCACCTGCTGGGCCGCGTCTCGAGCCTGGATTTCTTCGTGTCGCTCGCCCTGATGCCGGTCTCGATGGCCCTTGCCGGACCCGCCGCCGAGGCACTTCCGGTCGGCCTGATTTTCCTGGTCGCCGGGACGGTGTGCCCGGTCATGGCCGTGATCGCCCTGGCCGTCGCACGGATGCCGGCTGACGAACTCGCCCATCCGCTGGACGACGGCCGGGAGGCCTTCGGCGCGGATGCCACATCACCGGCCGAAGCCTCCGGATCAGGGCAACCCGACCCGAAGCAACGCGGGGTCATCTAGCGCCCGTGTCCGTGGGGATCATGGGCGCTGTGTGACCCCGCGTTGCTTTGGCGGCGCTCGGGTCCTAGACCGCCGCGCGCACGATCGGGATGGACGCCGTCGGGAGTCCGCTCGGGAAGATCGTGGGCGCCGGTGCCGCGACCGGGGCCAGCGGAACCCGAACCGTATCGCCGTCGACGGTGAGCAGCTCGCCGCGCACGTCCACCTCCAGCGGTGCGCCCTCGCGCACGGTCAGGCTGATGGCACCCTGTTCCAGTTCGAGCTGCAGCAGCCGGCCCTGGATCTTCAGGTGGAAGGACAGCCCGTCCCATCCCGCGGGCAGCCGCGGGTCGAAGTACGGCACGGCACCCTGGTCGCGCAGGCCCGCGAAGCCGCTGACCAGCGAGCTCCACACCCCGCCGGTCGAAGCGATGTGCACGCCGTCGATCGTGTTGCCGTGGGTGTCGTCCAGGTCGATGAACAGCGCATGGGTGAAGTGGTTCAGCGCGGCGTCGGCGTAGCCGACCTCGGCCGCCATGATGCCCTGCACGCAGGCGGACAGCGTGGAGTCGCCGGTGGTGATCGGATCGTAGAAGTCGAAGGCTCGGCGCTTTTCCTCGGCGGTGAAGTCCTGCCACTGCAGGAACATGGCCAGCACACTGTCAGCCTGCTTCAGGACCTGGTGGCGGTAGATCACCAGCGGGTGGAAGTGCAGCAGCAGCGGGTACTTGGACCGGGGCGTGCTCCAGTCCCACGGCTCCAGGGTCATGAAGTCGTTGTCCTGCGAGTGGACCTGGAGGTCCTCGTCGTAGGGCAGCTGCATGCGGTTGGCGGCCTGCTCCCAGAGCTGGCGTTCGGCGTCGTCGATCTCCGGGTGGTCCAGTGCCGCCGCGGCGCGCAGGTTAAACCGGGCCATGACGTTGGTGTACAGGTTGTCATTGACGACGGCGGTGTACTCGTCCGGGCCGGTGACGCCGTGGATGTGGAAGAGCCCGTCCTTGCCGAAGAAACCCAGGGAGACCCACATCCGGGCGGTCTCGATCAAGAGCTCGGAGCCGAGGGATTCCTCGAACGCCTGGTCGCCGCTGGCCCAGATGTAGCGGTTGGTCGCGAAGGCGATCGCGGCGGCGATGTGGAACTGGGCCGTGCCGGCGGCGTAGTAGGCGCTGGCCTCGAGACCATTGATGGTGCGCCACGGGAACAGTGCGCCGTCCACGCTGAGCTCCTTGGCCCGGATCTTGGCCTCGGGGAGCATCGCATGGCGGAACTCGAGGACCTGGCGGGCATTGCCGGGGCTGGTGTACGTCAGGTAGGGCATCAGGTACACCTCCTGGTCCCAGAAGTAGTGGCCGTCATAGCCCGAGCCGCTGACTCCCTTGGCGGGGATGCCGGCGACGTCGGCGCAGGCCGTCGCCTGCGCCAGCTGGAAGAGGTTCCAGCGGACGGCCTGCTGGAGCTCGGTTTGGCCGGCGAGGACGATGTCGCTCGTGGTCCAGTAGTTTCGGTAGTGCGCCGCGCTCTCTGCGAAGATCTCCGCGAGCGGCCTGAGGCCCGCTTCCGCGTCATCGGCCAGGTCTTCGGAGGCCTGCCCGACGGCGTAGCTGACGCTCTTTTCCAGCACGAACGGCTCGTCGGCGCCAACGGCCAGAACGTAGCGGACGCTGCTGTCGTCCTCGTGCACCTGGGTGTCGAAGGGCTGCACTCCGGCGTTCGTCCAGTGGTCGACGGCCAGGCCGATGCGCTGCTTGGATTCGGCGGTTTCCCAGGACAGGCGCAGGGAGCCGTCGCCGCCGTCGAG
>NZ_AUPJ01000183.1 GCF_000427315.1 Arthrobacter sp. TB 26
CCGGCTGGTCCTGGCGGTTGATGACCGAGGAGGTCACGTCAGCGGAAATGTCCCGGTCCGCGGAGAGTTCCAGCGAGATGCCAAGTGCACCCCGGGACTGGTAGCCGACGGCGCGGCGTTCGGTGGTGGTCACGGTGGCGCCGGAGCGGCACTGCCAGGCGATCCGGCATTCGTAGACGCCGGTGGCGAAGTCGACGCTCCGCCGGTAGTCGAGCACGGTGGATTCGTCCAGGCTCAGGGTTTCGCCGTCGATGATCACCGTGAAGTTGTTGGCGTCCGGGATGTAGAGGATGCGCTGGCCGGTGCGGGCGAAGCCGTAGGCGTTTTCCGCGTGCTTGATGTCCCAGGTCTCGTGGAAACCGTTGATGAAGCTGCCCGGCAGGTCGGCGTCGGCGGCCGCCCAGTGGGCGCCACGAATGCCGAGGTGACCGTTGCCCAGGCTGAAGAGGGTTTCCAGCGTCCCGGCGTTTCCGGGGAGGTGGACGGTCTCGACCAGCTGCCAGGGGTCGTTGGGGAACCGTGCGCGGTCCGAGGTGATGAGGGCCATGGTTTTCCTTCAGGCGGGTAAAGAGTCAGGTGAGTCGTTCGGAGCCTTGCGGCGGGGATGCGGGGCTAGAGGAGTTCTTCGAGGTCGTTGACCACAAGCGTGGCTCCGGCACCGAGCAGCACCTGCCGGCCGGCGCCGCGGTCCACGCCGATCACCGAGTGGAAGTTCCCCGCGCTGCCGGCCTGGACGCCGGACACGGCATCCTCGACGACGACGCACTCCTCGCTGGGCAGGCCCAGCAGCCGGGCGGCGTACTCGTACGTCGCCGGGCTGGGCTTGCCGGGCAATCCCTCGGCCACGGCGACGACACCGTCGACCACCACCGGGAAGTAGTCGGAGAGACCGGCGGCCTTGAGGACCGCCGGGGCGTTGCGGGAGGAGGAGACGACGGCGACCTTGAGCCCGCGGGCCAGCACGGCGTCGATGAACCGCACGGAGCCCTCGTAGGGTTTGACGCCGCCGGCCTCGACGATGTCGTTGAAGACCTTGTTCTTGCGGTTGCCCAGGCCATGGACGGTATTGTGCGCCGGGTCGTCATCCAGTGGCCCTTCGGGCAGGACAATGCCGCGGGAGGCCAGGAAGTCGCGGACGCCGTCGAAGCGCGGCTTGCCGTCGATGTGGTCGAAATAGTCGCTTTCGCGGTAGCCGGGAGCCGCGGGCACGGTCTTGAGGAACCCGTCGAAAAGTTCCTGCCAGGCGCGCTCGTGCACGATCGCGGTGGGGGTCAGGACGCCGTCGAGGTCAAAGAGGATGGCGGAGGCCCCGGTCCAGCTCGAAGGGGTGCTGTTGGCAAGCTCAGTCATGAATCGGTGTCCTTTCAGACGGCGTTATCTAAGTCGGTGGGCAGGCAACTCGCCGGGCAGTCAGTGGACGGCGGAGGGTCGGCGCCCCAGGCGGGGAAATTCCGGTGGGTCAGGCCGCGGGGCGTCCGTGCAGCTGAACGCTGTTCACCGGTGGCCGCGGGCCTCTTGCGCTCTATCAGCCTGGCCTCCGGCACGTTGCCGGACGGGGGGATTGGGAAGTCCCGAGCGGTGGAGCCTTTCAATCAGCAGGTTGGCCGGGAACGCGCCCTGGCCGGCTACTGGCTGGGAACTCGCGCTCAACCCCAGGAACCAGCTCATCTGATGATCGTCTATTCCTATGATGGACACGTTTTTCAGTGCTGACAAACCGGAATGCCGCAGGGCCATGGGCGCACCGACGTCAGTTTCGTCGCCGCCGGCGGGGGTGGCGGAGGGCACGGCCAAGTCCTGCAACACGGGCTCAGCCCTTTCTTCCCCCTGAAGTTGTGGGCCGTAAACATGGCCAACGTCGAGTGTAAACGCCTGCAAAATTGGCGCGCAAGTGGATAAATAAAGTAAGGCCGTTTGGCCCTGTTGCGCTGGCGCCGGAGGCTACCCCGCGCCTATCCGATTGTTTATCCGTGTTTTTGTCCGCGGGGGCGGGTTCAGCTGTCCGGGCGCAGCACGTAGTGCCGGAGAAACGCGCTGACGTCCACCAGTTCGGCCGCCGAGATGGAGTGGCCCATTCCGGGATAGGTCCGCGCCGTGAGCTGGGTGTGCTCGTGGAGCCATTCCTCGGTGTGCTCCGTGGCGGCGTCGTTGATCACCACGTCATCCCGGTCCCGGCCCCAGAAAAAGGGCGGGCGGGACTCGAACGATTCGCTCATCGCCAGGAGTTCGTTTTCCAGGACAAAACCGGACAGCCCGACGGCGGCCCGGAACTGCGCCGGCCGCAGCCGCAGCAGGGTGGAGGCCATGGCCATGCCCTGCGAGTAGCCGAGCAGGCTCACGCTGCTGTGCTGGGCCTTGACGGATTCGATCCAGCTGAAGACGGCATTGGTGGAGGCGATAACGTCGGCGAAGTCATGGGTCAGGAAATAGTCCAGCAGGAACCAGCCGTAGCCGTCCCCGATTTCCTTGGGGCCGCGCAGCGCGGCGCAGCTGAACCCGGACGGCAGGCGGTCAAAGAGTTTCACCATCCGCGATTCGTCCCGGCCGTAGCCGTGCATCATGACCAGCAGCGGCGTTCCGGCGCGTTCGTGTTCAGGCTTGGACCAGACGACTGTTTCCATCGGAACAGCCTAGCTTTCAGTGATCACCAGCGCGGTGCTGTGCCCGCCGAATCCGAACGCGTTGGCGATGCCCGCCCGGGCCGGCCGGCCCTCAATTGTTTGCTGGAGGAGGTTGAGGTCAATCCCCTCCTCCGGCTCGTCGAGGTTGCTGATGCCGGGAACCGCCCCGGACCTCAAGGCCTGGACCATGACGATCGCGCCGAGCGCGCCGGCGCCGCCGAGGAGGTGCCCGGTGAGGGATTTCGTGGAGGTGACGGGAACCTGGCTTCCGAGCACGGCCTTAATGGCTTCGGCCTCCAGCCGGTCGCCGACCGGCGTGGAGGTTGCGTGGGCGTGGACCAGGCCGATGTCACTGGCGCCCAGGCCCGCGGCCGCGATAGCTTTTTCCATCACCCGGCGCTGCATGGCCGGGTCAGCGGCAACGATGTCGACGGCGTCGGACGTCACCGCGGTCCCGGCCACGACGCCCAGGACTTCTGCTCCGCGGGCGCGGGCGTGGTCTTCGCGTTCCAGGACCAGGATCGCGGCCCCCTCAGCCAGCACGAACCCGCCCCGGTCCCGGTCGAAGGGCCGCGAGGCGGACTGCGGGTCCTCATTGCGGGTGGACAGGGCGCGGATTTGCGCGAAGCCGCTGATGATGAGGCCGTTGATGCAGGAATCCACGCCGCCGGCGATCACGACATCCGCCGCGCCGGCCCGGATCATGTCGGCCGCCTGGGAGATGGCTTCCGCCCCGGAGGCGCAGGCGCTCACGGGAGTGCGGGCGCCGCCCTTGGCGCCGACGTCAATGGACACCCAGGCCGCCGGAGCGTTGGTCATGATACGGGTGAGGGTGTGCGGGGACACTCGGCGCGGGCCGCTGGCATCCAGCGTCCGGGTCTGTTCAAGGGTGGTGTCCAGGCCGCCGTAACCGGAACCGATCACCACCGCCAGGCGTTCCGGGTCGGTCCCGGGACGGCCGGCCTGGGCCCACGCTTCCCGGGCTGCAATCAGTGCCAGGTGCCCGCACCGGTCCATTCGCTTGTATTCGGGGGTGGTAAGCAGCGACGCGATGTCGACGTCCACCCTGCCTGCCATGCGGACAGGGAGCCCCTGCGCCCAGTCCTCGTCGAGCGACGTGATTCCGGAGCGCCCGGCCAGCAGCGCGGCCCGGGTCTCGGCCGCGGTCCCGCCTACAGGGGTCACAGCGCCCAGTCCAGTGACGACGACTCTGGGGGAAGCTTCAGGCATGGGTACCGGATTTCTGTGAGGCCCGTTGTGGAACCAGCGGGGAGTGCGGTGGGGTGCGGGGCGGGAGCGGCGGGACGGGAGTGGCGGCACGTATCGGGCCGGCCGCCGTGCACCCTTTAAGAGTACGTGCGATCCCGCGCCGGGCCGCCCCGCAAATTCCCCTGCAAGGATCCGCGACGGAAACGGACAACCGCACCCCGGATCCGCGCTGCGACTGTCCGACGCCGCCGCGGAGAACACTTTGACGTGCTAAAACTGACCGGAGTGGCGCCGCGCAGATCGTTGAAACAACCCGCACCGGGCTGTAGCCTGACGCTGGACAGCATGCTTAGCAATACCTATCCGTCCCACCGGACACAAGGAGCAAGTCATGAGAATCGGTTCCTCCATCTTCCTCATCGCCCTCGGCGCCATCCTGGCCTGGGCCATCACCCCCGGACTGATCCCCAACGTGGACCAGACCATGATCGGCTACATCCTGATGGCGGTAGGCGTCATCGGACTGATCGCCTCCCTGGTCCTGGCATCCCCCGGCCGCAGCCGCACCCGCCGGGTGAGCGAAACCCGCTCCGTCGTGGACCCCAACACCGGCGAGACCATCACCCGGAACGAGAGCCGCGACGCCGGCATCTAGTCCCGGTGCGCCGCAGTGCACGGAACGAACCACCCGGTCGCCGGGCCGGACCTTCACGAGGTCCGGCCCGGCGTCTGCCTTTTGCGTGGTGCGCCCGGACCTCGGCACATGCCCAGCCCTCGGAGACGCGGATGGAGATAGTCCCAACGTGCCCGCTCCTTGGGTCGAAGACTGGACATGTCCCCCGGCTCACCAACCCTCACCCCGGACATGCCCCACCCCCGAGGCTGCGGATGGACATAGTGCCAATATGCGCACTCTTGGGCGCGAGGACTGGGCATGTCCCGCGGTGGACCCGGTGAGCTTTCTGCGTTCATGTTGTTTTTCATTGACAAAGCCACAGATTCAAAGATAAAGTCAATCAACTCCACTCCCTGTGATGGCTATCACTGAAGTGGCAGGAAGGCCCGCAGTACTGACGCAAGGGAGAGCCAGTGTTCGCCGAGGAACGCCAACAGCTGATCGTGGGGCTCATTACCGCCAGCGGCCGCGCCAGCGTCACGGACCTTGCCGAGCGTTTCAGCATCACCACCGAGACCGTCCGCCGCGACCTTGCCGCCCTCGAAGCCGCCGGCAGTGTGCGCCGGGTCCATGGCGGCGCGGTGTCCCCGGACCGCTTCAGCACCAACGAGGAAAGCGTCCTGGTCCGGACCGACCAGCGGCAGCCGGAAAAAACGCGGATCGCCGAGGCCGCCCTGGCGCTGATCCCGCAGGACCGCACCGGCAGCATCCTGATCGACGCCGGCTCCACCACGGAGGCCCTCGCGGAACTCCTGGCTGCCCGGACGGCAGCAACCGCCGCCGTTTCCGGCAGCGGCACGGAACTCGTGGTCATCACCCACTCGCTGCCCATCGCGTCAAAGCTGTCCGGTGAACCCGGCATCGCCCTGCACCTGCTGGGCGGGAAAGTCCGCGGGATCACGCAGGCCGCCGTCGGCCAGTCCACCGTGGAAGCCGCCCGCCGGATCCGTCCGGACATCGCCTTCATCGGCACCAATGGCATCCACGCAGCCTTCGGGCTGAGCACTCCCGATCCTGAAGAAGCCGCTGTCAAGGCTGCCTTCGTCCAATCAGCACGCCGCATAGTGGTGCTGGCTGATGCCTCCAAGCTGGACGCCGAAACCCTGGTCCAGTTCGCCTCGTTGAAAGATCTGGACACCTTGATCACTGACACGAAACCCAGCCAGGACCTGGCGGACGCCCTCGCGGACGCCGGCGTGGAGGTGGTGGTCGCATGATTGTCACCCTGACCGCCAACCCGAGCCTGGACCGCACCGTGGCGCTGCCGGGACCCCTGCTCCGCGGCGAAGTCCAGCGGGCCGTCTCCGTCCGGCAGGAATCCGGCGGCAAGGGAGTCAACGTCTCCCGCGCCCTCGTCGCTTCCGGCCTGAAGACGGTCGCCGTGCTCCCCGGAGCCGAGGCGGACCCCGTGCTCGCCGGCCTCCGGGACGGCGACGTCCCGTTCGCCGCCCTCCCGATCGGCGAGCCGCTGCGCAGCAATGTGGCGCTCACCGAACCCGGCGGCGTCACCACCAAGATCAACGAACCCGGCCCGGTGCTGAGTGCGGACCAGCAGGAAGCCCTGATCGGGCTCCTCCTGGACCGCGCCCGCGGAGCCAGCTGGGTCGTTCTGGCCGGATCGCTCCCACCCGGGGTCCCGGCCGACTTCTACGCCACCGTCACCCGGCGGCTGCGCTCCATGGATCACGGCAACGAGGCCCCCCTCATCGCCGTCGACTCCTCCGGCGAACCGCTCGCCGCCGCGATCTCCGGCGACGCGCTGGGGAAACCGGACCTGATTAAACCCAACGCCGAGGAACTGGTGGAACTGGCTGCCGCAGCCGGGTTCGCCACGCACAAGTCCGCCGAGGAACTCGAAGCGGATCCGGAGGCTGCCGCGGTGGCAGCATCCGCCGTCGTGCGATCCGGGGTGGGCGCAGTGCTGGCCACGCTCGGTTCCAAGGGTGCGGTGCTTGTGACGGCCGACGGCGCGTGGCTGGCCACGCATCCGCCGGTCACCGCGGTGAGCACGGTAGGGGCCGGCGATTCCTCGCTGGCCGGCTACCTGCTCGCCTCCAGCCAGGGCGCCGCCCCGGCCGATTGTCTCCGTCAGGCTGTGGCCCATGGTGCCGCCGCCGCTTCGCTGCCGGGCTCCACAGTCCCGGCGGTCCACCAAACCACCCCCGATGCCGTAACCATCACGGCCCTCCGGAAGGATTGACAGTGACTCAGCTCATTACCACCGATCTGGTCGAGCTCGACCAGAACCTGGGCAGCTCGCCCGAGGCCGTGATCCGGCACCTGGCAGGCAAAGTTGCCGCCAACGGACGCGCCACCGAGGTTGAAGGCCTCTTCGCCGACGCCTTCGCCCGGGAACAGAAGACCGCGACCGGCGTTCCCGGCGGCATCGCCATTCCGCACTGCCGTTCGACGGCGGTCACCGAACCGACGCTCGTGATGGCACGCCTTTCCCAGCCGGTCGATTTTGGCGCCAAGGACGGCCCCGCGGACCTGATCTTCTTCATCGCGGCCCCCGAGGGCGCGGACCAGGAGCATCTCAAGCTGCTCTCCAGGCTGGCCCGCTCCCTGATCAAAAAGGACTTCACCGCGGCACTGCGCGCGGCCGGTTCAGCCGCTGAGGTCGTCGACCTCGTCGAAGGCGCACTCGCGGACAAGCCCGCAGCCCACTCAACCGCGGCCGAAGCCCCGGCAGCAGCGGCAGCAGCTTCAACCGACGCCGGCGCAACCACGGAGCCTGCATCCGCCGAGCCGCGCCAACGTCGCCTCGTCGCTGTGACTGCCTGCCCCACTGGCATTGCCCACACCTACATGGCCGCCGATTCGCTCGTGGCCGCGGCCAAGGAAGTCGGCGTCGACCTGCAGGTGGAGACGCAGGGGTCCTCCGGCGCCAAGGCGCTGGACCCCGCCGTGATCGCGGCCGCCGATGCCGTGATCTTTGCCGTGGACGTTGACGTGCGCGGCAAAGAGCGCTTCGCCGGCATGCCCGTCATCAACGCCCCGGTCAAACGCGGCATCGACGAGCCGGACAAGATGGTCCAGGAAGCCCTCGCCGCGGCGGACAACCCGAACGCCCGCCGCGTTCCGCACTTCGGAGCCGAGGAACAGGCCCAGCACGAGGCCGAGGAAAAGGGCGAGCACATCGGCCAGAAGCTGAAGAAGGCACTGCTCACGGGCGTCAGCTACATGATCCCCTTCGTGGCGGGCGGCGGTTTGCTGATCGCCCTCGGCTTCCTGCTGGGCGGCTACGATATCACCGGCTTCGCGGACAAGATCCTCGCGAACAACACCATCGGCAACCTGCCCACCGAGTACCCGGAACTGGCATGGGGCCCGCTGGGCGCCTACCTCGGCGCCGTGCTCTTCAAGATCGGCGCCCTCTCTCTCGGCTTCCTGGTCCCTGCACTGGCCGGTTACATCGCCTTCGCCCTTGCTGACCGGCCGGGCATCGCCCCGGGCTTCGTCGCCGGCGCCGTTGCCGGGTTCATGGGCGCAGGCTTCCTCGGCGGCATCGTAGGCGGCCTGCTGGCAGGCTATGTGGCCCATTCGATCGGCAAGATCAGCGTCCCCCGCTGGCTGCGCGGCCTGATGCCGGTAGTGATTATCCCCCTCGTGGCCTCCCTCGTTGCGTCGGGCCTGATGTTCGTCGTCCTGGGCGGACCGATCGCCGCGATCACCGTGGGCCTCAACAACTGGCTGTCCGGCCTCACCGGAGCCAGCGCGATCGCCCTCGGCGTCATCCTGGGCCTGATGATGTGCTTTGACCTCGGCGGACCGGTCAACAAGGTCGCCTACGCCTTCGCCGTCGCCGGCCTCGGGGCAGCCTCCATCAGCAACCAGGCGCCGTGGCAGATCATGGCCGCTGTTATGGCCGCCGGGATGGTCCCGCCGCTGGCAATGGCACTCGCCTCGACCGTACTGAACAAGAGGCTCTTCAGCCTGGCGGAACAGGAAAACGGCAAAGCCGCCTGGCTGCTGGGAGCCTCGTTCATCTCCGAAGGCGCCATCCCCTTCGCTGCTGCCGACCCGCTTCGCGTGATCCCCGCCAGCATGCTCGGCGGCGCCGTGACCGGAGCCATCTCGATGGCAGCTGGAGTCGGCTCGAAGGCCCCGCACGGCGGCATCTTCGTCTTCTTCGCCATCGACAACTTCCTGATGTTCGTCGTCGCCATCGCGGCCGGAACTGTCGTCAGCGCCTTCGCCGTGATCGGGCTCAAGCGCTGGGCAGTCAAGAAGCAGGTTGATACGGTGGAAGCGGTTCCCGTAGCCGCCTAAGCCGTCCAGGAAGACCTTCCCTAGCTGATTTCCCCAAGCTAAACCCAAGGAGCAGAAATGACCGAACGTAACGCCACCATTGCCAGCCGCGTAGGGCTGCATGCCCGCCCGGCCGCGATCTTTGCCGAGGCTGCAGGCGAGTTCGATCTCGAAATCACCATCGCCCGGCTGGGCGAACCCGTTGACGAGGCCATGGATGCCGCCAGCATCCTGTCCCTCATGAGCCTGGGCGCCTCCCACGGCGAGGTTGTGGTCCTGCGCGCCGAGGGCGAGGGCGCAGACGCAGCTTTGGAGCGTCTGGTCCAGATCCTCGAAACCGACCACGACGCCGTATAGCGTCACCGCCAG
>NZ_AUPJ01000184.1 GCF_000427315.1 Arthrobacter sp. TB 26
GTCGCGTTAAGGGCCGGCCGCGGAGACAGGTACGGACAGGGCCTCCCGCCGCACACCGCAGCCTTCTAGGGTTCGAAGCGTGCGTAATACGAGAGAGATTCGCAAGGTCCCGGCAGCGAAGGCTGGGGGCGGGGGCTGGTCCCGTCGGCTGCACTGCTGTGGGGGCTGCAGTTCGCGTTCCTGAACCCGGCGCTGCACTGTTGCTGGTCGCACTGTTCGACGCCACCCCCGCAGACGTCGGCTGGGTGCTTGCTGTCTACAACGCCAGCGGTTTCCTCGCGTCGCTTCTGGTGCCGGTCTACGCCGACCGCACCGGGGAGACTACCTGCGGCCCCTGCTGGCATGCGGGGCGCTGCCCCTGGGCCTCGCAGGCCTCCTGGCGTCCACGACGTCGCTTCCGGTCGCCGCCGTCGGCCTGATCGCCGTCGTCGGCCTGATCGCCCTCGGCGGTCCCGCCGGAGTCGGAAGTTCGCTCCTTTTCGCGCACCTCAAGCATGCGGGGGAGCTGACGGAATGGCGCGCGCGGCACCTGCCGCGGGAGAACAGGAGTCCTGCAGCGGCGGGTGATCCGACCGGAAACGATCCCGTCCGAACCCTCCGCTAAGCACCCTTAGCAAGTGCTTGTCAGGGCCCTGCCGTCCCGCTAGTTTGGAATCCGCGGCACCGCCACCTGTGGACAGCCGCAGAACGGGTTCCCGGCCAGAGGAGACATGACGATGGCAAGCGTGCAGGAAAGCATTGAAGTCGACGTTCCGGTGTCCACCGCGTACAACCAGTGGACGCAGTTCGAGACTTTCCCCGAGTTCATGAAGGGTGTCGAGGCGGTCGAGCAGATCGACGAAACGTCCCTCCAGTTCCGCACCGGCATCGCCGGTGTCCGGCGCGAATACTTCGCCCAGATCACCGAGCAGATCCCTGACCGCAAAGTCGCCTGGGTCAGCACGGACAGGCCCCGAAACGCCGGAACCGTAACCTTCGAGTCCCTGGGTGCCGAACGCGCCCGTGTCAACGTGGAACTGGAGTGGGAACCCGAGGGGCTCGTGGAAAAGGCGGGCTCGGCCGTCGGTGCGGACAGCCGCCAGGTCACGGCGGACCTCGGCCGCTTCAAGGAGTTCATCGAATCCCGCGGGATCGAAACCGGCGAATGGCGGTCCTCGGTCGACCGGGGCGAAGTGGACGACGCCGTCGGCGACACCGACAACCAGCTGCCGGGATAAGCCGTGCCGACGAAGAAGAATGCGCCACGCGGCTCCGAGAGCCCAAGCATCAAGGACCCGGAACTCTATGAAGAGCTGCTGGAGGACGGGGCGTCACAGCAGAAGGCCGCCCGCATCTCCAACGCCGCGGCCAGGGACGGCAGGTCGGCAGTGGGCCGCAAGGGCGGGAAAGCCGGCGACTACGAGGACTGGACCGTCCCCCAGCTCAAGCGACGCGCCAAGGAGATCGGCCTCAGGGGATACTCGGCCAAGAGGAAAAGCGAGCTCATTTCTGCGCTCAGGGACTCCTGATCCCGGTGGCCACGGGCCGGACAACCGACAGCTCAGGCCTCCTTCCGCGCGGTCTGCGCGGCGGCTTTCGTTCCGGCGGCTTTGGGAGCGGCCTTCGCCGCGGGTTTAGCCGCGGCCTTGGGGGCGGTCCGGGGTGCCGTCTTGGGCGCGGGCTTGGCCGCCGCCGACTTCGAAGCGGGCGTGGCGGCAGG
>NZ_AUPJ01000185.1 GCF_000427315.1 Arthrobacter sp. TB 26
GCCGCCACGCCCCCGCGCTTCTTCTCCAGGCTCCGTTTGAGGGCCTCCATCAGGTCGATCACCTCGCCGGTGCCGGACTCGGCAGCCGGGACGCCGAAGGTCTCCTCGGTGTCCAGCGACTCCCCTTTCTCCAGCTTCGCCTCGATGAGCTGGCGCAGCTGCAGCTGGTAGTCGTCGGTGAACTGGTCCGGCTCGAAGTCCGCTGCCATCGAATCGACCAGCGCGGCGGACATTTCACGTTCCTGGGCGGAGATGCGGATGGTGGTTTCGAGCGAGGGGAAGCTCGCCTCGCGCACCTCGTCGGCCCAGAGCAACGCCTGCAGCACCAGCACGTCACCGCGGATCCGCAAGGCCCCGAGACGGGTTTTGTCCCGCAGGGCGAACTGGACGATGGCCACCCGGTCGGTGTCCTCGAGCGCCCGGCGCAGCAGGACATAAGCCTTGGGCGATTTGGAGTCCGGCTCAAGGTAGTAGCTCTTTTCGAACATCATCGGGTCGAGTTGCCCGGCCGGCACAAACTGCACGACGTCGATCTCATGGCTGTTTTCTGCCGGGATGGATTTGAGCTCCTCGCGGCTGAGGACCACGGTGCGGCCGTCGTCCTCGTAGGCCTTGTCGATGTCCTCGTAGTCCACGATCTTGCTGCAGACCTCGCAGCGGCGCTGGTAGCGGATCCGTCCGCCGTCGGCGTTGTGGACCTGGTGCAGGCTGATGTCGTGGTCTTCGGTTGCGCTGTAGACCTTGACGGGCACGTTGACCAGCCCGAACGCTATCGCGCCTTTCCAGATGGCTCTCATGGATCAAGTGAACCGCACAGTCGCGTGGAGGTGAAGCCCCTTGGGTGAAAGGGTGCCGGCCAACAGCAAGGAGCGGGTCCGGGTTGGCGGACGCGAACTGGTGGTCACCAACCTGGACAAGGTTATGTATCCGGAGACCGGCACCACCAAGGCCGATGTCCTGGCCTACTACGCCGCGGTGGCGCCAGTGCTGATCCCCGCGGCCGCGAACCGCCCGGCCACCCGGAAGCGCTGGGTGCACGGCGTCGGGACGGCCGATGCCCCGGGCGAGATGTTCTTCCAGAAGAACCTCGACCATTCGACGCCGGGGTGGGTGCCGAGGGCCTCCATCACCCACAAGGAACGGACCATCCAGTACCCGCTGGTCAACGACCCGGCCACGCTGGCCTGGCTCGCGCAGATCGCGGCCCTGGAGATCCATGTGCCGCAGTGGCGCGTCGACTCGCACGGCAACGCACTGCCGCCGGACCGGCTGGTGCTCGATCTGGATCCCGGCGAGGGGGCCGGGCTGGCCGAGTGCGTTGAGGTCGCGAAGCTCGCCCGGACCATCCTGCAGGACGTCGGACTGGATCCCGTACCGGTGACCAGCGGCAGCAAAGGCATCCACCTCTACGCGGCCCTCTACGGCACGCAGAGCTCCGAGCAGATTTCCGAGTTCGCCCATGAACTGGCCCGCTCCCTGGAAGCCGACCACCCGGCGCTGGCCGTCAGTGACATGAAGAAGACGCTGCGCACCGGTAAGGTCCTGGTGGACTGGAGCCAGAACAGCGCCGCCAAGACCACCATCGTGCCCTACTCACTGCGCGGGAGGCTCCGGCCCACGGTGGCGGCGCCCCGGACCTGGCGCGAACTCAGCTCGCCTTCCCTGCACCAGCTGGACTACCAGGAGGTCATGAAGCGGGTGAAGTCCGGCAAGGACCCCTTCGCGGCCATCTCCGGCAGGAGGCGCCCCGGGGGCCAGCCTGACGGCCGCCCGGACGGCGACAGCGAAACAACAGGCGACGGCGGCGCCACCGACCCCCGGCTGGAAAAGTACCGTGCCAAACGGGACGCGGCCTCCACCCCGGAGCCCTTTACGGCTGAGCAGCACCGCGCCGGGACAGGACGCGCTGATACCGAAGGCGGCACCCTCCGGGAGAAGTTCGTCATTCAGGAACACCACGCCAGCCGGCTGCACTATGACTTCCGGCTGGAGCGCGACGGCGTGCTGGTGTCCTGGGCGCTGCCCAAAGGGGTGCCCACCAGCAAGACGAAGAACCACCTTGCGGTCCAGACCGAGGACCACCCGATGGACTACGCAGACTTCGAAGGCACCATTCCCAAGGGCCAGTACGGCGCCGGGACCATCAGCATCTGGGACCACGGCTACTACGAGTGCGAGAAATGGATCGCGGGCAAGGAAGTCATTGCCACCCTCACAGGCCAGGACGACGGCGGACTGGGCGGCTCCCGCAGGTTCGCGTTGATCCACACCGGCGGGGGAGGCGACCAGTGGCTCGTCCACCTGATGGACCCGCTGGGCGCGAAGAAAGAGCATGTGCCACCGGCGGCGGAGCCGGGGCATTCCGCCCCGGATACGGCCGACTTTGCGCCGATGCTGGCCAGCTCCGGCACCGCAGCCGACTTGCCGGACAAAGAGTGGCAGTTTGAACTCAAGTGGGACGGCGTGCGGGCCCTGATTGTCGCCGACGCGACGAGGATCCGCCTGATCAGCCGCAACGGCATCGACATGTCCGCGGCGTATCCGGAACTGACGGACCGCTCCGGCTGGCCAGGGCACGATTTCGTCGCCGACGGCGAGATCATCGCCGTCGGCCCCTCGGGGCGGCCCGACTTCGGGCTGCTGCAGGGGCGGATGAAGCTCACCAAGGCTTCCGACGTCGCGAAAGCGCAGGCGTCGACGCCGGTGCGGCTGATGCTCTTCGACCTCCTGTCCGAGAACGGCACGGACCTGCGCCGTCTTGCGCTCCGTCAGCGGCGGGCCCGGCTGGAGGCGTTCTTCACGTCTGCCGGGGGCCCGGTGGACCTCTCCCAGCTGATCGACGGCGATGTCCGGCACATCCTGGAAAGCGCCGAGGAGCTGGGGCTGGAGGGCGTGATGGCCAAGCGCACGGACGGACGCTACGTCGGGCAGCGCAGCAGGTCCTGGCTCAAGCTCAAGTTCGAACGCACCCAGGAAGTGGTGGTCGGCGGCTGGCGGCCGGGCAAGGGCGAGCGCGGGCAGTCCGTCGGCTCACTTTTGCTGGGGATCCCGGACGGTTCCAAGCTGCGCTATGTCGGTCGCGTCGGCAGCGGATTCAGCACCCGGGAACTCAAGGAACTCCGCCAGAAGCTGGATGCCCTCCCCCGCAAGACCTCGCCGTTCGGGGACGTGCCGGCCGCCGACGCCTCGGACGCACACTGGGTGAGTGCCAAGCTCGTCGGGGAGGTCACCTATGGGGAATGGACCGGCAGCGGCAAGCTCCGGCACCCGGTCTGGCGCGGCTGGCGGCTGGATAAGCGCCCGGAGGACGTGGTGATTGAATAAAGCCGGTCCGGCCCAAAACTGGGCCGGACCGCCGTCACTTGTCGCGGTGCGGGATGTCCGGGCGGCTCGTCCGGTGCTCAGCGGCCTCTACAACCTGCTGGTTCTGCAGGCCGCGAACTTCATCGCGGTCCTTCGGGTGGCGGTGCTTGCCGCTTCCATCCGGCCACGAATGCCCCTCGGAGGCGGGCGGCGGAAGGTGGTGCACCTGCTCGGGGCCAGGCGCCTCGTCCATGGACTCAGCCAAGTGGCTGGCCACCTCAGGCTCGATCTCGTCTCCGGAGTGATGATCTGCCATTGCTCTTCCTTTCCGCTGTGCACCTAGTGCCGTGAATTGAAGTGTCCACCCATCGTAGGTCGGCCGGCTTGCGATGTCTGTAGCGCTACCAGCGGACTTTCTTCTCCGCCGGGCCCTGCTTGCCACTGACGTGGGTGGGCTTGTGGCTGTGGCCGACACTTTGTGAGGCCGCGCCACCCCGCGACTTGCTCGCGAGCATTTCTTTTTGGGCGTCGGTCAGGCGGGACTTGATGCCTGTCCCCTGCTCCGGCTCGGCCTGGGACTTGTCGTCCGCCTCGGCCCCGCTGTTGCCGCTCTTCTTGGTCTCTTTGCCAGTCATGGACTGTTCTCCTTGTGTGGCTCGTGGTCAGCACTGCGCTGTGGTCAACCCTAGGCGCTTTCCGGATCCCTTGGGTACCCCCTCTGCCCGGCTTTCGCCCGGCGCAACCGGGGCCCGGGCAGGGTGGACCGGCCCCGGCCCAAAGGCATGATTCAGGCCGGAAAACCGGCTCCCGGCCGCCCTGCGCGGAAAAAGTTTGCGCAGTCGGAGGTGAAGACCGGCAATTCCCAGCATTGGCGCGGTGAAACAGCCGAAAAGAAAGCTGCCATCCGGCCCCCGATCAGGGGCGAAATGCCGGATGATACGGCACCAAACTCGGAAACACCATAGAAATCGCGTAAAATTGAAAGCCTGCCCAGAGCGGGGCAGCTACAAGTCGCAAGCAAATGACCTCCATAGGAGCGGCCCAAATGCCCAAAGACCGAAGCACGACCGACTCTTCAGCAGGCGTCATGAACGCCAGCGGAACCAACCAAGTTGCACCCAAGGGTGCGAAGAAACCAAAGCTGCGGACGCGGCGTCGACTCAGGGAGTCCGACGTCAACGTCGTCAATAAGCCGATGCTCAAGAAAGCACTCGGCGGCACCATCGTGGGTAACACCATGGAGTGGTACGACGTCGGCGTGTTCGGCTACCTGATCACCACCATGGGGCCGGTCTTCCTGCCCGAGGCGGACAAATCGGTCCAGACCCTGTTCCTGCTGGGAACATTCGCCGCCACCTTTATTGCCCGCCCCCTCGGCGGGGTCATCTTCGGCTGGCTCGGCGACAAGATCGGCCGCCAGAAGGTCCTTGCCACCACCCTGATGCTGATGGCCGCGAGCACCTTCGCCATCGGCCTCCTGCCCGGCTATGCCCAGATCGGAATGTGGGCTGCTGCCCTGCTGGTGCTGCTCAAGGTGGTCCAGGGCTTCTCCACCGGCGGCGAATACGCCGGTGCCACCACCTTCGTCAGCGAATACTCCCCGGACAAGCGCCGCGGCTTCTTCGCCAGCTTCCTGGACATGGGCAGCTACCTCGGCTTCGCCCTCGGCGCCGCTCTCGTCTCCGTGCTGCAGCTGACCCTTGGTCAGGCCGCCATGGAGGAGTGGGGCTGGAGGATCCCGTTCCTGCTTGCCGGTCCGCTGGGCCTGATCGCGGTCTACTTCCGGAGCAAGATCGAGGAATCCCCGCAGTTCCAGGCCACCCTGGATGCCCAGGAGCACCTTTCCAAGGACGCCGCGTCCTCGGGCGCCTCAGCTTCGAAGAGCCCGGTGGGCATCGTGAAGGCCTACTGGCGTTCACTCATCGTGGCCATGATCCTGGTGGCAGCGGCGAATACCGCCGGTTACGCCCTGACGTCCTATATGCCGACGTACCTCACGGAGTCCAAGGGCTACGACCCGGTCCACGGCACCCTGCTGACCATCCCCGTGCTGGTCATCATGAGCCTCTGCATTCCGCTGACCGGCAAGTTGTCTGACCGGATCGGACGCCGCCCCGTGCTGTGGATCGGTGCGCTCAGCACCGTGGTCCTGGCGGCCCCGGCGTTTATGCTGATCGGTGTCGGAGAAATCTGGTCCACCCTTCTGGGCCTCGGCATGATCGCGTTCCCGGTCACGTTCTACGTGGCGAACCTGGCCTCGGCATTGCCGGCGCAGTTCCCGACGGCGAGCCGTTACGGCGCCATGGGCATCGCGTACAACTTCTCCGTGGCCATCTTTGGCGGCACCACGCCGTTCATCGTCGCCGCCCTCATCGGCGCCACCGGCGATGACATGATGCCGGCCTACTACCTGATGGCCACCTCGGCGATCGGTGCCATCGCGATCTACTTCCTTAAGGAATCGGCCCAGCGCCCCCTGCCGGGTTCCATGCCCAGCGTGGACACCCAGGCCGAGGCCAAGGAGCTTGTTGCCAACCAGGACGAGAACCCGCTGATCGACCTGGTGGAAATGGACATGCCGTACGCCGCAGCGCCGGCAGGTTCGGTTGCTGATCCGACGGCGCCCCGGAACACCGAAAAGGTTCCTGCTGACGCCTAAGCTTGCCCTCTGGCAGCCCGGTCGGGTTCATCCTGAGCCCGGCCGGCTAACCCGGATTCTGTAGCAAAGTCCCGCCCGTTGAGGCCTGCTTTGTGTGTCTGCCCCTTGGGTCGAACACACACGGCAGGCCTTAGGCGCGTCCGGCCCCACCCTGGAATTGGAGGCATCCGTGCAGTCCCTCGGCGCGCATCTGCGCACCCTCCACAGCCTGGCTCCGGCCAACAAAGACCACGTCTCGGCTGTTCGCGTGGCCGTTAGCGTGGCCGTGCCATCCGTCCTGCTCCTGGCTGCGGGCCGCCCGGACCTGATGATCTACGCGGTTTTCGGCGCCCTGACCGGCATGTACGGCCGGAACGAACCGCATCAGCTGCGCCTCAAGCACCAAGGCCAGGCGGCCTTCCTGCTGGTGGGCGGGCTGGCCGCCGGCGTCTTCCTTTCAGTGAACCAGCTCCAT
Source organism: Arthrobacter sp. TB 26 (assembly GCF_000427315.1). GTDB lineage: Bacteria > Actinomycetota > Actinomycetes > Actinomycetales > Micrococcaceae > Arthrobacter. The sequence continues at coordinate 6,417 of NZ_AUPJ01000185.1, forward strand.
TCCTGGGTGCTCGTCGTCACCGAAACGCTGCTGGCGGCAGCGGGCTCCCTTTTCGCGGACAAGGTCGCCCTGAAGCCCAACGGCCCGTTCTTCGGAATCCTGGCCCTGGGCGCCTGCGCCTCCGTCCCCACATCGGTGCCCTGGCACACGGCGGTCCTGATCGGCGCCCTGTCCGCCGTCTTTTCCATGGCGGTGGGGTTTGGCGGCTGGGTGCGGGGCCGGGCCTGGCAACGCGGAGCCGTACGCGCTGTCCCGGCGATGCTCGGGGCGAGGCGCCGGGCCGCCTGGATCCATGCCGCCCGCTACCTTGCCGCCGTCGGGGCGGCCGGCTCCGTCGGGGTGCTCAGCGGAAGCGGGCACCCGCACTGGGCCATGGCCGCCGCTGCGGTCCCCCTGGCGGGAGCGGATATGCCAAGCAGTGTGCACCGCGGCCTGCACCGGATTGTTGGCACCCTGCTGGGCCTCGTGCTGGTTGCCGTGGTGCTGTTCCCCTGGGCCTTCTCGCCCCTCCGGGCGTTCCCCGGCCACGAGGCAGCCGTCCTGGCCCTCCTGGTGATTGTCCTGCAGTTCACCACGGAGCTGTTCATGACCAGGCACTACGGGCTGGCCATGGTGTCCTTCACTCCCGTGATTCTGCTGATGACCCAGCTCGCCGCCCCTGCCGACCCCCAGGTTCTGGTGACCGAGCGCGCCGTCGAGACTCTGGCGGGAGCCGGGCTGGGCATCCTTGTTGTGGTCCTGATCCGCCGGCGCCAGTGTTCGGCCGGCGAGGGCTGAGCGGCTATTTGGCGCGGCGCGGGGGCCCGGACACGAGCCTGTCCGGCAGTACCCGGGCGGCCGCGGTCAGCACCTTGTAGCGCTTGGTCGGGATGGAAACGGCCCTGCCCCTGGCGTTGTCAGCGAGGCCTTCACGCACCACCCGCTCGGCCTGCAGCCACATCCAGCGCGGGGTTACCGTCTTGTCCATGCCCATCCGGTCGTGGAACTCGGTGTGGGTGAACCCAGGGCAGACCGCCGTCACGTTCACGCCCTCCTTGGAGTAGGCGAGGTTTGCCCAGCGGCAGAAGCTGACAAGCCACGCTTTCGCCGCCGAGTAGCTTCCTCGGGGCAGGAACGCTGCCACGCTGGCAACGTTGATGATCCTGCCCGAGTGCCGGCCGAGCATGCCCTGCAGAGCAGCGTGGGTCAGCTGCATGGCGGTCTCCACATGCAGCTTCAGATGCCGGGTCTCCTCCGCGATGTCGTTCTCCGCGAAGGAACCCAGCAGGCCGATCCCGGCGTTGTTGACGAGGATTTCCACCGGCCGCGCCGGATCGGTGAGGCGCGCGACGACGGCTGCCACGCCGGCGTCGTCCGCGAGATCGGCGGAGAGGACCTCGGCCCGGACGCCGTACCGGTTCTCCAGCTCCTCCGCCCGGGCCTGGAGCCGGGCGGCATCGCGGGCCACGAGGACCACGTTGTGGCCCTGTTCCGCGAGCTGGCGGGCGAATTCCGCCCCGATGCCGGCCGTGGCACCGGTGATCAGAGCCGTGGTGTCAGCCGGGGTCGCGGCACGTGAGGTCATGGCGACAGCCTACCCGTGCGGGCCCGGCCTCAGGCCAGGGCCTGCCCCGCGGCCAGTTCGCCTTCCGCGGGACCGCCTGCGGCGCCACGGTGGCGTTTCTGCAGCTCCTCGGTGGCCAGCTCGTACCAGGTGTGCGCGCCGAAGGACGGGCTGGCCGTGTCGAGGTGCCGGTACAGGGCGTCGGCCAGCTGGTCCAGGGCCACGTCGGACAGCGCCCGGACGGTCGCGGCAGGGTCGAGGGTTCCCTCGAAGTACTCGGAGAGCTCCAGGCCGTTAATGGTGTTGAGCTTGGCAGGGACCGGGCTGCACGCCTCGTCCAGCCCAGGATCCAGCGGCCCCCCGGAGGCTGCGACGCGTGACACGCCGGCGGAAGCGCCAGCAAGGGTCTCGGCAGCAAGGTCAAGCGCCGGGACTGCCGCGAGTTCCCCCTCGAGGCCGGCGAGGACTTCGCCGTCGGAGCCCACGTGCAGCAGGCAGATCGGCAGGTCCGCGGGTTCGGCCAGGGTGACGCGGAACGGCTCCGCGCCGGCCCCGGTTCCCGGCACGCCGGGAGCCACGCTGGCATCGGCGATGGACCTGAGCTGCAGGAGGATCTCCGGGTCCAGGTGGGAGGCACCGTGAAGGTCGATGATCACATCCGTTCCTGCACCGAGGCGGCCCGCCCGCCGCATGATGTGCATCAGGGAGGGAAAGTCTGGTTGGGTAAGGCAGCCGGTGACTTCGAGGGTCACGTGTCCGGGATCGACATCCACACGGACAAGCACACGCAGTTTATGGTTCACGGGGTTCTCCAAAGGGACACGTCCAAGAGCCAACTGCATAACTCTGCTAAAACCTTACGAGGTTGTTGCCCCTGTCACAAGCTTGCGCGGCTGTCCGGCCCGCAGCCGGCCAGGGTTTCAGGCTCCGGCCGGTGGCTGCTCCGGCCAGTCGATGTACTGGGTGTAGGAGTCGTGCTTCCGCAGGTACCGGTACATAAAGGGGCAGTTCGGGATGATCCGCTTGCCGGACGCTACGACGTCGTCCAAAGCGAAGTGGGCCAGCACCTTGCCGAGCCCCTGGCCCTGGAACGGCTCCGCCGTATCAGTGTGGATGAAGTCAACATGGCCGGGCTCGTCAATAAAGCGGATCTGGACGGCCAGCTTTCCGCCAACGTGGAGCTCGTAGCGGTGCAGCTCATCATTCCGGGTGGTGGATACGTCCGGGCTGAACGTGTCTTCAGTGGCTGCCGAGTTCTCCGTCATGGTTCGACATTGGCACTTAAAGGCGGGCGTGGCAATGGCGG
>NZ_AUPJ01000186.1 GCF_000427315.1 Arthrobacter sp. TB 26
GCCGTCGGTCGTTCTTCGAGCCGGCCGAACAGCGTGAGCACGGGCAGCAGCAGACCGATCAAAGCCAGCAGCACGAGCGGCCGCCCCCACCACCAGGCGGCGGTTCCCCCCGCCGGCTGCGGAAAGGCGGTCAGCAGCAAGAGTCCGGACATGGCCGCGAGCAGAGGCAAATGCCAGAGGTACACGGTCATGGACCACCGCCCTGCCACTCCGATGAGCCGGCGCACAGATACGAGGGACACCACCCGGGCCAGCATGGGACGGAAAAGCTGCAGGGCCGCGGCCTGCGAGAACCCGAGAAGCAGCAGCGTCAGGTTGGGCGGATTGAGGTTCACCAGCATGTTCCCGGAGTACAGTCCCAGCCACACGAGCAGCCCCAGGACCAGGTTGCTGCCCAGGATGATGACCGCCAGCGCGGGGCGCCCGGGTGCCACTGGCCCGCCGTCGGCGAGGAAGAATCCAAGCTGCTGCACTGCGCACCACAGGAAAATCATGTTGAGGTACGCCAGGGCCGGCGTTGTGCCCCGCAGGCAGTCCACCACCACCACCACCGACGTGAGACCTGCCAGGGTCAGCCAGGGCGCCCGGGCATGCAGCCGCGCCAGGAGCGGAAGATTCAGCTGCGCCGCGAGATAGGCGGCCAGGAACCACAGCGGCATGCCGGCGCCGGAGGCGAGCAGCTGGATCACCTGCGGGTCCACCCCGGCCAGGCGTGCAGCCCAGAGCCCGGTGAACATGACCGCGAGCAGGACGGCGGCGGGGCGGATGAGCCGCAGCATCCGGCCCTGCATGAAGTCGAAGGCAGTGCCGCCCCGGGCGCGGAGGCGACGCCAGGACTGCAGGCCGGTGATGCCCCCCGCGACGAAGAAGAGCGGCATGACCTGCAGGACCCAGACCACCGGTTCGAACCAGCGCTGGTTGCCGAGGGTGTTGTCGGAGGTCACGGTGCCGTCCGGGTGCAGCACCGGGCTGACCATCATGGTGTGCCCCACCACGACGAGCACAAGGCAGAAGAACCTGGCGAGATCGATCACCAGGTCGCGGTCCGGCCGCAGACCATACCAGTGCCCTGGCTGCTGCGGTGAAGCCATTGAGCCCCCTACGGACGCCGCCAACGCGCCCCCTTGAGCTGCTGAGTGCTGTTGAGCGTCAACGCTCCTGTGTTGCCTCCATTGTCGGCCCTGTCCCGGCCGGCGGCCAGTGCCGTCGGTTCAGGCGGTCAGCAGCCCCAGCGCTGCGAGCACGACGGCGAGCAGCGGCGTCGCGCCCTGGGTGGCGGCTGCGCGGAGGTACTTGCGGCCACTGAGGGCCAGCACGATCGAGGCCAGGAGCATCGAACCGCAGCTGCTGAAAACCAGGGTCCATCCCACCGCGGGGTGCCCCAGGGCGATGGCGCCGGTGCCGGCGAGGGCACCCGCGGCCAGGAAAAGGTTGTAGAAGCCCTGGTTGTAGGCCAGCGGCCGGGTGGTGTCGGCGTCCGCCTGCGAGGTGATGCTGAACCGCTTCCACGTGGCCGGCCGCGTCCAGGTGATGGACTCCATGGTGAAGATGTAGACGTGCAGCAGGGCCGCAAGCAGCGCGAAAACGAGGGAGGCCAGGATCATGGTCCGATCCTAGCCTCCCCCTGTTTTGCTGATCCGTCAGGTGATCAGCGTGAGAGCGTGGACAGCGCCGTGGCCGCGAACGTCCCGGCCGTGGCGTCCCATTCGGCCAGCAGTCCCTGAAGGTTCTCGCCGTCCCTGCGGTGCACGGCCGTGCGCGCCTCGAGGGTCCCCAGAACGCCGGTCCGCAGCTCCGTGTTGAAGTTGACCTTGCCCACGTTCATGGCGGCGGCCTTGACGAGTTCTGCCGCGGGGATTCCCGAGGCGCCGTGCAGCACCAGCGGAATGCGGGTCCGCACGGCAATGTCCTGCAGGACGTCCCACCGCAGCTCCGGTTCGCCCTGGTACTTGCCGTGGACGTTGCCCACGGCCACGGCCAGCAGTTGGGCGCCGGAGCGGGCCACGAAGTCCTCCACCTGGGCGGAGTCGGTGAGTCCGGCCATGCCGGCCGCCGGGGCGCTGCCCGCGGCGTCGGGCCCAAAGGCCCTGTCCTCGTCGCCGGCGAGGCCGCCGAGCTCGGCCTCGATCACAATCTCCCCGGCAAAGCCGGCGCCGTCCAGGGCTGAGCGCGCCGCCCGGACCAGGGCGATGTTGTCCTCGTATTCCAGCGACGATCCGTCCACCAGCACGGAGTCAGCCCCGGCGGCAACGGCGTCGGTAATCACGCGGAGGTCGGAGGCGTGGTCGAGCTGCACGGCTACCGGGACGCCGGCGGCGTCGGCGAGGCCGCGCAGCGCCGCGATCAGCCGGAGACCGTTCGGCGTGGCCGCGGTGCTGGGCGAGACCAGCAGGATGGCGCCGCGGCCGGCGTCCTCCGCCGCCCCCANGGCCGAGCCCTGCTGGAGGGCGGAAGCCACCAGCTGGTCGAGACGGGCACGCATCAGGCGCTCAGGCCCCCCACCAGGGTCCAGACGAGGAACGTCAGCGCGAAGCCTGCCACGCCGAGGATGGTCGTGAGGACCGTCCACGTACGCAGCCCGTCCGCCACCGACAGTCCCAGGTACCGGGTGACGATCCAGAATCCGGAGTCATTGATATGGCTGAGGCCGAAAGCGCCGAAGCCGATTGCCACCAGAATCAGCGCCGTCTGTACAGGCGAGTACCCGCCGTCGGCAACCGAGGTCGCCAGAAGTCCCGCAGTGGTGATGATGGCCACGGTGGCCGACCCCTGGGAGGCGCGGAGAACCGCGGCCAGGATGAACGCCATCAGGATCAACGGCAGTCCTACGCTCTGCAGGCCCTCGGCGAGTGCCTTGCCGATGCCCGAGACGGTGAGGACTTTTCCGAAGACGCCGCCGGCGCCGGTCACCAGGATGACGATGGCGGTCGGGGCGAGGGCGGAGTCCATGACCTCGCCGGTGTGCTGGGAGGACCATCCGCGGCGGATGCCGAGGAAGTAGTAGGCCATTCCCAGGGCTGTCAGCAGTGCGATCAGGGGTGCGCCGACGAAGGCTGCGATGTCCGCAGCGGGGCTGCCCTTGGGCAACATCACCGCGCCGACGGTTCCCACCATGATCATCAGGATGGGCAACACAATCAAGGTGATGATCATGGCCGGGCTGGGAGCGGTTTTGGCAACGGTCTTGACCGCGACGCCGCCGCTTGGGGCGGTGTCCTGCTCGACCTCGGATTTGCCGGAGCCGAAGAGGCGGAACTGCTCGGCAGTCCCGGGGAGCATCACGTAGTCGCGACGGTTGAGCCGTTTGGCAACGAAGTAGCCGAGCACCCCGACGGGGATGCAGATCAGGAGCCCGATGATGGTCGTCCAGCCGATATCGGCTTTGAGGATACCGGCCCCGCCAACAACGCCCGGGTGCGGCGGAACAACCACGTGGATGGCGAGCATGATCGCGCCCACGGGCAGCCCGATCTTGACCGGGTTGACCCCGGCCGCTTTGGAGAAGCCGTAGATGATCGGGATCAGGATGATGAATCCGACGTCGAAGAAGACGGGGATGGCCAGCAGGAAGGCCGCGGAGGTCAGGGCCGCGATGACCCGGCGGGGTCCGAGGAGTTGGGTGAACTTTCCGGCCAGCGCCTGGGCACCGCCGGAAACCTCAATCATCTTGCCGAGCATGGCGCCGAGGCCGACGAGGATGGCGACCGACCCCAGGGTGCCGCCCATGCCTTCAGTGACGGTCTTGACGATGTCCGGCAGCGGGATTCCCGCAACCAGGGCGACAATGACGCTGACAACCAGCAGCGCCAGGAAGGCCGGGATCTTGAACTTGATGACGGCCACCAGCAGCAGGGCTACGCCTGCTGCGGCTATGGCCAGGAGAGCGAGAGCGCTCATCGGGTGTCTCCTTTGACGGACCGGTCCGGGGAAGGACCGGAGGGTTGGTTCGACGACGGCGG
>NZ_AUPJ01000187.1 GCF_000427315.1 Arthrobacter sp. TB 26
CCGTCGTCGGGCTTGGGGAAATCGGGGTGGGTCTGAGGTGGCCGGGAGGGCCTAGGCGGTGCGCCTGGTGGGCGCGACAACCTTGATCACCGCGGAGTCGTCGGCGGCGGCGAGCCCCTGGGCCTGGCCGAGGAGGTAGAGCTGCTCGGCGGCGGCGGCCACCGGCGCGGCAAGGCCGGCGGCGCGGGTGGCCTTGCCGACGATGCCCATGTCCTTGACGAAGATGTCCAGGCGGCTGAGGACCTCCGCGCCGTTTTCCGTGTAGGCCTCGAGGATGCGGGGCCCGCGGTTGGACAGCATAAAGGACCCGGCGGCGCCGGCTTCCAGGGCTGCGAGGGTCTTGGCCTGGTCCAGGCCAAGGGCGTCTGCGAGGGCCATTGCCTCGGCTGCCGCGGCGATGTGGATCCCGCAGAGCAGCTGGTTGACGGTCTTGAGGGCCTGCCCGTCGCCGGGCTTGTCCCCCACGACGGTCAGGGTGGAGGCGAGGAGTTCCAGGACCGGCCGGGCCGCTTCCAGCGCCTGCGGTTCGGCGCCGACGACGATCAGGAGGTCGCCTTCGCCGGCGCGCTTGGGTCCGCCGGAAAGGGGCGCGTCAACGAGGGAAACGCCGAATTCCGCCAGCCGCGCGACGGTGGCGGGAATGGCCTCGGTGCCGACGGTGCTGCCGAGGATCACGACGGCGCCCGGCAACAGGGCCGAGGCAACGCCGTTTTCGCCGAAAAGGACGTCGTCCAGCTGCTCGCCGTTGCGCACGGCCAGCAGCAGCGCGTCGGCGCCTTCGGCCGCTTCACGGGCGGAGGCGAAGGTGCGGACCCCGGCGTCTTCGGCGAGCCNNNNCGGGGCTCGGCGATGTCGAAGCCGTGGACGGTCAGCCGGGTTGCCAGCCGGGTGGCCATGGGCAGTCCCATGGCGCCCAGGCCGAGGACGGTCACTTTGTAGTTCATGGTTTTCTCCATTGAAATGAGTGGGTTGGGGCAGGTGGGGATCAGAAAGTGTTGCTGAGCTTGCGGGTGACCTGGGCCAGGGACTCGTCGTCACCCACGTTGCCGGCGAAGACAACGTAGGGAATACCCTTCGCGGGCCCGTCCACGGGCTCCCAGAGGCTGACAATGCCAGGCAGCATAGGGCCGCGGACGATCGCGTGCCGGATTTCCAGGCCGTGGGCGGCCACATCCGAGGACGTGATGCCGCCCTTGGCGATGACGAATCGCGGCGGGAACGTCTTCAGGGTCCGGTTCACCACAGCGACGACGGCGGCGGACACGGTGCGGGCGATCCGGAGGCTCTCGGCGGCGTCGTCAGTCTTGATGAGCAGCCTGCTGGTGTGGAGGATGACGTCGGCGCTGTGCAGGGACTCCACGACGTCCCGGACGATGCCGTCCAGGTAGACCGCGGAGTCTCCGCCGAGCAGCTTTTCGACGTCGATTTCCACGATGTGCGCGGCGCTGTGCTGTTCGACGAGGGCCTTGAGCTGGCGGGTAGTGACACCGACGTGCGAGCCGACCACGATCAGGCCGCCGGCGACGGAGGGCGTGTTGCCCGCATAGGCCTCCTCGCCGCTAAGCTCGGTGCGGATTTCCTGGCCGATGCGGCCGCGGACGAACGGCGGGCCCACGCGGTAGAGCAGCTTCTTCCCGCGGCGTTCCGCTTCCTCCAGGCCCAGCGCGAGGGCGCGGAAATCATTTTCGGTCACGATGTCGGCCACGATCGGGGTGGAGCCGGTGGCCGCGTCTATGGCGTCCGCAATGGCGTCCGCGGAGATTTGGGGGTCGCCGTCCGGGCCTGCGGCGCGGATGACGTCCAGGCTCAGCACGATCACCGAATCCGCCGGGAACCGGCCCTTGGACTTCTCTTCGACGTACTTGGCCAGTTCGGAGTTCGCGAACCCGAAGCTCGCGTCCCTGGCGAATTCGGTTTCCGCCACCGGGGTGAGCTTGCCGGCGTCCTCGCCGGTGCCGCGCATGTAGTGCACGCCGCCGACGGTGACGCGGCCGGCGTCGGGGAATGCCGGGACGATCACAACGCCGTCCGTCACCTCGCCGCTGACAGCAGCGATGGTTGCCGCGATCGTGTCCGGCTCCAGCGGGTAGTGGCCGCGGAGGGTGGAATCACTGCGACTGACGAACGCGAGGCGGAGCCTGGAACTGACACCGCTGGAATCGGCGCCGCTGGACCCGGCACCGTCGGTTTCGAGGGCGGCTGCCGTGAGGGCGTTCCGGACCACCTCTTCGTTGCGGGCGGCAGCCTCGGCAGGGTCCAGGCTCCGCGTGTTCGTCAGGACGTAAACGGCGTCCTGGCGGCGGCCGTTGATGAGGTGGGTGAAGGCCCAGGTGAAATCGGCGACATCCCAGCGGGTGAGGACCGGCAGGTCCGCGACGGACTGCGTACCCGTCGGGTCGTCGTCGAGCACCACCAGGATCCGGGGGGACGGCTGGGACGACGACGCGAGGGCGTCGGCGACGGTCCGGGCGGGAATCGGGACCTCTGCCGGGAAGGCGGCCAGCACGTCTGCTTCAAAAAGCTCTGATTCAAAGGGCACTTGCACTCCATTGTGGGAACTCTGCTGCGGCGATGATTTGTAAGATGTCTGACATCTAACGTTCGAATGCTAGTGTGGCATACGGCACAAAGACGCGCAAGTAGACTTGTCCGTCAGGCAACTCGGTGACGGCGAATGGGGAAAATTGGCTAGGAAATCGTTGGTCGGCGTCGTGGCAGATGAACTGCTGGACCGCATCATTGCCGGCGAATTTCCGCCCGGGACGGCCGTGCCCGGCGAGCTGGAGCTGAGCGCCCGCCACGAGGTGAGCCGCATGACGGTCCGCGAGGCGATGAAGACCCTCGAAGCCCAGCAGATCCTCAGCGTGGAGCGCGGCCGGGGAACCTTTGTGAACCCGCTGAACCGCTGGGCCTCCCTCGAGGCCGTCCTCCGGGCAGCCTCAGAGGGGAAAAACGACGCCGTGGCAGCCGTCCAGCTGATCGAGCTGCGCCGGATGCTGGAGACAGGCGCCTGCGAGCTGGCAGCAGGCCGGATCGACGACGCCGGCCTCAAGACCCTCGGCGGGCAGCTGGAATCGATGCGCGAGGCGCACAAAAAGCACGACGTCGCCGCGTTCGTGGCGGCGGACCTCGCCTTCCACGACCTCATCCTGCGCGCGTCGGAGAATGTTTTTGTGGCCGTACTGTTCGCGCCGCTGCACCGGGTGCTGGAAAAGCGGCGGACCCAGACGTCCGAGGTGCGCGACATCCAGGCGCACGCAATCGGCCATCACCAGAAAATCGTGGAGGCGCTGTCCACGCGGGATCCGCACCGGGCCCGGGACGCCATGGACGCGCACATGCAGCAGACGCTGGATGACCTCAAGACCTACGTCCTGGCGGAACGCCAGGCCTGACCCGCCGGCGGAACGCCAGGCGGCCTGGGGCGGCGCTCAGGCGAGCGAGAGGAAGAGCTTCTCGAGTTCGGCGCGGTCCAGGCTGGGGTCCTCCTGCTGCATGCACTGCTGCAGGCCGGTGGCGATGATCGAGAATCCGGCCTTGTCCAGCGCGCTGGAGACGGCTGCCAGCTGGGTGACGACGCTCTTGCAGTCGCGGCCCTCTTCGATCATCCGCGTGACGGCGGCAAGCTGCCCCTGGGCTCGGCGAAGTCGATTGATGACGGGCTTCATGTCGGTGGGATCGAGTTCCATTTTTGTTCCTCCGGGATCAACAGGGTTACTTTCCATGATATACCCCCCTATGTATCACCGGTACCCTGCAGGGTATGATCCGCCTCTCTCCGCCCTGCGTCGGGCTGCGGGCACTCCCCCGGGCCCGCCCCGGCTAGGGACCTAAGTACCTAGTGAACCCTGAATTTTCGGCGTATTGCTGGGTGTGTGAACGCCGCCGGATTCCTGGATTCTGGCGCCGGCGGGGCCGGCGCAGGGGGCGCCGCGCCGGGACGAAGCCTGGGGCGGGACCGGGGACCGCAGACGGGACAGTGGAATTCGGGGCCGTGGAGCTCGGGGCCGTGGAGCCGCTATGTCGCAATGGGCGATTCGTTTACCTCGGGCCTCGGGGACCCGGAACCGCTGAGTCCCGGCGGCATGAGGGGCTGGGCGGACCGTATCGCCGAGGAACTCAGCGGGGGGAAGCCGGATTTTCGTTACGCCAACCTTGCCGTCAGCGGGCTCCTCCTGCGTGAGATCCTGGACCGGCAGCTCGGACCTGCGATCTCTCTGAAGCCGGACCTGGTCACGCTTTCGGCCGGCGGAAACGATATTGTCTTCCACCGGAGCGATCCTGACAGGATGGCCGCCGCTCTCGACGCAGCAGTGGGCATGCTCAGCGCCACAGGCGCCACCATCGTGCTCTTCACGGGTCCGGACTGGGGCGACACGCCGCTGCTGGGCCATAACCGGGGCCGGGTGGCCGTCTTCAACGAGAACATCCGGACCATCGCCGCGCGCCATCACGGCGTGATCGCCGACCTGTGGTCCCTGCGCCAGCTCTCCGACCCGCGGATGTGGGACCCGGACCGCCTGCACTTCTCCCCGATGGGGCACCACACCATCGCGGCCATGGTGCTGGAATCCCTGAGCGTCCCCCACACCCTAAGCCCGCTGGAGCCCAAGCCCATGCCGGCCGGAACCTGGCGGGAAAGCAAGGCCGGAGACCTCGCCTGGTTCACCAACTACCTGCTCCCCTGGATGGTCAGTCGGGTCCGGAAACGGCCCGACGCGCCGCCGCTGGTGCCCAAGCGTCCCGAGCCGGGGCCGGTCTCCGGATCCTGAGGCCCGGCCGCCCGACCCTAGTCCCGCCGCAATCTGTCGGCTAATCTGCAGGAACGGCCCACCGCCTGGTATCGATGGCGATCACGAGGAGCGAAGTTGTCTAATCACACTTACAGCATTTCTGAAATTGTCGGAACGTCGAATGAAGGCATTGACGCCGCCGTCCGCAACGGCATCGCCGAGGCGGCCAAGACCCTGCGGAACCTCGACTGGTTCGAAGTCAAGGAAGTCCGCGGGCACCTCGAAAACGGAGAGGTCGCCGACTGGCAGGTCACCATCAAGCTCGGGTTCCGCCTGGAGCGCTAACCTCCGACGCCGGCCCGCACGTTCCGCCACCCTCCATCATGGACCTGGCGCTGGAGTCGGGCATCAATTTCTTTGACACCGCGGACGTCTACGGAGCCGCCGGCCACCGGGGCCGCACCGAGGAAATCCTGGGCCGCTGGTTTGCCACCGGCGGAGAACGCCGCGAACGTACCGTGCCGGCGACGAAGCTCTACGGGACCATGGGCGGACCGGCCCAACGCGTCGAGGCCTTCCGCGCTGAACATCCGGCGCGGCCTGGACGCGAGGCTGAAGCGGCTGCAAACGGACTACGGCAGATCTGGTCAAGAGGCCCGAAATAGAGCGCCTGCGGAAGTTTCACGGCGCTCAAGTGGCTCTTTTATACTAAGCATGATTAGTATTGAGGCAGAAGGATGTAGCGCACCCGGCAATCCGGGTGCCTCCTCTATGAAGAAGAAGGAACGATAAAAATGGGTTTTTTCGCATTTCTGATTCTGGGCCTTATCGCCGGTGCAATCGCTAAGGCAATCCTCCCGGGCCGTCAGGGTGGTGGCCTCATCATCACGCTGATCCTTGGCGTCGTTGGCGCTCTCCTGGGTGGCTTCATTGGCGGCGCGCTGTTCGGCGTGGGCATCAACGAGTTCTTCTCGCTGTCGACCTGGCTCCTGGCCATCGGCGGTGCGATCATCGTCCTGCTCGTTTACGGCATGATCTCCAAGCGTTCAGCCCGCTAAAGCTGACGCGACCGAAAACCGGTCCCGGGATTTTTCCCGGGGCCGGTTTTTTGGCACACGGCCTCACCAGGATTTACTGAACACCAATTTTGAGCACCACCGATCAGCAGGAGGACAGCATGAAAGGCAAACTTCTTTTCGGAGCCGGGATCGCCGCAGGCTACGTTCTCGGGTCACGGTCCGGACGGGCAGCGTACGAGAAGCTCAAAGCACGCGCGTCGGCCCTGTGGGAAAGCCAGCCGGTCCAGGACAAGGTGACCGCGGCGGCCGAAGCAGTGAAGGAAAAGGCCCCGGAGGTGACTGAGCAACTGGGCGAGGCGGCCCGCCGCGCCGGTACAGTGATCGGTTCGGCCGTCCGGCGTGAGAACAGCCCTAGTGGGATAGCCGACAATGGGAACTCGAACGACGGCCCCGCCTCGGCCGCTGCCGACGCCGGCGTCCCCGCGCACAGCACCCACCCGGTAACCGTTAACCTTGGGACGTCCGCTACGCCGGCCGCGTCCGACGTCGAGTCCGACCCTGCCCTCAACGACCAGCACGGCCAGGACTGGTCCGACGAAGGCGGCGCCACCCCCGCCGGAGCCGCGACCAACGTCGATCCCGACAAGGTTTCCTAGCCACACCGGGTCTCCTGGCTAAAGGGGCGAACCCCTCACCGCTGTTCCGATGACAACCGTGGCGTCCAGCTTCGTGGAACTGGCAACCCGGGCCGTGAGTCCATTGCGGATGAACAGTTCGGCGGTCCTCGACGCCTGCCGCCGGCTC
>NZ_AUPJ01000188.1 GCF_000427315.1 Arthrobacter sp. TB 26
CCAGCCATTGCGGCGCCGCGGCGGCCACCCTCCGCTGCACCTGAAGCCCGTCTTTGCCGCCGTCGAGGGAAACCCGCGGTTCGTGGAGGCGGGCTTCCTGCGGCATGGTGCCAATTTCTGCGGAGGGAACATAGGGTGCGTTGACGGCAAGGATGTCGACCCGACCGCGCAGACGCTCCGGGAGCGGCTCGTACAAGTCCCCTTCGTGGACCGCACCACCGAGCGGCACTATGTTCCGGGCCGCACACCGCACCGCCGCAGGGTCGATGTCGGCAGCATGCAGCTCGAGGGGACCGGCCAGCGCCGCGAGCGCAGTGCCGACCGCCCCTGATCCGCAGCACAGGTCCACGACGACGGGCACGTGCCCCAAGCCGCCGTTTGGTGGGAGAAGCCGGGCGGCCTGCCGGACGAGGAACCCGGTGCGGCGGCGGGGCACAAAAACGCCCGCGTCCACGGCGATCCGAAGTCCGCAGAAGTCCGCCCAGCCCAGAATGTGTTCAAGCGGCAGACCGGAAACCCGCCGCTCCACGAGGGCATCCAGGTGGTCGGGCCCCGTCGCGGCAGCCACCAGCAACCCGGCTTCCTCCTCTGCGAAGACGCAGCCGGCCGCCCGAAGCCGGGAGATGACGGAGGGCCGGGGCGCAGGAAGGACCGTCATGCCAAGGACCCCCTTTGCGCTGCTGGTGCCGGAAGTCTCATGCTACCGAAGTGGCAGGATGGAACCATGGCCCCGAAAAGAACGGCTTCCGAAGCGCCGCTGCCCGTGCCGGCGAGCGCCATACCGTCAAACGAGCTGATCTGGACCGGGTGTTACACCGCGAACGGCGGCGGCCGCGGGGCCGGAATCGGGGCGCTGAATGCCGGCGCTGACGGGACGCTGCGCTGGCTGGGGGTCGCCGCCGCGGCAGACTCGCCGTCGTTCCTCGCCGTGCACCCCTCCCTTGATGTGGTCTACGCCGTGGGCGAGGCGGCGCGGACGCTCCGGGCGTACCGCCGGTCCGGCGACTTCGGTCTGGAACCCGCCGGCCCGGACTGGCCGGCCGGAGACGCCGCCTGCCACGTCGCCGTCGACCCGCAGGGCCGTTTCCTCGTGGTGGCCTGCTGGGGCGACGGCCAGATCCTGCTCTATGAACTGGACCACGACGGCGGCATCACGGCACGGTTCGCGGCGGCCGCGTCGATAGTCCCCGGGCGTCCCAGCCGTGCCCACGCCAGCCTGATGCTCGACGACGGCCGGGTGATGACCACCGACCTCGGGCACGACCTGGTGCGGGTCTGGGACTACGCGCCCTCGCAGGGGCTGCGGCTGGACCACGAAGTCACCCTCCCGCGGGACTGCGGCCCCCGGCATCTCGTCCAGCATCCCGGTGGCAGCGTGTTGGTGGTGACCGAATATTCAATTGAAGTTGCCGTGGTGCAGCCGTCCCGTGAGTCCGGGACATTCACCCTGACCGGAATTTTCCCGGCCACCAGCGGCGGAGCACGCCCCGGGGACTCCGCGGCAGAGATTGCCCTCGCCGCGGACGGGAGACACGCCTACGTCGGTGTGCGCGGCTCCAACCGGATCGGCGTGTTGGAGGTGGACCGGGGCGGCGGCGTCCTCCGGCCCCTGGCCGACGTCCCCAGCGGCGGCGACTGGCCCCGGCATCACCTCGTCAGGAACGGCTGGCTGCATGTGGCGCACGAACGCTCCGGCGATGTGGTCACTTACGCGCTGGATCCGGCGAGCGGACTCCCCGGCGCAGCCGTGGGCAGGGCGGAGCTGGCATCCCCCACCGCGCTGATCCCGGCACGCCCCTGACCGCGGGACATGCCCAGTCCCTGCGCCCAGGACTGGGCATAACAGCACTATGTCCAACCCTCCTCGCAGCAGGAGGGCATGCCCCGTGCGACAAGCCCCTCGGCACGGACTGGCCGCCGTCCGTCAGCTTCCCGAGCCCGCCCACTCCAGCAGGCGGTCCAGGGCCAGCTGGTGATGATCCGTTCCGCCGGCACGCCGTTGCGTTCGGCCCGCTCGGCGCCGTACTGCAGGAAGTCGAGCTGGCCCGGGGCGTGGGCGTCGCTGTCGATGCTGAACACGCAGCCTGCGTCGAGGGCCAGTTCAATGAGGGCGCCGGGCGGGTCCTGGCGTTCGGGCCGGGCATTGATTTCGACGGCGACGTTGTGCTCCGCGCAGGCAGCGAAGACCTCTTTGGCGTTGAACTCCGACGCTGGCCGTGTGCCCCGGTCCCCTTGAATGAGACGGCCCGTGCAATGGCCGAGCACGTTCGTGTGCGGGTCCGTGATCGCGCCAAGCATCCGCCGGGTCATGGTGCGCTTGTCCGCCCGCAGCTTTGAGTGCACGCTGGCGACCACGATATCCAGCCGGTCCAGCATCTCGGGGGTCTGGTCCAGGCTGCCGTCCTCGAGGATGTCGGCCTCGATGCCGCGCAGAAGGCGGAAGCCGCCGTCGCCGTCGCCGTTAATCCCCGCGACGATGTCGAGTTGCTCGGCCAGCCGCCCGGCACTGAGCCCGTTGGCGATCCTGAGGCTGGGCGAATGATCGGTCAGCGCGAGGTACTCACGGCCCAGCAGTTTCGCGGCGCCCACCATGGCCTCGATCGGGGATCCGCCGTCGGACCAGTCGCTGTGGCTGTGCAGGTCGCCGCGGAGGGCGGCCAGCAGCGTATGCCCTCCCGGCACCAGGGGCTGGGCGCCCCGGCTTCGCAGTCCGTCGAGGTACTCCGGCACGCCGCCGTCGAGCGCTTCCCTGATGACCTGGAACGTCCGGTCGCCGATCCCTTTGGTCCTCCGGAGCCGGCCGTCCCCGGCCCGGGCTGCCAGTTCCTCCGCGCCGAGACCGGCGATGATTCCTGCGGCTTTCCGGAACGCCTGGATCTTGAAGGTCGGGGCAAGCTCGCGTTCGAGCCAGAAAGCGATCTCGTTCAGGGCATCGGTGGCATCCATGGCACCATCTTGCACCCCGGGCCATCGCACGGGGACCCCCGGCGTCGCCCGGATGTCTCACCGCTTTGGGCAGCGGGCCAACGTTCTGAGAGACTTGTCCCGGCCGGGGCCTGATCCGGCGGGGAACTATGCTGGCGGTCCTTGGGGAGGGCCTCTCCGGCAGCTGGGAAACTTCACGTTATGGTGCTGCTCGACAGGTCAACGCTCATGGTGGTCTTCGCCCTGATGACGCTCACGATGCTGGTCCTGTTCTACTTCGACACCTACCGCAAGAGCCGGGCCCCTTTTGCCGGCTGGTGGTGCTGGGCTGTCGCCTCGTTCTTCCTGGCGGCCGTCTTCTACTTCATGGGAGAGGCCGAGGCGGTGGCCTGGGCCCCCAGCGTGGGAAATGGCGTGATGGTGCTTGGCTCCGGCTGCGTCTGGGCGGGAACCCGCTCGCTGGCCGGCCGGCGGATCCTGCCCTGGCTGTTGGGGATCCCTGCGACGGCGGCCTTCGCCGTCGACGCCTCCGTCCACTACTCCGATAACGCCCGGATCGGCAGCATTGTGCTGTTGTCGCTGATGGGGACGGCGATCGGTCTCGCCTCCGTGGAGCTGTGGCGCGAACGCGAGGACTCCTGGCATCTTGTCCGGTCCCTCGCCGTCGCTACTGCCGTCTGTGCCGTCTATTACCTAAGCCGGACGGTGGGGCTGGCTGTCCTGGGCCCGGCGGATCCGCTGTTCCAGGTGCTTTTCGGCACCGGCGTGTCCATGCTGATGGCCATGGTCCTGCTGGTGGTCGTTTCGTCCAGCATCACCTCGCTGAATTACGCCCGCCGGACCGAGAACCTGCAGGAGCTGGCCTACCATGATGGGCTGACCGGACTGCTGAACCGCGAGGAGTTCATGCGCCAGGCCCAGCGCAGGCTCCGGGCCAACCTCGCCGCCGGCGTCGACACCGTGATTGTGATGGCGGACCTGGACCGCTTCAAAGCCATCAACGACCGCTTCGGCCATGACGCGGGCGACGGCGTCATCCGCGCTTTCGCCGAGGCCTGCCGCCTGGCCGTGCGGGACGCTGATCTGGTGGGCCGCTACGGCGGTGAGGAATTTGCACTGCTGCTCGACGGCGTCGACGCCGCCGGGGGCGTCCGCATCGCCGACCGGATCAATGCCGCCCTGGCCGAGCACAGTTCCCTGCCCGCTGGCGCAGACTCGCCGACGGCGAGTTTCGGCGTCGTCGACGCCCACGACGGGAACGCGGGGCTCCAGCGGCTTCTCCGGGAAGCCGACCGGGCCCTGTATGACGCGAAAGCGGCCGGGCGCAACCAAGCGGTGATCGGGTTGACTGCCGCGGGCACCCAGCCTGGCTGAGCTGCCCGCGGCAGCACCGCTCAGGACGCGCGGGGAAGCTTCGCCGCGAGGCTCCCGGCAGCGGCGGCCGAGGGCCGCGCCGCGGGATCCATGGCGGTCATGGCCGTCAGCAGCGACACCCACGACGTGCCGAGCCCGGCGGGAATCAGGGGCTTGCGAAGGGTCCGCGCCACCAGGGACTCCACCGGGGTGCCCGGGAACGCCTTGGCCCCGGTGAGGCACTCGAGCAGCACCAGCCCCAGGGAATAGATGTCGCCGGGAGCGCCGGGATGCCGGCCAGCCGCCTGTTCCGGGCTCATGTAGTGCACGGTGCCGGAGGAGTCGCCCGGCTCCAGTGTGGTTCCAGCCGGGGTGGCGATGCCGAAATCGGCGATCCGGACGGCGGACCGCCGCAGTGCGCTGAGCAGGATATTGGCGGGTTTGATGTCCCGGTGGACCAGTCCGCGGGCATGGACGTGGGCAAGACCGGACAGCGCCGCGACCGCCCAGCGGGCAACTTCGCCGGCGTCGGCCGGACCGCTGCGGATCCGCTCGGCGAGGCTGCCCCCGTAAGCAAGCTCCTCAACGAGGAAAGGGCGCCCGGCCCACGGGTCACCGGCCGGAACGACGCCCTCGGCGATGAAGGTAACGATCGCAGGATGGTCCAGCGAGGCCAGGACCCGCGCCTCGGCGTGGATCCGTTCCGCCTGCCNGCTCGGGGCCTTCGGCGACCTTAATGGCCACGGGCCGGCTGTCTGCCACATCCGTTCCGCGGAACACGGTGGCGGTGGCGCCACGGCCCAGCAACTCATGGACGAGGAAGCGGCCCCCGGGAGCGTCCGGGAGCGCCAACACTCTGGCATCGAGCCCGACGGCGGCAGGGACCGGCAAGGCGGCGGGCCGCTCCGCCAGGGCCACCGCGGAGTGCGGGCCGCTCAACGGCTGAGCTCGGACACGATGCTGGATGTGTGCACGATTCCGTCCAGCTGGAAGCCGCACCCGCAGCGCCAGAGCGGCGGCAGTTCTGCTGAGGCATCGGCCTGCGCGAAGGAGTAGACGGACATAAGGGCGGGGGCCGGCGCCTTCCACTCCATCGGCATCCCGCAGTGGACCGGGCCGGCAAGGGCCTGCGCGGGCGGAACGGCGGCCGGAGCCGCTTCAGCCACGGCGCCGCCGGAGAAACGAATATCAGACATAGTTAGTAAGCATACATATAACTAGTCAGGCTAGCTAGTTGCTTTGGCGGCTATTCCACCACGTGGGTGCGCGACTCCGCGATGGCTTGACTCATCCGGCGG
This sequence comes from Arthrobacter sp. TB 26, assembly GCF_000427315.1. Classification (GTDB taxonomy): domain Bacteria; phylum Actinomycetota; class Actinomycetes; order Actinomycetales; family Micrococcaceae; genus Arthrobacter. The sequence continues at coordinate 5,577 of NZ_AUPJ01000188.1, forward strand.
AGGAAGCTGACCACGACCCTCGCCTCGTCTGCACTGAGGTCCTCCGCGACGGCCATCATCCTGCGGTGCATGTCACCGAGAGTGGCCCGGACCTCCGCATCCGTAGCGGCGGTGGGAACGATCACCAGCGACCGCCGGTCCGTGGGGTG
>NZ_AUPJ01000189.1 GCF_000427315.1 Arthrobacter sp. TB 26
CACGAGCCGGTCGATTAGCGACGTGGTGGAGGCCGTGGTGATCCCCAGGACGCGGCTCAGGTCCTTGGGCCCCACCTGCTCGCCGTCGGCTTGGGTGCGCAGGAGGTATCTCAGGGCCAGCAGGTCCGTCTCGCCCATCCCCATCGAGTCCCGCGTGGACCGCCGCCGGGCGACTTCCACATTGCGGTATTCGCGCAGCGCCTGCAGGACGGCGCCGGGCGGGTCGAGCCTGTCGTCGGGTCCGTACCAATACCCGGATCCGGTGGGGCTGTGCGCATTCATCCGGCAATACTAGCCGAACTGATTACTAGGCCATCGTGGATTTTTGTCGGCTCAACCGGATGAAAGCTGCCGGCATGGGGGACGGTTAAAACAGAAGCAGGCCAGAGGACAACTGCCTCTGGCCTGCTCCGCGGGTGGGCCCTGTGGGGATCGAACCCACGACCCACGGATTAAAAGTCCGATGCTCTACCAACTGAGCTAAAGGCCCCAACTGAAGACCCCAAACCGCGGATAAATCCGCAGTCCAAGGGCTGATCAGCCCAGTCCATTTCTGAACGTTAATACTGTACCCCAGACCCGGGCGCATTTTGCGCACGGGGCGGGTACGCCGCCGTCGTGCGCCGTGGACTGTCGCCCTGCGGACCGGGGGCGGTGGCCTCCACGCTCGATTCCCCGACAGCACTGGAGTAGCGTGGTGGCATGAGCGAGCAAGCAGGATCCAGCGCCCCCGGACCGCACCGGCACCACAAGCCGAAGCCCTTTGCCCCCATTGACTTTGAGCCGTTCGCGGGCGGGGCCGATCCTGCCCGCGTCTCCGAAGCCGCCCACCTCGCCGCCCAGGCACTCGTGCGCCGCGGACGCGACAGTGACGACCCCGTCGTGACCAAGCGTCTCGTGAAGCTCGCCGATGAACAGGGCCTGGAAGCCATCGCCGAAATGTGGGCCGAAAGCCCGGCACGCTCGCTTCCGGGGGCCCTCTGGCGCCTGTACGCACTCCGCGCCGCCACGATCCAGGATCCCGAGCGGATCTCCGTCTACTTCAGGGCAGGCAAGGACACCGCCCAGGTATCGCACGTGGTGGCCGGCGCCGCCGAGCCGCCCGGAGCGGAGGAGATGAAGTCGATGGCGGACGCCATCCTTTCCGGCGCGTTCGACGGCGAGTTCGACGTCGCGCTGGAACGTTCTGCCGCGTTCTGCCGCGTGGTGGCGCTGGGCCAGGCCACCCTCGCCGACGGCGCCGAGCACAGCAACGAGAACCACGCGAGCAAGCTCACGCGCAATTCGCACCTCCTGGTCAAGACCGCGGAGGACCTCGAACATGCTGCCAACGCCTGGCGCCTGGGCGAGCTGGACTGAGGAGGCGTGCTGCCGCCGGACACCCGGTACGCACGCCGCACACGGACTGTCAATGTTGACTTGTCCCCGAGCTCGTAGAAAACTAAAAGCGGTGCCGAACCGCGAAACCCCCGGGCTTCAACATCTAGCCGCCTAGAGCGGCCTACCGCCGAGAGGCGTATCCGGTTCGGCACCATTTTCATGCCCCGTGAGCGGCCCGCTGCCGGACCTGCCCAGCGGGGCGCCGTCATATTCCCGGGCCGCCCGGGCGCCCTTTCCGGCGCTTTTAGGCCGGACGGTAAAGTAATCCTCATGCGCGGGTCATCATCACCTCACACGCCCGGCAGACAACGGCCGTGCACCTCCCTCCCGAAGACCGGTAATCACACGTGAAGCTGCGCCTTTTCCCCCAGGAGCCCGCCGGGCTGAACCTCCTCGCCCAGCTTGCAGGCCAGATTGTGCTCGCTACGGGCACCCTGTCGGAAATCCTGGGCGCACCGGCCAGTGAAAATGACCGGCTGGTCGAGGACATGCACAACCATGAGGCCAAGTCCGCGGAGCTGCATTTCGCGCTGCTGACGCATATGCGGACCTCGTTCGTGAACCCGCTCCCCCGCGAGGACATGTATGCCCTCTCCCGGTTCCTCAATGAGGCGATGGAAAAGCTCGATGCCGCCGCGGACCTGGTGTCCCTCTACAAGCTGGACCGCCTGCCCAAACGTGCCGCGGACCAGCTGGAAATCATCAGCAGGCAGGCCGAGCTCACCGTGGACGCCATGCGGAGGCTGGACAACCTGGACGACCTTGAGGACTACTGGATCGAAGTCCTCCGCCTGTCCAAGCGCGCCGAACGGTCCCACCGGGTCTGGGTGGCGGACATGCTCAACGAAATGAAGCCGACCCGGTATGCGCGGAACCGGGACATCGCCGACCAGCTTGTGGGAGTCACCAGGGACATGCGCAGAATCGCGACCCAGGTGGGCAGCATCATCGTCAAGGAATCCTGACGTGACCATGTTCCTGTTTGCCCTGGTGGTGGTCTTCGCCGGGGCATTCGCCTTCCTTAACGGTTTCAGGGACGCCTCGGCTGCGGTGGCGCTGGCCGTCCGGACCCGTGCCCTCACCCCCACCATCGCCGTGCTGCTGGCCGCATTGTTCAACTTCGTCGGTGCCGGGTTGAGCGCCGCCCTGGCCCTTGCCGTCAGCCAGACCTGGGTTCAGCTGCCCAAGGGGGCGAACGGGCTGACCATCCTGATGGCGGGCCTGCTCAGTGCCGTGCTGTGGGGCATCTACACCTGGTGGCGGGGCATCCCGTCGTCCTCGACGCATGCCCTGGTCGGCGGGCTGGCCGGCGCCGGGATCGCGAGCGTGGCCGTCGGCGGGCACGCCGTGGGCGGCGTTGACACGTCCCTGCTTTCCCAGGTGGTGCTTCCGCTGCTGCTCTCACCGGTGATTGCCTTCGTGGGCGCCTACCTGCTGGTGTGGCCCGCGACGTGGGCCGCACGGTATACGCCGCCGAACGTCGTGAACGGCCGCTCGCGGCGTGCGGAGAGCATTGCTGTGGGCGCCGTGGCGTTCGCCCACGGCCTGCAGGACGGCCAGCGCACCAGCGCCGTCCTGGTCCTTGCCCTGCTGGCATCCGGGCTGTCGGACGGCCGGGAGATGCCGGTCTGGGTGGCACTGTTCACCGCGGCCCTGCTGACCGCGGGAACTCTGGCCGGCGGATGGCGTATTTCCTACACCATCGGCTACCGGCTGATCCGGATGGATCCCCTGCGCGGCTCCGTCGCGCAACTGTTCAGCTCGGCCATCCTGCTGATAGGCGCGATCGGGCTGTACTGGCCCGTCTCCACCACGCACACTGTCACGTCGGCCGTCCTGGGTGCCGGCAGCAATCAGGGGTTCCCGGCCACCAACCGGAAAATGGTGATCCGGATCCTGATGTTCTGGGTGCTCACGCCGGTGGCCACCGCGGCAGCGGCCTTCGTGCTGGCCCTGTCCCTGTCACCGCTCGCGGAGCTCTAGGGACTCATCGATTGCTCCGCAGGTGCCCTTTTGAGGGCTCAAAACGGCACCTGCGGAGCAGTCGATGAACCGGGCTATCCGAAGCGGCCGGAAACGTAGTCCTCGGTGGCCTTCTCGGTCGGGTTGCTGAACATGGTGTGGGTGTCGCCGTATTCGATCAGCCGGCCCGGCTTGCCGGTGCCCGCAATGTTGAAGAACGCGGTCTTGTCCGAGACGCGGGCGGCCTGCTGCATATTGTGGGTCACGATCACCACGGTGTACTGGTCCTTGAGCTCGTTGATGAGGTCCTCAATGGCCAGCGTGGAGATCGGATCCAGCGCGGAGCAGGGCTCGTCCATCAGGATGACCTGCGGCTCCACGGCGATGGCGCGGGCGATGCAGAGCCGCTGCTGCTGGCCGCCGGAGAGGCCCGAGCCGGGCTTGCCCAGCCGGTCCTTGACCTCGTTCCAGAGGTTGGCGCCCTGCAGGGACCGTTCCACCAGGGCGTCGGCCTCGCCCTTGGAGATCCTCTGGTTGTTCAGCTTCACGCCGGCCAGCACGTTATCGCGGATGGACATCGTAGGGAACGGGTTGGGACGCTGGAAGACCATCCCGATCTGCGAGCGGACGGTGACCGGGTCCACGCCGGGGCCGTAGAGGTTGTCGCCGTCGAGCAGCACCTCACCTTCGACGCGGGCGCCGGGGATTACCTCATGCATCCGGTTCAGGGTGCGCAGGAAGGTGGATTTGCCGCAGCCGGAGGGCCCGATGAACGCCGTGACGGACTTGGCTTCGATGTTGATGTTGACGTCTGCGACGGCCAGGAATTTGCTGTAGTAGACGTTCAGGTCTTTGACGTCGATGCGCTTAGACATGATGTTCCTTCACTTGCTGGAGGTACGGGCTGAAGAATGGGGTCGCCATGCCGGGCTAGCGGCCGGTCTTGGGGGCGAACATACGGGCAACCAGGCGGGCACCGAGGTTGAGCAGCATCACCAGGATGATGAGGACCAGGGCGGCGCCCCAGGCGCGCTGGGAGGACGGATCCGGGTTGGACGGCGAGGTCGGGTTGAGGATCTGCGTGTAGATGAAGGTGGGCAGCGAGGCCATCCAGCCGCCGAACACGTTGTAATTGATCGAGGTGGCGAAGCCCGCGGTGACCAGGATGGGGGCGGTTTCGCCGATCACCCGGGCGATCGCGAGGGTGACGCCCGAGGCGATGCCGGAGATCGCCGTCGGAATGACCACCTTGAGGATGGTCCGCCACTTGCGCACGCCCAGGGCGTAGGCCGCCTCGCGGAGTTCGTTGGGGACAATCTTGAGCATTTCCTCGCTCGAGCGGACCACCACGGGGATCATCAGCACGGAGAGGGCGACGGCGGCGACGGCACCGGTTTTGGTGCCCGGTCCGACGACGGCGAAGAAGAAGGCGGCCGCGAACAGGCCGGCCACAATCGAGGGAATGCCGGTCATGACGTCCACGAAGAAAGTGATGGCGCGGGCAAGCGGGCGGTCATTGCCGTACTCCACCAGGTAAACGGAGGCCAGCAGGCCCACGGGAACCGAGATGACGGTCGCCATCACCGTGATCAGCAGGGTGCCGATCAGGGCGTGGAAAATGCCGCCGACCACGGGGGCGCCTTCCTCGACGCTCTTGTTGTCGTAGGCCCCGGTGACGCCGTTCATCGAGGTGGAAAGGAAGCCGGGGTCCGTGAGGCCGGGCAGGCCGTTGACCAGGACCGTCCAGATCACCGAGAACAGGGGCAGCAGCGCGATCAGGAACGAGCCCACCACGAGGCAGCTGGCCAGCTTGTCCTTCGCGCGGCGCGAGCCTTCGACGGCGGCGCTCCAGCCGACGAGGCCGATGGCGAAGAAGACTGCGGAGACAATGCCCCAGCCGAGGGCGTTGAAGCCGATCAGGGCCAGGACGGCCGCGCCGAGAACCACGGCTATGCCGAGAACCAGGTAGGGGGCCCACTTCGGCAGCTGGCCCTTCGTGAGGGCCGAGCGCTTCTTGACGGGGGTCAGGGTGGAGGTCATTTAGTTGGCTCCCGAGAATTCTTTGTGCCGGCTGATGATCCAGCGCGCAATCATGTTCACGCCGAGGGTGATGACAAACAGGACCAGGCCGGCGGCAATCAGCGTGTTGACCTTCAGGCCGCTGGCCTCGGGGAAGTTCAGCGCGATTTCGGCGGCGATGGTCTGGTTCCCGGACTGGATAAGGCTCGCGGTCAGCACGCCGGAGGACAGCACCAGCGCGACAGCCATGGTCTCGCCGAGGGCGCGGCCAAGGCCCAGCATGACGGCGCTGATGATGCCCGGGCGGCCGAACGGCAGCACAGCCATCCGGATCATTTCCCAGCGGGTGGCACCAAGCGCGAGCGCGGCCTCTTCGTGCAGCTTGGGGGTCTGCAGGAAGATCTCGCGGCTCAGCGACGTGATGATGGGCAGGACCATGACGGACAGCACGATTCCCGCGGTGAGGATGGTCTTGCCGGTGGCCGACGCCGGTCCCTGGAAGATCGGCAGCCAGCCCAGGTTGTTGGCCAGCCAGTTGTAGGCCGGAGAGATTTCCTTGGCGAGGAACGCAGCACCCCAGGCGCCGTAGACCACGGACGGGATGGCGGCCAGCAGGTCGATCACGTAACCCAGACCGGAGGCGAGCTTGCGCGGGGCGAAATGCGAGATGAACAGCGCCACGCCGATCGCGACCGGTGTCGCGATCACGAGGGCGATCACGGCTGCGATCAGGGTGCCGATGACGATCGGCCAGATGTAGGCGAAAAAGCCTTCGCCGCCCTGGATCTTGTCCGGGGAGGCCACAAGGGCGGGGAATGCCTGGATGACGAGGAAGATCGCTACTCCGAAGAGCACGGCCAGGATCAGGCACCCAGCGGCCAAAGTGGCTGCGGAAAAGACCTTATCGCCGGCGCGGCCCGCGCCCCGGGACGTAGTCAGGGAGGTGGTGGTCACTTCACGATCCTTCAGATCTTTGTGTACTTCGGACAAACACATTGGTTCCCTGTCCCGTTACGGCCGTCGGTGACAGCCGTAACGGGACAGGGAACCAGGATCAGGCTGGTGTTTCCACTATGCCTGTCAGCGCTAGGGAACCCTAGGACTTTACCTTGATGCTCTCAATGGACTTGAGGGCCTTGTCCTGCAGGGTCTTGGACAGCGGGGCGGATTTGGCGGCCTCAGCAGCTGCCTTCTGCCCGGCGTCGGAGACGACGTAGCTTTCGAATGCCTTCACCAGGTCCGCGGTCTTCTGGTCAGCGTAGGTGCTGCAGACGACGTGGAAGGAAACCAGGACCACCGGGTAGGCGCCCTCGATCTTGGTGGTGCGGTCCAGCTTGATCGACAGGTCGTTGGCGGTGCGGCCCTCAACCGGCTTCCCGGCGTCGACTGCCTTCGCGGCAGCGTCGGCGGAGATCTTCGTGAAGGACTCGCCCACCTTGATCTGCGCGACGCCCAGCTTGCCGCTCACGGCGGAGTCATCGGCGTACGTTACGGCGCCCGGGGTGTCGGTCACGGTCTTGACGACGCCGGAGGTGCCCTTGGCGTTCTCGCCCTTCAGTGCTGCGGGCCAGATGCCCGCAGCCTTGTCGGTCCAGACCTCGGGAGCGGCGGCGGCCAGGTAATCGGTGAAGTTCTGCGTGGTGCCGGAGTCATCGGAGCGGTTCACCGGGGTGACCTTGAGGTCCGGGAGCTTCGCGTCCGGGTTCATGGCGGCGATGGCCGGGTCGTTCCAGTTGGTGATGCCGCCGCGGAAGATCTTGGCGACGGTGGCGGCGTCGAGCTTCAGTTCCTTGACGTCGGGCAGGTTGAAGGCCACGGCGATCGGGGAAATGTAGACCGGGATGTTGAGGGCACCCTCGGGGCCGCAGGTGGTCTTTGAGCTCGCGTACTCGTCATCCTTGAGGTAGGCATCGGAGCCGGCGAACTGGGCGGAGCCGTCCAGGATGGCCTTGCGGCCTGCGCCGGAGCCGTCCGGGGAGTACTGCACATTGGCGCCCTGATTTGCGGAGGCGAAATTGGTCTTCCACACGTCCATGGCAGCGCCCTGCGCGGAGGAGCCGATGCCGGTCAGGGTGCCCGTAACCGCGGGACCCGAAGCGGACGGCGCGGCGGACTGGGCCGTGTTGGTTGCGTTGTCCGAACCGCAGGCGGTCAGCGCGAGAGCGCCAGCTGCGATGACAGCGATAGCCGAGTTGCGGCCGAAGCGGAGTGCCTTCACTGAGATGTGCCCCTTCCAGGGATTTTCTGTGCGAGCCGGGCCGGAGAAGCCCGGGCAAAGATGCGTACGGTTTGTACCTCTATTGAAACTAGGTGCCCCAGATGAAGAGAATTGCCGTCCGAGATGAACAGAGGGTTAACGACGCCGGGACATTGGCTTACATCCGCCGGGCCCCCATTGCGTAAGCCGTGTCACAGCCGTAGGGGTCCGCGCCGACGATCTGCAGGATCAACGGCCCAATAGACTGGTGCGCATGGCCTCCGCTATTGGACTTTCCGCAAGCGCCCGATTCCTGCGCGGCCGGGTCCGCACCGGCCTGGTCCGGAGCCGGAACTCCCTCGTGCCGGCCATCCAGATGACTGCCTGCGCCGTTGGCGCCTACGCGTTCGCCGAGTACGTGCTGGGCCACAGCGGCCCGCTCTTCGCCGCCACGTCCTCCCTCATCTCGCTGGGCTTTTCCCGTGACCCCCGGCTGCGCCGCGTGATCGAGGTCGGCCTGGGCTGCACCATCGGCATCGTGGTCGGGGACCTGCTGCTGCACTGGCTGGGCGCCGGGATGTGGCAGGCCGCCGTCGTGCTACTGTTCTCGATCCTGCTCGCGAGGTTCCTGGACAGCGGGACGATCTTCACCACCCAGCTGGGGCTGCAGTCCCTGCTGGTGGTGCTTCTGCCGGCGCCGGCGGGAGGTCCCTTCACCCGCAGCATCGACGCCGTCGTGGGCGGGGTGTTCGCCCTGCTGGTGACGATCCTGATCCCGAAGGACCCGCGCCGGGAACCCCGCACGGACGTCAAGAAGCTCCTGCACGAACTCGCCGAGGTGCTGCGCGAATGTGCCTCCGCCCTGAGCTACAGCGACTCCACCCAGGCCTGGCATGCGCTGATCCGGGGGCGGAACTGCCAGCCGCTCGTCGATGCCATGCGGCAGTCGCTGCGGGCCTCCGGCGAGGTGGCGACCCTGGCGCCGGCCTACCGCAGGCACCGGGACGAGCTGGACCAGATGGAACAGTCGCTCGACTACATCGACCTCGCGCTGCGCAACAGCCGGGTCTTTGCCCGCCGCCTGACCAGCGCCATCAATCATGCGGCCTTGTCCGACGAGGCCACGCAGAACATCGCCGAGGTCCTGCAGGACACCGCCGACGCCGTCGACGAACTCTCCCTGGGCCTGGCGGAAGTGCACGACGGCGTCCGCCGCGCCCACCTGCGGACGGCCCGGACGGAGCTGCGGGAAATCGCCGGCCGCCTGCACCCGAGGCTGCTGGACGTGCAGCGGCTGGAGGGCGAAACGGTGGTCATGCTGTTCCGTCCGCTGATGGTGGACCTGCTCGAGGCGGCCGGGGTCGACTCCCGGGAAGCCAGGGATATCCTTCCCCCGCTGTAGTTGCCGCTGCAGTTGCCGGGGCCCGTGCCGCGGCGCGGGGGCGTGCATGTCGCAGGGCGCCGATAGGGTGGAGCAATGGCTACCAAGACTTCCCGGGCCACCAAGGCGCCGGGCTACAAATGCGCTGAATGCGGCTGGACCACGGCCAAGTGGGTGGGCCGCTGCGGCGAGTGCCAGGCCTGGGGCAGCGTGGAGGAAACCGGCGGCGCCGTAGCGCGAACGACGGCGGCCACCACCGTGCTGGAGCCGGCCCGCCGGATTTCCGAGGTGGACGCCACCACCGCGGCCTTCCTGCCCACCGGGGTGGACGAACTGGACCGCGTGCTCGGCGGCGGGCTGGTCCCGGGTGCCGTGATCCTGCTGGCGGGCGAACCCGGCGTCGGCAAGTCAACCCTGCTGCTGGACGTCGCGGCCAAGTTCGCCCGCACCGCGCAGGACGTCCTCTACATCACGGGCGAGGAATCGGCCGCGCAGGTCAAGCTCCGCGCGGACCGGATCGACGCCGTCGCCGAATCCCTGTACCTATCCGCCGAAACGGACCTCGGCCAGGCCCTGGGCCAGGTGGAGAAGCTCGAGCCGCGCCTGCTGATCGTAGACTCCGTGCAGACGCTGAGCAGCGCCGACGTCGAAGGCAGCGCCGGCGGCGTCTCGCAGGTCCGTGAGGTTGCCGCCTCCCTGATCGCCGCCGCCAAACGCCGCAACATGACCACCCTGCTGGTCGGCCATGTGACCAAGGACGGCTCCATCGCCGGGCCCCGGCTGCTCGAGCACCTCGTGGACGTGGTGTGCCAGTTCGAAGGCGAGCGCCACTCCCGGCTGCGGCTGCTGCGGGCGGTCAAGAACCGGTACGGCCCCACCGATGACGTCGGCTGTTTCGACCTGAACGAGGACGGGATTGTGGGCCTGGCCGATCCGAGCGGGCTTTTCGTTTCGCGGACCAAGGAGCCGGTCTCCGGCACCTGCATCACGGTGACCCTGGAAGGGCGCCGCCCGCTTCTGGCCGAGGTGCAGTCCCTGCTGGCCGAAAGCTCCAGCGCCCAGCCGCGCCGGGCCACGAGCGGGCTGGACAGTTCCCGGGTGGCCATGCTGCTGGCCGTGCTCCAGCAGCGCGCCGGCTGCCTGCTCAGCAAGGACGACTCCTACGTGGCAACCGTGGGCGGCGTAAAGCTCAGCGAGCCCGCCACGGACCTCGCCGTCGCGCTGGCCGTGGCCTCCGCGAAGGCCAGGAAACCCCTGCCGGAGCGGCTCATCGCCTTCGGCGAAGTGGGTCTGGCCGGCGAGGTGCGCCCTGTCCCCGGCATCAACCAGCGGATCCAGGAAGCCCACCGGCTGGGCTTCACCCATGCCGTGGTACCGGCAAGCCCGAACGGTGCGGGACCGATTCCCGCGGGCTTCTCGGTGCGCGAAGTGGGGCACCTCACCGAAGCGCTGAGCCTGCTGATCAGCTGAGGCCTTCCTGCAGGGCCGCGCATCCGGAAACGCGACTTAGGACCCTATACTCCGCCCGGTATCGGGCGGAGTATAGGTGTAGGGATAGGCACGGCTGCGGGCGAAGGGATCTTGCCATGATGGGGTACTACGGGAACGGTATCGGCTGGATGTGGCTCTGGGGCGTGCTCTTGCTGGTCGGGATCGCCGCGCTTGTGCTGCTCGCCGTCCGCCTCTTCACCGGCGGG
>NZ_AUPJ01000190.1 GCF_000427315.1 Arthrobacter sp. TB 26
CCCCGCCCTATGGCCCGCCGGGGACTCCCCCGGGCGGCCCTGGCTTCCCCGGCGGAAAGAGCCAGGCCCGGCTGATCCTGGACGAACGCTTCGCGAGGGGCGAGCTCACCGCGGAACAATATCGCGAGAACTTGAAAGTACTCGGCGAGGAACCCTAGTGCGGCCCATCAGCCGCCGCGACGCCCTGCTCCTGGGTGGCCTGGGCACAGCGGCCACTGTGGCAGGCGGCGCCGGGCTCTGGTGGTCCCTGGCTTCCACCCAGCAGCCGGGCAGCCCGGCGGGGGGCGCGCAAGGGACCGGGCTGGGCACTCCCCCCGAGCTTCGCAGTGCCGGCGGCAGGCTGCAGCTCACGCTGGAGGCCGCCCGCGGACAGGTGGAGCTCGGCGGCCGCCCGGCCCGGCCCCTTTGCTACAACGGCACCGTCCCGGGCCCCACTCTCCGCCTGCGCCCGGGCGACGAGCTCAGCATCAGGCTTGTGAACCGCCTCGACGAACCAACGAACCTGCACGTCCATGGCCTGCACGTGTCCCCGCAGGCCAACGGTGACAATGTGTTCAGAGAGGTCAAGCCCGGCGAGAGTTTCGACTACAGCTACCGGCTGCCGCCGGACCACCCGCCGGGCGTCTACTGGTACCACCCGCATCACCACGGCATGGTTGCGGGGCAGATATTTGCAGGGCTTTTCGGGGCGATCATCGTCGAGGATCCCGAAACCATCCCGGTGAGCGTGGAACGTGTACTGCTTGTCTCGGACACCACCCTGGACAGCGCCGGCAACATAGCCGCGGTGTCGCAGATGGAGCGCATGGCGGGCCGGGAAGGGGAACTCCTCCTGCTCAACGGGCAGAGCGGGCCCCTCCTCACCGCCCGCCCTGGCGAACGGGAGCGGTGGCGGATCATCAACGCCTGTGCGGCCCGCTTCCTTCGGCTCAGGCTGGACGGCCAGCGGCTGGAGCTGCTCGGCATGGATTCGGGCCGGTCCCCCGCTCCCGAAGCCGTGGACGAAGTCCTGCTGGCGCCGGGCAACCGGGCGGACCTGCTGGTGACCGCAGTCGCCGGCGAATCCGTAGTACAGGTCCTCCCCTATGACCGCGGCGGCATGCCGGGAATGATGGGGCAGGGG
>NZ_AUPJ01000191.1 GCF_000427315.1 Arthrobacter sp. TB 26
CCGGCCGGATCCAGCTGCGGATCCTGTCGGTTCGGAGGGGTGGGACTTGAGTCAGTCACTGCAGCTTCGCTTCCGTAGGCGTCCGCGCCGCCGGCCCGGGGCCCGGCAACGCTACTTATCTGCCTCCGAGCCTACCGCCCGAGCCGCGGAGTGGGCGAGATGCCACCCCGAAGCGGGCCGGGATTCAGGCGGTGGGGATTCAGGCGGCATCCCGGTGTGGCCGGCCCCCGGCCCTGCGGTTATCGTTTCGCGTACTGCGCCCACGGGATGTTCCAGTCGCCGAAGCCTTCGAGCGGCTCCACGGCCGGCGCTCCGGTGTTGAGGGTCTGGACGACGTCGCCGGTCTTCATGTTGTTGAAGAACCAGGCCGCGTCCGCCGGGAGCAGCCCGACGCAGCCGTGCGAGACGTTGTACTTGCCCACCGCACCCCACGCAGATTCGAGGGCCTGGTGGACGTAGACACCGGAGCTGGTCAGGCGGTTGGCGTATTCCACCGTCAGGGGCGGGTAGTAGCCCTTGTCGCCGGGTTTCAGGCCGATGCTGCCGGCGTTGAACTTGGAATTGCGCTCCTGCTCCATGATGACGGCGAAGCCCGTTGGAGAGAGCCACTCCGCGTCTCCCAGTGTGACCGGTGCGGTCTTGACCAGCTGGCCGTCGAAGTACACGTTCATGGTCTTAGTGATGTCATCAACGATTGCGAGGCGCTGCGGCCCAACCTTGAAGGAGGCCTTCGTGTCGGAGTTGCCGATCATCTTGTTGCCGAAGTCGACGCCGAAGAGTTTCAGGTCCACGGTGATCTCGCTGTTGGAAGCCCAGAATGCTTCGGGCCGGATCCGGACGCGCCGGTCCGAGTACCAGCGCCACGCCACGGCCTGGCCGGAGGAAGCGGTGACGGTGACGGCCTTCTCCATGGCCTCCTTGTTCAGCACCGGCTCGCTGAAGACAATCTCGATGGGCTGTCCGGCCCCGACAGTCGTGCCGTTGAGCGGATACACGGCGGCGTCGGCCTCGTTGGCCTTGGCGACAGTCGCGAAGGTCTGCGCCTTCTTCGTCTGCCGGCCGGCCTGGTCGACAATCGTAAAGCTGTACTTGTACTTCGTATCGAACTCGAGGGGATCCCCGGCGGTCCAGGTGGAGCCGTCCGGACTCGTGGTCCCGGGGACGCGGCCGCCGCCGGAGGCCCGTTCCAGCACGACGTCCTTCACGGTGCCGTTAACTGCCTTGACTGAAGCCGGTGCGGCGGGGTTGACGGCCTTGGCCCCGTCGGTCGGGGTCACACCGAGTTCCACAGCCTTCACCACCGGGGCAGCAAGGCCCGCGACGTTGCGCATCGGGGAAGCTGCTTCTGAAGGCATTTCCGCATCGGCCCGGCCGGGCGCCGTCGCGATGCCGATTCCGCCGGCTCCGACGGCGGCGCAGAGTGCCAGCACAGCCAGCATCTTCCCGCTTTTCCGTCCGCCCTTGCCCACGGGTTCCCGCCGGGGCACGGGTTTGCCGCGTCGGCGCCGCGCGCCAAGGTCCGTCGTCATCTCGTCCATGTCCTAATCCCCCAAATAAAAGTCTTTCCGCGGTTCGCGAAGCTGCCCGGGGCTCAGTTGGCGTACTGAGCCCAGGGGATGTTCCAGTCCCCATAGCCGTCGTCCACAGCGGCGAAGTCGCCGTCGGTGTTGACCACCTGGACCACGTCACCGGTAGTCATGTTCTCGAAGACCCATTTCGCACCGTCCGGCCCCAAACCCACACAGCCATGCGAGAGGTTGGCAACGCCGAGATACGGCATGGCGGAGTCCGTGGCCTGGTGGATGAACTCCCCGCTCGGGGTCAGGCGCGTGGCGTAGTTGACGTCGAGCTGGCCGTAGTAGGCCGGGTCGCCGGGCTTGAGCCCGATCGTGGAGGCATCCATGTGCTCCACCCGGTATTTCTCCATGAACACGAGATACCCGCGGGCCGACGGGAACCGGGTGTCACCCATGGTTGCCGGCCACTGTCCGACCTGCTGGTCATTGACACTGGCCGTGAACGTGTGCGCGGTCGCGTCCGCGACGGCCACCTTCTTGTCGCCGATGTGGACGGTGACCTTTTTGTTGAAATTGCCGATCTGCCCGTTCCCGAGATCCACTCCGAAGAGCCGCATGTCCATCGTGATGGTGCTGTTCGCGGTCCAGAAACTCTCCGGCCGGTACCGGACCATGGTGTTGCTGAACCAGTGGAAGTCACCCGCCTGCCCGGAGGTGGAGCTGATCTTGATGGCCTTCTCGACGGCGTCCCGGTTCAGGACAGGCTCGCTGAAAGTGATCTGCAGCGGTTGCGCCACTCCGACCTTCATGCCGTCCAGCGGGTAGATGGCGGCGTCGGCTTCGTTGGCGGTGGAGACCGTGGTGAAGGTCCGCGTCGTGTTGTCCTTGCGGCCGGCGGCGTCCGCCACGGAAAAGGTGTAGCTGTAGCGGGTGTTGAACTTCAGCGGTGCAGTTGCCGTCCAGCTGGAGGCATCCGCGCTGAGGGTCCCCTCAACGGCGTCCCCGGCACCGCTGGTAAGCGACACCCGGTCAATGCGGCCGTTCTTGACTTTCAGGGTCACGGGCGCGGCAGGGTTGACCTGCTTGGCCCCATTCGCCGGGACGACGTCCAGCTGCGCGGGCGCCACCACCGGGAAAGCGAGCCCCGGCGTCGAGCGTTCCGGCGAGGCGGCCTCGGAGGCGAAGGATGCATGGGCCAATCCGGGGCCTGCCGCGAACACCCCGCCGGCCGCGGCGAGGGCGCAGACCGCTCCGAGCACGGCAAGCTTGCGGCCGGTACTCCGGCTTCTCGGGGCGTTCACAATACTCAGGTCCTTCCAGAAGTTACCTTGAAAGCATAAGGGAAATTCCGGTGGGACCCGCCGTCGCCCCCGCCACGATCAGGTCACGAAGAGGTCCCCGGACGGGAGTCCGGAGCCCCCTCTGGCAGCCACCCGCCGGTGCTGCGCCGTTGTGGCGCAGGGTCGGGGTGGTGCTGCCGCGGCGCGGCGGCCGGCGCTTCCTAGTAGCGGTAGTGGTCCGGCTTGTACGGGCCGGAAACCTCAAGGTCCAGGTACTCGGCCTGCTCCTTCGAAAGCTCGGTCAGTTCGACGCCAAGGGCATCGAGGTGCAGCCGGGCGACCTTCTCGTCAAGGATCTTCGGCAGCACGTAGACCTGCTTTTCGTACTCCCTCTCGCCCTCCGGCTGGTCGCGCTTGGTGAAGAGCTCGATCTGCGCGATCGTCTGGTTGGCAAACGAGTTGCTCATCACGAAGGACGGGTGGCCGGTGGCGTTGCCGAGATTCAGCAGGCGGCCTTCGGACAGGACGATGATGGAGCGCTCTTCCGCAGTCCCGGCGTCGAGCACCCACTCGTGCACCTGGGGCTTGATCTCGACCTTCGTGATGCCCGGGATCCGGGCCAGGCCGGCCATGTCGATCTCGTTGTCGAAGTGGCCGATGTTGCCCACGATCGCCTTGTCACGCATCCCGGCCATGTGCTCGGCCATGATGACGTCCTTGTTGCCCGTCGTGGTGATGAAGATGTGGCCCTCGCTGAGGACGGATTCCAGTTTCGCGACCTGGTAGCCGTCCATTGCTGCCTGGAGGGCGCAGATGGGGTCGATTTCGGTGACGATGACGCGTGAGCCCTGGCCGCGGAATGCCTCCGCCGCGCCCTTGCCCACGTCGCCGTAGCCGCAGACGACGGCGACTTTGCCGCCCATCAGGACATCGGTGGCGCGGTTGATGCCGTCGGGCAGGGAGTGGCGGATGCCGTACTTGTTGTCGAACTTGCTCTTGGTGACGGAGTCGTTGACGTTGATGGCCGGGAACAGCAGCTTGCCCTGCTCCGCGAGCTGGTAGAGGCGGTGCACGCCGGTGGTGGTTTCCTCTGTGACGCCCAGCAGGCGCGAACCGATCCGGGTCCACTTCTGCGGATCCGCCTGCAGCGAGGCGCGCAGCACGTCGAGGAAGACCCTGCCTTCCTCGGACTCGTCCTCTGCGGTGGCCGGGACAGCGCCGAGCGCCTCGACGTCGGTGCCCTTGTGGACCAGCATGGTGGCGTCGCCGCCGTCGTCGAGGATCATGTTCGGGCCGAGGTCCGGGTTGCTGTCCGCGCCGGGCCAGGTCAGGATCTGCTCCGCGGTCCACCAGTATTCCTCGAGCGTCTCGCCCTTCCAGGCGAACACGGGCACACCCTGGGGGTCCTCCACCGTTCCGTTGCCGACCACAACGGCGGCAGCGGCTTCGTCCTGGGTGGAGAAGATGTTGCAGGAGGCCCAGCGGACCTCGGCGCCCAGTGCCGTGAGCGTCTCGATCAGCACGGCGGTCTGCACCGTCATGTGCAGCGAACCGGCGATCCGGGCACCCTTGAGCGGCTGGCTTGCGCCGAACTCCTCGCGCAGGGACATCAGGCCGGGCATTTCGTGCTCGGCGAGGCGGATCTGGTGACGGCCTGCCTCGGCCAGGGAGATGTCCGCAATCTTGTAATCGAGAGTCATATGAATCCTTTGTTGTGGCCGGCGGGCAGGTCCGGGACCTGGCAGCCTGTGAAGTCGGTGGACGTGCTTATCGGTGGCTGGAAAGTACTTCGAAGCCGAGCGGCAAAGCGATGGGCCCGCGGGCTAGGCGTCGGTGGGCCGGGACGCTGCCTCGGGCGTGCCTGCGCCGGGGCCGCCGTCGTGCTGGAATGCCGGGGCCGCAGCGGCGGCCGGGAGCAGTTCCGGCGGCAGCAGCAGGGGGATGCCGTCCTCGATCGCGTAGCGCAGCTTCTCGCCGGAGGATCCGGCCGCGGTGGTGACGAGTTCCTCGCCGTCCTGCACCAGCGGCGAACCGGTCACGGGGCATCTCAGGACAGACAACAGTTCGGGACTGATCTTCGGCATGGTGAACGCTCCCTGGTGGACGCCGCAGCAGGCGCCGGTGGCTTACGGATTTTGCAGTTCCCAGCCTACCGCCAGTTGCCGCCTACGAAGGTTCGCGCAGGACGCGCAGATGCCCCCGGCGGGTGCCCTCGGACCCGGCCGGAGCTTCAAGGGCCGGGTGGACGCTGCGCTGGCCCTGGCCGGATTCCGGCGCGGCGGGCCGGGAGGCGGCTTCCCGGACGGCGTTGGCAAGGGCGAGGAGGTCATCTGGGCCGGGACCTGCGGGGGTAGCCGGCATGGCCAGCCGCATCACTTCCCAGCCGCGCGGGACGGTCAGGGACCCGGCGTGCTGTTCGCACAAGTCGTAGCAGTGCGGCTCGGCATAGGTTGCCAGGGGTCCCAGGACCGCGGTGGAGTCGGCATACACGTACGTCAAAGTTGCCACCGCTGAGTTGCGGCAGGCTGACCTTGAACAAAGACGAATTGCACCCACGACATCACAGACTACTCCCCCG
>NZ_AUPJ01000192.1:0-8698 GCF_000427315.1 Arthrobacter sp. TB 26
CGGGTCGGGAGGTCCGTATCGCGTAAACCATTCGCCGGGTTTAGAGTCGAGATATGCAGTCATCGCACCACGATCCGGGTTTTACGGTCCGCTTGGCTGAAAGCGACGCCGGACGTCACGACGCCGGTTCCCCAGCGGGAGGTTCAGGGCGCGCCACGGCGGCTCGGGGCTTCCGCCAGCGGCGCAGGAACCGGCACGGCCGCGGGCTCCGCGGCGAGATCATGCTGCCCACGCTGCCCGGCTACCGTACCCGCTCCGACCGCTTCGACGACTTCGTCCTCGACTCGGCCGAGCGGCTGCACGACATTTGGGGCAAGCCGCTGGACGGCGTCCGTTTCGCCGTCGATGAGATTCCGCCGGGGCTCGAACAGCTCGTGGCGGACCGCGCTCCTGCCCCCATGGGTTCCTACGCCCCCGCCACGGCGGACGAGGGGCCGGTGATCACCCTGTACCGCCGGGTCGTCGAGCAGGCCTGCGCGACCCGCGAGGAACTTCAGGACCTGGTCCATGACGTCGTCGTGGAGTACACGGCCGAGATGCTGGGCGTGCCGCCGGAGTCACTGGACCCTGTCTACCGCCGGCGCTACTAGGCCGCGCTGCCGGGCCGGCGCTATCAGACCGCTGGCCGGAACTGCGCCGGCCGGGCCATGTCAGTAGCCGAGTGTGACCGGGACCTGTTCCTGGCCCGCCACCCCGGGGGCAATGGCAATCGTTGAAATGTCCTGCCTGCCGTCCTGTTGCAGCAGGACCGCGCCGTAGGCGGGATCGCCCGCGGCTGACACCAGGTAGCCGACAAGCGGTGAGCCCTCGACCTCGGCAGGGACCTTGATGGAGGCGGTGGTGCCGCCGGCGATGTCGGCGGCCGCGGCCGCGCGGATTTTTCCGTCCGCGGTGATCGGCGTGTAGGAAATCGTGGCCCGGCCCTCGGGAGCGCCGAAAATGAGGAAGCGGTCTCCCGTGCCCGGGACCGGCACAACGTGTTGGCTTCCCAACCTCGCCGACGCCGCCGACCACGCGAAGTCGGAGGCATCGTCGGCCTTGAGGCCCCTGGTGACACGCGCCGCAGCGGTGAATGAAACGTCCGAACTGACGGCCACCGTGTACGGCCCGGCCGGCACGCCGGCGAGCGGGACCTGGGTGACGGATCCAGCCTTCGCCGTGACCACACCGCCGCCGGGCAGGGCTTTCTGGCCGTCCCGTCCGAACAATTTGATCGCGACGACGGCGTCGGCGGACCCCGGCACCGTGATCTGCAGGGCAGGTCCGGCATCCGCGAAACCGGACTTCCCGGCGAGATCCGCCAGCCCGGCGGGGTCCTGGATGTCCACACCGGAGACCACCTGGCGGAGCGCCGGAGCCGTGGCGGGGGCGATGAACTCCACTCCGCCGGGCGTCAGCCCCCGCAACACGCTCTGCTGGATAACTGCTGCCACCGGTCCGCCGGCGCTGCGCACCCGGACGCTGAGTTGCTCCTGCCCCGGGGCGAGCCCGGCCAGGATAACGGAGCGTGTGGTGCCCGGTGCGACGAGGAGTCCGCGGCTGCCCGGGGCCTGGAGTGGGCCTTTGGCTCCGAAGAGGTCGAGGCTGACTGTGGCCGGGCTGCTGGAGGTGTTGCTGAGGTTCAGCACGGCCGTCCGGCCCAGCGCGGTGTTCGCGCCGACGAGCCAGAGGTCGTTGGCCGGCTGCTGGCAGGCTGCCGCCGCCGAACCCCGGAGGTCACCGTCCTCTGCTGTGTAGCGCACGACGGCTCCGGCGGCGGGCTGGCGGTCGCCCTGGGCATCGGCGCTCATGACGCTGACGCCATCGACGCCCCGCTGGGACACGACGCCGGCAGGGTTCGGTACCAGTTCCGGCACCCCCTCCATTGGGAACTGCTGCACTCAGAAAGCACGGCCATCCGACAGGGTGGCCGTGCTTTCGCATGGGGACTGGGCTGGGGAAATCGAGCACATTCCTGACACGGAGTTAGGCGCGGGCTGCCGGCCGGCGATCAGGGCGTGCAGCTGGCGGTCGGACCCTACAGTCCGTATCGACGGATTCTCTCGTAGAGCGTCCCGCGTGCGATGCGAAGTTGCTCTGCAGCGTCCGATTTGTTTCCGCGGCACTCCCTTAGCACCGATGCGATGATCTCCCGCTCGGCCAGCTCCAGCTGGCTCAGCTCGGGCAGGACTACCGTCCGGGGCCCGGCGTTGGAACCTTTCACGTGCGATCCAGCAAGGCTTGCGACACTCAGACGGCTGAGCACCAATGAACAGCCCTCCGCAGTCCTGGGAGGCATCACGGGCACGATCTGCGCACGAACGCCGGTGGGCAGGACAAACTCCTTGGTGAAGGGTCCTGCCTCTTCGACGTAGTGCCACAGCTGTTCTCGATCAAAAGACAGGCCGCCGAGACCATCCTCGGCGATCATGGTGTAACGGTCCAGTGTAATGACGGCCGCGCCCGTTCCAGCTTTCACGCGCAAATGGGCATCAAGAAGCCGCTGGTGGCGGGCGCGGGACAGGCGGGTCAGCGAATCCTGAATGCCGGTCAGCAGCATGTTGAGCGCAATCTTCAGATGCGGGTTCGGCTCGCCGGCAAGGCACGTGACGTTAACGGCGCCGAGAAGTTTTCGCGTAATTGGGTGCAGGACCGGGCTCGCTGCGCAGACGAGGTTGTGCATGCGCTCATCCAGGTGGTCGGTGCCTTGAACAATGGTGGAGGCGCGGGTCGCAAGCGCGACACCCACTCCATTCGTGCCCGCAGAACCCTGGGCGAGGTCGGCGCCCTCCGTTACATCTGCGCGCGCAAGGTGCCGACGCAGGCTCGGAGCTGCTGCCCATTCGTAGGTCACCCTTCCATCGGCGTCAGTAAGGGCCAGCCAGGTCGTAGTCCCTTCAAGTGCCTCCTGCGTCGAGGAGATGGCTCTTCGCGCTACCTTCAAGAGAGACAACTGCTCCTCGGCCGAATTCGACATCTTGTTGTTCCTCCGCGTCATTGCGTGTGATGGAATCGTCCAGCCGGGCGCGAGCAACTCCGCTTCACACGCTGAACTGGTGCCGGTCAATTTGACTGTCCCCTGTCGACGTCATGAGCGGCATCCTTCAAGTGTGACATAACCCACAATCGCGTTCAGCTCCACGGGCAAATTGTTCAAACATTGAACACTTTGACCCACCAACACTCTTGCTGAAGCCCCACCCCGGCGGGTGGGCAGCGGAGTTGAGAGGCCCGGACCCCACGGTCGGCAGCCCTCCTTGATGCCCGAACGAACGAACGGGCTAAAGGACTGATGGAATCGGCGAGTCCGACCCGCGGACCAATGTTCAAGTTCTGTACAGGGCACGGATTCAGGTGCTAATCCGCGCAAGAATCCTAGAACTCGGGTTTGTCCTGCGACTAGGTCAGGAACGGGTCCGGCTCGGCCGCACCTGATTCCGTGGAACATATCCACGAACCGCCGATGAGGAAAACCCTGACGCTCTGCGTTATTTCTGGCGTTCAACCCCGCTCACCCACTCTATTCAAAGGAGCATAGATACATGCATTTTTCGTATGCCCGCACATGGCGAAAGATCGCCGTTGCGGTCCTCGCTACCGGCCTTCTCACCTCTACCGCTGCATGCAGCACCAGCAGCAGCAGCGCCGCCCCGGGCGCCCCGGCCGCGTCCCAAGGCAAAGGCACCGGCACCGGCACGACGGATGGAAGCGGCGCTCTCCTCAAGGTCTTCATGCCGTCGACCTCGAACGTCTATCTGGCGGCTGCCTCGCAGTCCATCAAGGACGAGGCGAAAGCCCTGAACTACACCGTCAACATCGTCGAGAACAACTGGGACCAGACCGAGCAGGACCAGCAAGTCCAGGAATGGCTTGCCACCGGTGAGCGTGCGGCCGCGGTGCTGATGTGGCCGGCTGGAGCCGCCGCCGCAACGAACTCGATTCGCCTCCTTTCCGCGCAGGCACCTGTGATCCAGTTCAATAACCTGGTCACGCCGGAAGCGTCAAAGTACGTGACCGCCTACGCGGGGGTCTCGGACACAGGCATCGGCAAGGAAGCCGGAGCCAACGCGCTCGCCGCCGTCGAGAAGCTCAAGGCCGAAGGGGTCAAGTTCCACGGCCCCGGCGGCAAGCCCAACGTCGTCGAGATCCGGTTCACCGCCGGGTACGCAGCCGGTGATGACCGCGAGAAAGCCTTCGCGGAAGCCACGCCGGGCGCTTTCAACATGCTCGCCGTCGAACCCACCCCGACCGTTGACGCGCAGGGCGGCTTCAAGGCAGCCAGCCAGGTCATCCCCCGCTTCCTCGGACAGGGCATCGACATCGTCTACGCACACAGTAACGACGTGGCAAACGGTGTGGTGCAGGCGCTGGAGCAGAACGGGCTGAAGCCGGGTAAGGACGTCATTCTGATCACCGGAACCTCCTCTGGCGACATGACCAACCTGCGCAGCGGCAAGATCTGGTCCGCCACCCTGCAGTCCCCGGTGATCGAGGGAGCCCTCGTGGTCCGGACCGCCGCGCAGTACATCGCCACCGGCCAGGTGCAGTCCGGCGACGTCACTATCGAATCGTCGGCGACCAAGCCTGAACTCAAGGTCGAAGCCCCGCACACGGCCACATACATGATGAATCCCCAAGTGACGGCCGAGAACAATGCCTCCTTCGACATCTGGGGCCTCTCGTTCGACAAGCTGATGGGCAAATAGGACCCCTCAACTGGAGTCCACCCCAACCGCGGAGCCTCGGATACCTCCCACCACCGGAGCTGTCCGAGGCTCCGCACCCATCTGATGCGCGCCCTGTGCGCCACGCATTGCAAACCTAGGAGAAACGAATGACTGGAAGCACTCCCCTTCGCCTTGAGGCGAACGGCATCTTCAAGTCTTACGGGGCAGTGAACGCCCTCTCGGACGTGCGTTTCGAACTCCGGGCCGGCGAGGTCATGGCCCTCTTGGGTGAGAACGGCGCCGGCAAAAGCACCGTCGTCAAGGTCATCTCTGGCCTCGTCTCACCCGACAAGGGTTCCATCGAGATCGATGGAACCCCGACAAATATCTCCAGCGTCTCGCTGTCACAGGCGGCCGGGATCGCCGTCGTCCAGCAGGAGTTCAGCACGGTCGGAACCATGACCGTGGCCCAGAACCTCGTGCTCGGTCAGCAGGGCACGCCCTGGTGGTGGAGCCCCCGCAGACTGAACGACAACGCCGTCGCGATCCTTGAGCGCGTCGGGCTTGCCGGGCTGAACCCTTCCACACCGGTCGAGGAACTCTCCGTTGCGGAGATGCAACTTCTTGAGATCGCGCGCGTGCTGGCCAGGGACGCCAAGGTCATCATCTTCGACGAACCGACCGCAGCCCTCTCGGACGCTGAGATCGTCCGCGTACTCGATGCCGTCAAGCGTCTCGCGTCGGAGGGGCGGAGCGTCGTCTATGTCACCCACAGGCTGGGCGAGGTTTTCGAGATTGCTGACCGCGTCACCGTCTTCCGCAACGGTAAGAGCGAGGCCCCTCTAGAGGTCAAAGAGCTCGATGTTGAGACGATCGTCGCGAAGATGATCGGCCGGGAGCTGGGCCACCTCTATCCGGGCAAATCCGCGGCGGTCGGTGAAGTCGTGCTGGAGACACGCGGGCTCCGGATTCCCGAGCTCCGTTCCGAGATCAACCTGACCCTCCGGCGCGGTGAGATCCTGGGCCTGACCGGGCAGCTCGGCTCGGGAACTGCGGAGCTGATGGAGGCACTTGCCGGCGTCGGCGAGATCGTCTCCGGGGAGGTTCTCCTGGACAGCCAGCCGCTTAACACCCGCGGCAGGCAGAACGGAATCTCGGCCGGCGTTGCCTACTGCTCCGCGGACCGGAAGAAGGACGGTATCTTCGCGAGAGTACCGATCCGCCGGAACCTGTCGTCGCCCTGGCTGCACCGGCTGTCCGCCGTAGGGTTCGTCAGCGCCCGGCAGGAAGTCGACGAGACAAACCGCTACGCCTCGCACTTCGCCATCGACGTCAAACGCATGAACTCGAACGTGGGGACGCTTTCGGGCGGGAACCAGCAAAAGGTGGCCCTGGGCAAATGGCTCGGAATTAGTCCGCGCGTCCTGCTGGTTGAGGAGCCCACCCGCGGCGTGGATATCGGCGCGCGTGCCGATATCTACGCCCAGCTTCGGCGACTCAGCGACTCGGGGGTAGGCGTGATCGTCAGCTCCTCGGACACCAACGAAATCCTGGGCCTCTCCGACACGATCGCCACTTACTTCCGCGGCGAACAAACATCTATCCGACCCGCAGGCGAGTGGACCGAATCCGCCCTCGTCCGCGAAGTAATGCACCGTGAGGATGCGAATCATGACTAGTACAGCAAGCATTGCCGCCGACTTCACCGCCCGGCCAACCAGAGGCAGCGTCGTCCGCTTCGTCAACAGCTACACGCTCCCGCTTCTCCTGGCGGCGGTGTTCATCGCGTCCGCCATCAGCACGCCCGATTTCGCCACCTTTGCGAATATTCGAGCGATCCTGATCAATACCTCCATCGTCGGAATCATCGCTGTCTCGATGACTGCGATCACGATTTCCGGCAATTTTTTCTCACTCGGCATCGCGTCCTCCACCGTTCTTGCCGGCATTGTGTTCCTTGCGGTGTCAGGCCTGACCGGATCGACGCTGGCTGGGCTCGGCGCCGCCGTCGCGGTCTCGGTGACGTTGGGGATCATGCAGGGCCTCATCGTCGGCGCCGGACTCAACCCCGTCATCACCACCCTCGCCGTGGGCTCGGTCATCTATGGCCTGGTGGCGATCGCTACCAAGGGCGCCGTGGTAACCGCGGGCAGTGTGGACGTGGCGTGGCTGGCAACGTGGAACTTCCTGGAAATCCCGCTGCCTGTCTACATCTTCGTGCTCTTCACGGCCGTTGCGTGGTTCCTCACCGAACACACCCTGATCGGACGCAACATCCACCTCCTGGGCGCCAACCGCGCCACCGCCAGGAACAGCGGCATCTCTCCCCCGGCCACCACTATCTGGGCCTTCATCGCGTTTGGGGTTGGCCTCGGAGTCGCCGGCGCCCTGAACGCCTCACAGCTGCATCAGATGCAGGCCAACGACCTGGCCGGACTCACCATGGACGTCATCGCGGCGGTTCTGGTCGGCGGAACCGCCGTATCAGGCGGCGAAGGATCCCCCACCCGGTCCGCGCTCGGTGCGCTGCTTATCGTGGCCCTGGGAAATATCATGCTCCTGCACGGCCTCGACAACGGCTGGCGTGTCTTCCTCGTTGGAGGCATCGTCGTGGTGCTCGTGGTAGCTCTTCACGTTCTCAGAAAGGTCAGTACCCGATGAACGCAGCCAAGGAATTCTTCCTTAAGTACTCGCTCCAAATAGTCGTCCTCCTGCTGGTCGTCGGCACCATGGTGATGGTCTCACCCGGCTTTCGCGGGGAAGCTGCCCTGTTCTCGTCGCTCGAACGACTCATCCCGCTCGGTGTCATCGCGGCCGGACTGGCGGTGACGATGATCGCCGGCGAGTTCGATCTTTCCGTCGCCTCCATGGCCGCATTTGCAGGGGCGATCGCCGTGCAACTCGGAGGCCTCGGCCTGATAGCGAGCATCCTCATCGCCACAGTCGTGGGAGTGCTGCTCGGCTCGCTCCAAGGCTGGGTGATTGCACGGCTGGGTATCAGCTCGCTCGTGTTCACGGTTGGAACGCTGATCCTGCTCCGCGGCGCCACCTGGTTGGCTACCGACGGCGTCCCGGTCACCCTCACCGACTACAAGCTGAGCGATGCGCTCATGGTCCGGATCTGGGTCTTCACGCCTCTGTCGCTCACAACGATCGCCGTGCTCGCCGTTCTGGGCATCTTCCTGTCGCGGACACGGTGGGGCCGCGAGATCTCATCGATCGGCGGAGCCCGGCAGGAAGCCGTCGCCTCAGGAGTCAAGCTCAGGTCGCGTCTGGTGCTCGCCTTTGCCATTTCCGGTGGATGCGGCGCCCTGGCCGGGGCGCTGTCGTCCTTCCGGGGCGGGTCTGCAACGCCGGATGGTCTGGCAAACATGCTCCTTCTGGCGCTGGCGGCAGTTCTCATCGGCGGAGTCAGCCTCACTGGAGGGCGCGGCGGCATGATCAACGTCGCGTTCGGCATCGCCATCACCGCGGTCCTTGCTGCGGGAATGTCTTCCATCGGGGTCAAGGCCTTCGTGACCGAACTGTTCACGGGCGTCCTCCTTCTGGTCGTGATCCTCTTGGAATTCGCCATCTCGAAGGCGGTCGCCTATAGGGCATCCTTGCAGAGGCGCCGTCCGCACCTGGCTGTCGCCTGAGAACGTCACTGACCTCGGGCAGTTGATTCCGGCGGCGCCTCCGATTCTGCAGGGGGCGTCGCCGGGTCATTGCAATGACCCGGCGACAGACCTTTGGATGGCCTTAAGCATGGCCCGCCGACCCCGGCGCTGAGGATTTTGAGACCGCCCCGGTGACGCTGTCGTCGGTCCCGGGGCCCCAATCTGGGGGCGAGGGCTTCGAGCCTGAACCAGGCGAGCCGCATCCGGCCTCACGACCTGCTGCCTGAGGGCTTCGAGTGGAGCGACATTCCCTAGCCGAAGCGCGCGCAGATGGACTTTCCCGCCGCGTGACACGTCCCCAGGATCCCGCCATCCATGGTTCCCGCGGTTGTCGCGGGCATCTCGGGATCCGCCGTGCTGAATGCGGCGGCTGGCTAGTCTGCTCCGACCGCC
>NZ_AUPJ01000192.1:8708-34732 GCF_000427315.1 Arthrobacter sp. TB 26
GGCGGGCAAATGCGACCGGGCCACGGGCACCGTGTTGGCCAATGATGAGCGGCTTGCCGTGCCCTGGTCTAAGGGGCTCACGAACCCGGGCCCATCGGGTGGCAGCGCGCTCAGTTGGTTACACGAGGACCATGCCGCCGTCGATCATGATGGTCTGGCCTGTCATGTAATCGGAGTCCGAGGAAGCGAGGAAGAGCGCCGTGCCCACCACGTCCTCTGGGACACCTTTGCGACCGATCAGGTTCGCTCCGGAAAACGACTCGAAGGCCTCGCCAGGACGGGACGAATCGCCCATGTCCATGAGGTCCAGGTCAAGCTTCTTCCACAGCGGGGTGTCCACAACACCGGGGGCAAAGGCATTTGATGTGATCTTGTGCTTCGCAAGGGCATGGGCGGCTGACTGGTTCAGAGCGGTCACCGCGAACTTGCTCGCGCAGTAGGACGCGAAGTTCGGGTAGCCCTGACGGCCTGCGATCGAGGACGTGACGATGAGCTTGCCGCCGTCGCCCTGCTTGATCATCTGCTTGGCAGCCTCCTGCTGGCAGATAAGGGTTCCCAAGGCGTTCACGTCGAGCGTGCTGCGGAAGTTCTCTTCAGTGGTCTCGAGGAAGTGCGTCGGCTTGATAATGCCCGCGATGGCGAACATGCAGTCCAGCCGGCCGAACGACTCCACGCTGGTTTTGACGGCCATCGCGACGTCGGCTCGATTGACGACGTTACCGGAAACGGCGACAGCTCTACCGCCTGCGGCGGTGATCTCGTCCTTGACACTTTTAGCTGCGTCGAGATTTAGATCGAGTAGCGTGACGCTCGCTCCTTCGCCGGCCAGCGCGAGGGCGATAACGCGGCCCATACCGCTGCCGGCACCTGTAACTAGGATGCTGCGATCCTCTACACGACGTGACATGTTGTCTCCTATAGCTCTAGTGGGAGTACTTAGAGCAGAGGTGCGGAGACCGACCGGGCCGCGTTGGGGCTGCCCTGCGCTGGCAAGGCGAAGGCTGGAGCCTTGCCCCTTTCACAGCGCCACTCGTCAGCCGCGCACCGTCTGCCTCCCGGTGTTCTTCTGTAATCACCCATCAGCTCGTCGGTGAGCCGAGGGATGTCCCGCGATTGCGGCACTTCCTCATCCTGCAAGACGCTTCCTCGCTGATGACCGAAGTGTTCAAACCTTGCACACACCTTTTCCTTGCCCGCTCGGCCCGTCTCCCCAAACTTGCACGGAAAGCCTGCCCCACGTCGAGCAGCAACAATTGTTGCAGTTCCGGCGCTTCAATAGGATTCCAGTGATACCTTTTACTCAATAATGAAAAGGGTGGGAAAACGAGAAGAGCGAGCAGAACATGGACGTTGGGCAGCTGAGGGCTTTCCTTGCAGTGGCACAGGAACTCCATTTCGGGCGGGCGGCCGAACGCCTAAACATGACCCAGCCGCCCCTAAGCCGGATCATCAAACAGCTCGAAACTGAACTCGGAACGCGCCTGCTGGACCGCAACACCCGTTCCGTGAAGCTCACGTCCAGTGGGCAGGCGCTGGTCGCCCCTGCCACCGAGGTTTTCGAGGCCCTTCGCCGAGCCGAGGAGGCCGTGCGGTCCGCCGACAACGGCGAGGCCGGAATGGTGCGAATTGCTTTTGCTGGCGTCTCTACCCACCAGCTGGTGGCCCGACTCGCCAGGCAGGTGAAATCCAACAGGCCAAGGATTCAGCTGGAGCTGTCCAGCCAGAATTTCGCCCAGCCCGCTATGAAAAAACTGGTGCAAGGGGAGACAGACATCGCCCTGGGACGGTGGGATGTCATCCCGGCAGAGGTGTCCTCCCGTGTGGTCATGCCGGACTCACTCGTGGTGGCAATGCCTGACACCCACCCGCTTGCCGGCTCACGCCGGATCGCAATGGGGCGGCTTGCCACTGAGGCCTTCATATCGCTGACGCCTTTCGAGGGCGCGGTCCTGCCAGATCGGCTTCGGCGACTGGCCCATGCCAACGGTTTTGTCGCCGACATCGTTCAGGTGGCCCCTGACACGCAGACCGCGCTGGCGCTGGTAAGCGCCGAAGTCGGGTGCCATCTAACATTGGCGTCTGTCGCGCGGAATGCGACAGATCCGCATGTTGTGTTCATTCCCCTCGAGGACTCCACCGCCGATGTTGACCTCAGGGCAGCATGGCGCCGCAACGATGCAAGTCCGGCTCTACAGGCTGTGCTGGAAGAAGTCATCAGCCTCGACGGCGACACCGGGGCCTGATGCATGCCGCGGCCATCGGAATCAGATCGACCCTTCGCCCGTATCGAGGCCAAGCTGGCGCAGCCGCCGATACAGTGTGGACCTCCCCATACCCAGCAGGGCTGCGGCCTCCGATTTGTTACCTCCGGCCGCGTCGAGTGCCCTGATGATGGCCCCGCGCTCCGCCGTCTCCATCATGCTCATGTGACGTCGCGGGGGCGCCTGCTGCAGATGTTTCGGCAAATGCCGACGTTCGATGACCGAGCCTTTCGCATCCCCAATCAGGGCGGCCACAGTGTCGGCAAGTTCGGCGATGTTGCCGGGCCAGTTCCACTGGACCATGGACTGCAGGGCAGCCGGCGAGATGGTGTGCCGCGATTCCGGGTCAACCACGTTGAGGATAGCCTTGACCAGGCCGGGGATCCTTTCGGGGGTCCGGGCCAGTGCATCGGTACGCTCCTCGGTTCCGGTGGTGTCAACAAAAGCCCGAACGGCTGGCGCAGCATCATCTCGCGAGGACGTCAGTAGAAGGCTGCTTGCGCGCTGCCCATCGGACCTGGCTTGCCGGTGTCGCTCGACGACAGCGGCCAAATCCGCAACTTCGTTTTCGGCGAGGTCCTCGATCCGCCGGATCAGCACGTCGGTACCGCCTGCCAGGAGCTCCTCGATGGCCCTCCACGGAGTAGCGGCCCCGGCGGACAGGACAAATACTTCACAACGCGCCGTACTTCCCCACTCCGTCCGCCGCCTCCCGGCGACTGTCGCGCGTCCAGAACCACTCGGTCCATCTACCAAGACAACGGCCGGGGCAGTCTTGCTCGGCGCCGGCGCGCCTTTGCCCTCGAGCCGTGCCCCAGAAGGCAAGGCCAGCCCAGACGGGTTGTCGGACGCGTTACTCAGATCGGAGAAGTGCACCACGTAGTGCTCACGCGGCCCATCCACCACCCTCCGGGCCGTGACCTCAATGGAGGTGGCCTCCAATTCACGACGCAGTGTATTGCTGGATGACCAGTCGTGGGATTTGAGCACTTCCCAGAGCATGACATGCGACGCGACACTGACGAAGGGCAGGCCCGGCGTGTTAGCCAGGATGGACTCTCGATCCATCACCACCGTAGGACGCTGTGAGCTGCTGAAACGCATAAAGGACATCGCAAGTGCGAGATCCTGGGGCCGGGAGGACGCCCGGAATCTCTCCTCAATCTGCTGGCTGATCTCCCGCGTCAGCGACAGCATGATCGGGCTGGCAGCCTCGAGTGGGCCGCCCAGCGAGACTGAGCCAACGACCAGACCGGCCGGTGTATAGACGGGCGCAGCCGCACACGCCAGGGCGGTCAAGGCGTCATTGTAGTGCTGGCTCCCCTTGACGAAAACCGGGCGCTTCTCGACCATGGACGTGCCCAAGCCGTTCGTGCCAATGGATTCCTCGGAGTAGTCGAAGCCCTCCGCCGCGTGCATGCTGTCGAGGCGCCGTCGCTCACTGTTGTCACTCGTTCGCCGGGCAACGATGCTGCCGCCCCGGTCGCTGAGGAAGAGTGTGGTCCCAGTGTCAGCGAGCTGGTGTTGCCAACGATCGAGCACAGGAACTGCAGCCCGGCACAGCAGAGAGTCCGTATCCACGTCTTGAAAACGTTGAGACGGGACCGAGCTTTCGACGGCGCTGCTGAGCGACCGTCGCCAACTGCGCACGATCAGGTCCGGCACTGCATCGTTGGCCCCATAGGGTCCTGTGAGGCCAACGCGAATCAGCTGCTCCCGCGCTTCCCGCACCGGATCGGACATATCTGCCCCTTTGCAATGTCGTCCGCCAGCCCGGATGTCGGCCAATCAACACTCGTCAGCACTCGCGATTGGTGCTGAGAGGGTATCAATCCC
Organism: Arthrobacter sp. TB 26; assembly: GCF_000427315.1. GTDB lineage: Bacteria > Actinomycetota > Actinomycetes > Actinomycetales > Micrococcaceae > Arthrobacter. Next base: position 12,806 of record NZ_AUPJ01000192.1, read on the forward strand.
GGATTCTCGGGTCGAACGGAAGTGTCCCAAATCGAGACACCGCGTCCTTGTTGTGCCACCACAGACTGGTAACTACAAAGTGAATTATCTCACAGAGCCCAATTAGTCGGAGGAAATGACATCATGGACAACGCCGTCCCCGAGAAGATCTACCAGCTCGACGCACTCGTCGTCGGAGCAGGCTTCGGTGGCATCTACATGCTGCACAAGCTGCGCAACGAACTCGGTCTCAACGCCGTCGCCATTGACCGCGCAGGGGGCGTAGGCGGGACCTGGTACTGGAACAAGTATCCCGGCGCCCTCTCGGACTCGGAGAGCTTCGTCTACCAGTACTCGTTCGATCGCGAGCTCTACCAGCAGACCCCATGGAACACCAAATATGTGCCCCAGCGCCAGATTCTGGCGTACTTGAACGGCGTCGTGGACCGGTACAGCCTCCGTGAACACATTCAACTCGAAACCGGCATGACTGACGCTGAATTCGACGAGACCACCGGCATCTGGACAGTGCGGACCGACACAGGCGTCACGTTCCAGTCCCGGTTCCTCGTCACGGGTCTCGGCCTGCTCTCCGCGACAAACCTCCCCAAATTCCCCGGGATGGAATCCTTCCAGGGCCGCCTGGTGCACACCGGCGCCTGGCCCGAGGACCTGGATCTGGCTGGCAAGCGTGTAGGTGTGATCGGCAATGGTTCCACCGGCAACCAGGTGATCACGGCCACCGCACCCGTCGCTGCTCACTTGACCTCGTTCCAGCGCACCCCGCAGTACAGCGTGCCTGCCGGCAACCGCGAACTTACGTCGCAGGAACAGCAGGGGCACCGGGACAACTTTGAGGCCAACTGGGATCAGGTCCGGAACTCGTCCGTCGCCATGGGCTTCGTAGAGAGCGCCGTTCCGACCTTCAGCGTCAGCCCGGAAGAGCGCGAACGCATCTACCAGCAGACCTGGGAGGAAGGCGGAGGGTTCCGCTTCATGTTCGAGACCTTCTCTGATATCGCCACTGACCCGGAAGCCAACGAAGAGGCGGCCAAGTTCATCCGCCGGAAGATCGCCGATATCGTGAAGGACCCTGAGACCCGCCGAAAACTGACGCCGACGGACCTCTACGCCCGCAGGCCGCTTTGCGATTCGGGTTATTACGAAACGTTCAACCGCCCAAACGTCTCCCTCGTGAATGTCAAAGAGAACCCGATCGAGCAGGTGACGGAGCAAGGCATCGTCACGGCTGACGGAACCCTGCACGAACTTGACGTACTCATCTGCGCTACCGGCTTCGACGCTGTGGACGGCAACTACGTCCGCGTCAATATTCGTGGCCGGGACGGCGAAACGCTGAAGGAACATTGGGCCGGCGGCCCGACGAGCTATCTCGGCATGGCAACCAGTGGCTTCCCGAACATGTTCATGATCCTCGGCCCCAACGGCCCCTTCACCAACCTTCCGCCCTCGATCGAGGCTCAGGTCGAGTGGATCAGCGAAACTATCGGCCATGTGTCGAGCTCCGGTACCGGCTGGATCGAAGCCAAGGCCGACACTGAGGCTGACTGGACAGAGACCTGCTCGGATATCGCCCATCAGACCCTCTTCCCCCAGGCCGCTTCGTGGATTTTCGGGGCGAACATCCCGGGCAAGAAGCGGACGGTGATGTTCTACCTCGGCGGCATCAAGCAGTACCGCTCCATCCTCGCCGAGGAGGCCTCGAACAAGTACCCCAATTTCATGACCGACAGCAAGGCACTGACGCCGGCCTAATCCGCAGGGACAGCCCGGGACGGACAGCGGCCACGCCGCCCGTCCCGGGCTGTCCCGCGAGTTCGCAAACGAGATTCTCATCCGCATCATCTGATGCCCACATACAACTAGGAGGCGCCATGCGCGCAGCGGTCTACTACGGCAAGAACAAACTTGAGATCCGGGACGTTCAGGAACCTTCCCCCGCGGAAGGCCAGGTGAAGATCAAGGTCAGCCGGAACGGAATCTGCGGTACCGACCTCCATGAGTACTACGATGGCCCGATCTTCATTCCTCCGACCGACCCGCACCCCCTCACGGGCCAATGCCTGCCCCTGACTCTGGGCCATGAATTCTCCGGAGTGGTGACGGAAGTCGGCAAGAACGTCACCGATGTCCGCGAGGGTGACCGGGTCACGGTCGAGCCCATTTACCGCTGCGGTGTGTGCCGCCCGTGCAAGAGCGGGCATTACAACCTGTGTAACGTGATCGGATTCCATGGGCTGATGGCCGACGGCGGAATGGCAGAGTACACAGTGGTGCCAAGCAATCAGGTACACAAACTCCCCGACAATGTCTCGCTCGAAATGGGTGCACTGGTGGAGCCGATGTCCGTCGCGTATCACGCCGCGACCATGGGCGAAGTCAATGACCAGAGCCGCGCGCTGATTTACGGCGCCGGGCCTATCGGCATCGGCATCTGGTTTGCCCTCCGCGGGATGGGACTGACCGAAATCGACGTCGTTGAACCGTCGGAGACCCGCCGAAAGTCCATTGAGACACTCGGCGCACGCACGCTGGATCCAACCAGCCAGGACGTGACCGCGCTCATCGCCGACCGGACCAACGGCGACGGCGTTGACGCGGCCTTCGACGCCGCCGGGGTTGCACCTGCCGTCCAATCAGCCCTCGAATGCCTCGGTGAACGCCGGCCGCTGATCAGCGTTGCGATTTATGAAAAGCCCCTCCCGACGCCGCTCATCAACCTTGTGCTGAGGGAGCGGCGCATCCAAGGGACCATCTGCTATACCGGGGCCGACTATTCAGCGGTGATCGACCTCATGGCCAAAGGTCACTACAAGACGACAGGGTGGGTTGAGGACATCCCCCTCAGTGGAGTGGTCCAGGAAGGGTTCGAGAAGCTCCGGGCCGGCCAGAAGATGAAGCTGCTGGTCGATCCTGCTCTCTGATCCCATCGACAAAAGTAGAAAACAAGGAAGTATCTTCCGTGGAATGTATCTGCTAGCATCGTGCCATGGACTCCAGAGACGACCCCGCTGCCTTCTATCCGCTGTTCAGTGCGCTGACCCGGCTCGAAACGGAGTTGTGGGACGCGGTTGATGCCCGCCTGCGCGATGAATGCGGCGTTCCCCTCGGCAGGTACGAGGCGATGGTTGTTGTTGCTACCGTTGGCGCGTGCAGGGTGTTCGATATTGCGTCGGCGCTGTCCATTACGGTGGGCGGCGCCAGCAAGCTCATCGACCGTGTTGAAGCGGCGGGGTTCTGCTCGCGGAAGATGAACCCGGGCGACCGGCGTTCCTCCCTGCTGGAACTCACACCGGCCGGGGCCGCGGTGGTTGACCAGGCCCGCCAGGTGGTCGAGGCAGAACTTGCCCGCTGGTTCACCCCGGCCCTGACCACGCAGGAGGCCAGCACGCTGCTCGAACTCCTGGCACGTGTGCGCAGCGCGCATCAACCTGCGCCGGACGCCAAGGTGGCCGGGCAGTGAGCGCCGGCACCATGCGGGCAGTTGTGCTGGACGGCCCCGGGCCGGCGGAGGCTCTGGTCATACAAGATAGGCCAATCCCCGAACCCGGGCCCGGCCAGGTGCTCATCCGGGTCCGGGCCTTCGGGCTCAACCGCTCAGAACTGCATACCCGCCTGGGGCTGGCCGAGGGCGTCACCTTTCCGCGTGTGCCCGGGATCGAAGCAGTCGGGGAAGTGGTGCACTCCCCCGGCGGCGAATTCCGCGCCGGGCAAAAGGTCGCCACCCTGATGGGCGGCATGGGCCGGGTCTTCGACGGCGGCTACGCGGAGTACACGTGCGTGCCGGCACGCCAGGTCATTCCGTTCGAATCGGACCTGCCCTGGCCCGTCATCGGCGCCGTCCCGGAGATGCTTCAGACCGCATATGGCTCCCTCACCATCGGCCTGGACATCCGGCCCGGCCAGAGCCTGCTTATCCGCGGCGGAACGTCGTCGGTCGGCATGGCCGCCGCGATTCTTGCCAAACGCGCCGGGCTCATAGTCCTGGCCTCAACCCGCGACGAGGCCAAGCAGGAGGCGCTGGCCTCGATCGGCGTCGACCATGTCCTGATCGACGACGGCGACCTCGCCGCCGCCGTCCGCCGCATTATTCCCGACGGCGTGGACGCCGCCCTCGAACTCGTCGGCACCCCGACATTGCGCGACACATTGCACGCCACCCGGGTCCACGGCGTCGTCTGCTTCACCGGAATGCTCTCAAACCAGTGGACCATCCCCGACTTCTACCCCATCGACTACATCCCCCGAGGCGTCCGACTCACCTCCTACACCGGCGGAGCCGCCGACCTTCCCCGCAATGTGCTTCAGGAATTCCTGCAGGCCGTCAGCGACGGCACCGCAACCGTCCCCATCGGCAAGGTCTACACCCTCGATGACATCGTCGAAGCCCACACCGACATGGAGGAAAGCCGCGCCAGCGGCAAACTCGTCGTCACCACCTAAGCGGCACGACCTAAAGAACCCGAACCGGCACGGCACAACCTCATGGGGCCGACCTCTGCCTTGCCTTCAAACCAGGAGCTGAACCCATGCCCCTTTTCGCTGCCCTCCCCCGCCCACCGCGCCAGGCAGAACACCCGGCACGTGGCACCGCCACCGGCGATTCCCTGCCGCGGACATCGATCGCCGTCGCAGCCCTTTCCACCATCGTGGAATGGTACGACTTCACCCTGTACCTCTTCATGGCCACCATCCTGTCCCGGGTCATTTTCGGCGGCGGCACGGAGTCCCTGCTGGCCACGCTCGCGGTGTTCGCCGTGTCCTACCTCTTGAGGCCTTTAGGCGCACTGGTGTTCGGACGCTTCGGGGACCGCTTCGGCCGACGGCCCGTACTGCTGGCGAGCATGGCCGTCATGGCTGCGGCCATGTTCGCCACCACCCTGCTCCCCACGCACGCACAGGCGGGCGCCACGGCCGGGGCTGCCTTCCTCGCCCTGCGATGCCTGATGGCCTTCTCCGTTGGCGGGGAATACTCCGCCATTAGCACCTACCTCTACGAAGGTGCCCGGCCCGGACGCCGCGGCCTGATCGCTTCGCTGGCCTCGATGGCCAGCGAGATCGGAGCGCTGCTCGCCGTTGCGGTCTCAGCCATCACCACCACGATGCTGGACCAGGCAGCCCTGGACAACTGGGGATGGCGCATCCCCTTCGCCTTCGGCACCTGCCTGGCACTGGCAACGCTTGCGGCTAGGAGTACGCTGCGCGAAACCCCCGTCTTTGCCGGACAGCCGACCGGCGAGACGCACCGTCCCTTGCGGTTCACCCTCCGCACCCATCGGGCCGGCCTCTACAGAACCTTCGCTATTTCCGCGTTGGCCTCCATTGCCTACTACGTCGGCATCCTCTACGTCCCGACCTTCCTCACCTCGGTCTCCGGCTTCCCGGAAGGCAGCTCCTTGTGGCTGTCCACTGTCGCTTCAGTCACCGTGATCGCGGTAACTCCGTTTGCCGGCGCGCTCTCGGACAGGATTGGGCGACGGACCACGCTGCTCGTGCTGTGCGCCGCTGCCATCGCTTTGCCGGTATTCATGTTCGCCCTCATGACGTCCGGTTCAGTCACAGCGGCACTGGCCGGCGCCGTCGTCCTTGCCTGCACCGCCGTCGGCGCCTCCGCCGCCGCAGAACAGTTCGCCCCCGCCGGCAGGCTCACCGGACTCGCCTTGGGCGCGACGGCCGCCACAGCCGTTTTTGGTGGCATCGCGCCCTACGCCGCGGAGTTCCTGACCCAGGCAACAGGATGGAACCTGATGCCCGGCGCCCTTGTGGCCGCGGTGGCGCTTTCGGTACTCCCCGTCCTTGCCCGGATGCCGGAAACGTCCGGGCAAGCGTGAATTTCACAACGGCAGCAGCTCTACCTGTTGTGGCGCCTTTCTGATCCCACGAGTTGATCTGGGAATATCCGACCGCCAATGATGATTGAAGCTTCAACAAGCCTCTAGTACAACGACCCGAGCAGGAGCCATCATGCGAGTCCCCGATCAGCCAACGGCCGCGGAAGAGCCATCCCATGTGGTGTCAACCGCCGGCTCATCCGATCCGGCGGCGCCACTGGTGGTGCTGTTGCATGGCCGCGGCTCAAGCGAGCGTGAGATCATTTCCCTCGCCGACCAACTGCCGACCGGCCCCGCCTACGCCGCGGTACGGGCGCCCATCGCCGAGGGTGGCGGCTACGCATGGTTCGCCAACCGTGGCATCGGCCGCCCGATTGCGGAGTCGCTGGCTGACTCCATGGCGTGGTTCCGGACCTGGCTTGATGCCGCAGCCCCGGCCGGCCGGCAGGTGATACTCGTCGGATTCAGCGGCGGCGCGGCATTCGCGGGCGGGCTGATACTGGCAGACCCCCAACGTTTCTCCGGTGCGGCCATCCTGTACGGCACCTTGCCGTTCGAGGCCGGGGTCCCCGTCACTCCTGCCCGATTGGCGGGCCTTCCCGTCTTCGTCGCTCAGGGCGATCAGGACAAAGTCATTCCCCGGGAACTGCTGGACCGCACCTGGCAATACCTGCTCACGGACTCTTCAGCCAGCGCACAGGCCCGGCGCGACCCCGGAGGGCACCACATCACCGGGCCGACGCTCGTAGAACTCGGGGGCTGGATCCACGGGTTCTTGAATTCCCAGCCTGCCTGACCACTGAGGCACCGCCAACAGCAGAAAACGGGGTTGCGTGAAGGGTTGACGGGGGCGCCCCGTCGCCCTTCCGCACCCGCCACCCAAAACGCCCGGCCGGGACTCCCCTGGCCGGGCGTTTTTGAATCTCCTGCTCATCATCCTGGTGAGGGGAGGTCCCAGGAACCTTGGAAACCGCCGGCTCTAAGGTCCTTCAGACTCGTCAAAAAATGATGACCGGCTTGATCGTCTTGCCGCTCCTGGAGTCCTCGAAGCCTTGGTTGATGTCTTCAAGGGTGTAGTCACCGACGAGCTTTTCGAAGGGGAACCGGCCGTCCTTCCAAAGCTGGATCAGCCGGGGGATGAAGACCTGCGGCACAGAACTGCCCTGGACCACGGTCTTGAAGGTCCAGCCCTTCACGAGGGACGCGCCGATCTCGAAGCTGACTTCGGTGCCGGGTTTCGCGGCGCCGACGAGGGCGAGTGTTCCGCGCACTCCCAGGGCGTCGGCCGCCTGGCGGAGGAGCGCAGGCAGGCCCGTGGTGTCCACGACGTAGTCAACGCCTGCGTCCTCCGTGATTTCGCGAAGCCGCGCGGCGACGTCGTCGGTCTTTGAATTAATGACGTGTGTCGCGCCCAATTCCCGGGCGAGTTCCAACCGGGAGTCGTGGATGTCAACGGCGACAATAATGGCACAGTCCGCGATCCGCGCCGCCATGACAGCGGCGCAGCCGACGGCGCCGGCGCCGAAAACAACAAGTGAAGACCCGATCTCCGGCTTGAGCTCATTGAGGACGGTTCCCGCCCCGGTGTTGATGCCGCAGCCCAGGGGGCCAAGATGCTCAAGCGGCACGTCCTTGTCCACACGTACGACAGACTCCTCGACAACGTTTGCGTATGTCGCGAAGGACGACTGGCCGAAGAAGTGGGACGAAATGGCTTCGTCGCCCTTGCTCAGCGACGTTTGGCCGTCGAGACGACGCCCAGCGAAGTCTGCAGCCATAAGGTTCTCGCAGTACGCCATCTGGCCGCTACGGCAACGCTTGCAGTGCCCGCAGTATGCGGCAGCCAATACAACGTGATCGCCAGGAATCACGGATACCACCGAATCGCCGACCGCTTCGACGATGCCGGCTCCCTCGTGACCGAGGACGGCGGGCAGCGGCGTCGGATAGACCCCGTCCCGAACGAGTACGTCTGTGTGGCAGATTCCGGTTGCCACCATGCGGACCCTGACTTCATTGGGCCTCAGTGCGTCCAGCTCAAGCTGTTCGACGGTGAAGGGTGAGCCGTGCTCGCGCGCGACCGCTGCAGTTATCTGCATGGGAAACTCCTCATATTTATTGCCGGGATGAGGATGCACCCCGGCGCGGTTAGCGAATCCGCGAAGTGCGGTTCGCGCTGCGACGCACCTGAATGCGCGCCGCAGCTTGGCTCAGCTGTGCCTGGATCAGGAGAAGGCGGGGCACAGCGAAGTAGACGGCCGCAGGGACGACTACGAGGGTGAGCGTGAGAGCGCGCAGGACCGGAGGCCACCCCGGCGCCCACGCTGCCAGTACGCTCATGCCCACTGCCGCCAGCGGGAATATCGCCAGCCAGGTAATCACGGCCCTGACATGGACGGATGCAATGCCGGCGGTCCGGTGATGATGCGCGTCTGTTTCATCGGCTGCAAGAGCTTTGCCCTTGTGTTCCACTCAATCTCCAAACGTACGGTTGGATTTGATGCTACTGAGCGACGGCAGGCAAAAGCAAACGAACGGTTGGAGATAGGATTGGGTGCATGGCTTGGGACACTGACGCAACAAGGGAGAAACTTCTTGATGCCGCCATCGCCGAGTTTTCGGAACGCGGCTTCTCCGGTGCGCGCATTCACCAGATTTCGCGGAACTCAGGGTGTAACCGCGAACGGATCTACTTCTACTTCGGCGGCAAGGCCCAACTCTTTGAAGCGGCACTCACCCGACAGCTCGTCACTGCCCTGGACGACCTTCCCGTCGTCGGCCATGGACCTGTTGCGATCGCCGATTTCGCGGGGCGGTACTTTGATCTGTCCAGGAGCCGCCCGAGTCTCGCCCGGCTCACCTTCTGGGAGGGGCTTGAACGGGGACATCCCGTCGGCGCAGAGATACGCGCCCTCCGCTCAGCCACCAAGGTGGCCGAGATTCGCACCGCACTCCCGGCAGCGACCGAGACGGCAGCGGAAGACCTGCTCCTGACGATCGTGACGCTTTGCCACGCCTGGGTATCGAGCCCTAATGTCCACCTTGTGATAACCGGCACACCGGACGGGGAACGCAGGCGCGCGTCCATCATGCGAACCAGCGAGCTGCTCGCCCGGGACGCCGAAGGCATGGCCAACGGGCCCTCTTAGTTGACGGCCCCGGGCCTGGCGGACCTTCCGCGGGCCCGGGGACCAGCCGGACAAGAAGCCGACGCGTGATTACCAGGTCAGCGCTCGGAACTCTCTGTGGTGGCGAATGAGGTCTCCACGGCATCCGTGTCAACAATCTCGGCGATGTTGGTGAGCGCAAATCCCAGCGCAGCCTCCTGCCACTCCGCGTTGATGCTGGACGTCGCATCCGTCACCACGACGACGCGGTAACCGTGGTCCGCGGCATCCCTTGCGGTGTGCTCCACCGCCATGTTGGTCCACACGCCCACCACAACCACGGTCCTCGTGCCAAGGTTCCGCAGCATGATGTCCAAGGGAGTGCCGTTGAATGCACTCATCCGGATCCGATCGATCACAATCTCGTCACCGACCGGACCGGTCCCCTCGACGGCGGACGCACCCCAGGAGCCCACCTTCAAAGACTCGGGGCCGAGCATCCGAAAGATGGGAGCGTTGTCGCCGCCGACGTCGCGGCCGGGGTAGACCACGATGCGGTTGTGGAATACCGCGGCGCCGGCAGCGCGCGCGGCACCCAGGACGCGCATCACGTTGGGGACGACACCCTGCTGGACCGCGTGCGCCGCCGCCCCCGTGCCCGCAAATGCCCCGTCCTCATGGAGATTGTCGTTCTGCATGTCGACCACCAGGACCGCAGTCGAGCCGCTATTGAGTGTGAACATCACTTACCTCAGGCTTCCGATCGGCCCACGCCGATCCATTAATTTGTTGCCAGGACTAGGGCAAAGTTCCGGGGAACGCCAGGGCCGGAGCGACACCCGACTCCCCATGGCTGCGAAGATAAGGGCCGCGAATCCGCGAAGAACCATACATTCCGCAGAACTAGATTCCATGGAAGCATAGATATGGCTCCCCACCAAATGCTTGACGCTTCAATCTAATGGCTGTATATTTAGTTGAAGCTTCAAGCACCGCTCCTCAAGAGAAACAGAATCTGATGAAAACCCTCCTGGCCCGCATCCTCGGAAAGAAGAACCCAATGACGAACCTCACCATCATCGGCAACGGCAACATGGCCCGCGGCATCGCAACCCGCGCCCTCGCTGGCGGCCTGACCGTCGAGATCCTCGGCCAGGTTGCCGCCAAGGCGCAGGAGCTGGCTGCCGAACTCGGCGCAGGCGTTACCTTCGGCACCACGGCCGACGCCCCGCAGGGTGACATCGTGGTCCTGGCTGTCCCGTTCGACGCCGCCAAGTCCGTGGTCATCGCTTACGGCGAGGCTTTGGCGGGCAAGACCGTCGTGGACATCACCAACCCGGTGAACTTCGAAACCTTCGATTCCCTGGTTGTTGAGCCCGGCAACTCCGCAGCCGAGGAAATCGCACAGTTTGCCCCGGCCGGCGCCAACGTGGTCAAGGCCTTCAACACAACCTTCGCCGGCACCCTGGTGGCCGGGGAGTCAGGTGGCAAGCCGCTGGACGTCTTCATCGCCGGGGACAACGCGGAAGCCAACGCCGCCGTCAGCAGCTTCGTCAGCGCCGGCGGCATGCGCCCCCTGGTCGTCGGTCCGCTCAAGCGCGCCCGGGAACTCGAGGGCTTCCAGTTCGTCCTCATGACGATGCAGGCCAACCCGGAGTTCGCCGACTTCAACTGGGACACCGGACTCCAGGTCACGCAGTAGCCGGGCCGGCAACAGCCGACACCTGAGCAGCCACGAGGACGACGGCGGGNGGGAAACATCCCGCCGTCGTCCTCTTTCGTCCCAAGTGATCAGGGCAAGTGAAACCGGTTGCCGCCTAGAACACGATTACCGGCTTGATGACGGTGCCTCCCGCAGAGTCTTCGAATCCCTGGTTGATATCACTCAGGCTGTAGTTGCGCATCAGCTTGTCCATGGGGAATCGGCCGTCCTTCCACAACTGGATGAGTTTGGGAATGAACACCTGCGGTACGGAGCTTCCCTGGATCACCGTTTTGAACGTCCATCCTTTGACCAGCGACAGGCCGATCTCGAACGAGACCTCAGTTCCGGGTGCGGCGGCACCGACCAGCGCCAGCGTGCCCCGGAGGGCCAGGGCGTCGGCTGCTTTGCGGAGCAGCTCCGGCCGGGCGGTCGTATCCACCACGTAGTCGGCTCCGTGCCCGTTCGTCAGCCGGAGGATCTCCTCCGTCAGGTCGGCTTCCTTCGTGTTGATCACGTCCGTCGCTCCCAGTTCTTTCGCGAGGTCCAGCCGGGAAGCGTGGATGTCGACGGCGATGATCCGGGCGCACCCCGCGATCCCGCCGGCCATGATCGCACCCGATCCGACGGCGCCGGTCCCGATAACCACGAGCGTGCTGTTCAGCGCGGGCTTGAGTTCGTTGAGGACGGCACCGGCTCCGGTCTGGATGCCGCACCCGAGCGGGGCCACGATCTCCAGGGGAACGTCGGCGTCGATCCGGACAACGCTTTCCTCGACGACGTTGGCGTAGGTCGCGAACGACGACTGGCCGAAGAAGTGGGACGAAATCACTTCCCCGTCCTTGCTCAATGCCGTGGTCCCGTCAGGCCTCCGGCCGCCGAAGTCAGCGGCGAAGAGGTTCTCGCAATACGCCATCTGGCCGGACCGGCAGCGGTCGCACTTACCGCAATAGGCGGCCGCGAGCAGGACGTGGTCGCCCGGCTGCACCGTGGTGACGGAAGCCCCGATCCGCTCCACTATCCCGGCTCCCTCGTGTCCCAGGACGGCCGGCAACGGCGTGGGATAAACTTGGTCACGCACGATGGCGTCGGTGTGGCACACGCCGGAGGCCACCATCTTTACGAGGACCTCGTTCGGGCGGAGATCGTCCAGCTCCAGTTCTTCGATCGTGAGGGGTTGCCGTGGCTCCCGGGCCACTGCGGCGGTTACCTGCATAGTCGTGTCATTCCTTTTCGGATTGGTCGGGCTTTTGGGGTCAGAACGGGTACTGCTGGTCGGACTGCTCCACGGTGATCCACTTCAGCTCGGTGAATTCGTTGATGACGGCCCTGCCGTCAAACCTGCCGTAGCCACTGTTTTTCATGCCGCCATAGGGAGCCTGGGCTTCGTTCTGAACGGTTGCGCCGTTGACGTGCACGTGTCCCGCTTGAATTCGCATCGCAACCTGCAATGCCCGGGTGCTGTCGGCCCCGAATACGGCCGCGGCGAGACCGTACTCCGTATCGTTTGCCACCTGGACTGCCTCCTCGACGCCGGAAACGCGGACCACGGTGGTGATCGGCCCGAAGGTTTCCTGATCGTAGATGGACATCCCGGGCCGCACTTTGTCGATGATGGTGGCCGGCATCGATGCGCCGTCGGCATGGGCACCGACGACGAGTTCCGCTCCCTTGGCGAGGGCATCATCGATGAGGCCGTTGATTCTGGGGCCCGACTCTTCGCGGATCATGGGGCCGACGATGCAGGCTTCGTCGGTCAGCGGGTCTCCGGTGGCCAGCTGCGCTGCCCGTGCTGCGAACTTGGAGACGAACTGGTCGGCCACGCTCTCGTCAACGACGAATCGTTCGGTCGACATGCAGATCTGGCCCTGGTAGAGGAACGATCCGAAGACAGCCGCATTGACGGCGCCGTCGATGTCAGCATCATCGAGGACGACGAACGGGGCCTTGCCGCCGAGCTCGAGCAGCACCGGCTTGAGGTAGCGGGCCGCCTTTTGGGCGATGATGCGCCCCACGGCCGTTGATCCGGTGAAGTTGATCCGGCGGACCGCCGGGTGGGCGATGATGGATTCCACGACCCGGTCGGAGTCCTCCGGGGTGCTTGTCAGGAAGTTCAGCACACCGGCCGGAAGTCCGGCCTCGTGCAGGACCTCCGCGATGATCGCGTGGGTCTTCGGGCTGGTTTCCGAGGCCCGGAAGACCACCGTATTGCCGCAAACGATGGGGTAGGCGATGGCCCGGGCCGCCAGGACGCCCGCTCCATTCCAGGGAGCCATGCTAAGAACAACTCCGGCGGGCTGCCGGACAGTCATCGAGAGTGTGCCAGGTTTGTCCGTCGGGAGGGTCTCCCCCTGAATCTGGGTGGCGAGCCCGGCAGCTTCGCGGAAGAGCTGCGCCGTGAGGAAAACGTTGAATCCGGCCCAGAGTTGTGCGGCACCCACTTCTGACATCATCGTTTCGATGAACTCCGCTCCGCGCCGCTCCATGATGTCTGCGGCTTTGAGCATGACGGCCCGCCGTTCCGTGGGGCCGGTAGTTGACCAGGTGCTGAAGGCCTGTGACGCCGACTCAACAGCGTCGAGCGCATCGTCGACGCCGGCTGCCGCGCTTTCGGTCACGAGTACGCCCGTCACAGGGTTTCGACGCTCGAACGTCTTGCCTTCGCGGGCGCTTCGGGGCTGGTTGTCAATAATGAGTTGCGTTTCCAAAATGGACTCCTCAATTAGGGTGCTGCAGTTGGGGTGCTGCCGGGAACGACGGTGCTCGGGCGGCCATGCGGTACTAAGTGGGCGGTGCCGTTCTTAGTGTTTGACGGTGCTGTCGGAAATGTGAGGCTGAGACGTCGCTGAAGCTGTCCCCGTCGATTCGTTGTCGGGGAAACGCGGCACGGTCAGGACGGCGACTACGCCGATTGCTGCTGCGATGGCCCAGACGGAGAAGTTGATGAAGTTGCCCAGCGCGGCGGCCACCAGCACGCCGCCGCCCGAGATGGCCAGGACAGCGCCGATCCGTCCGACGCCGAGCGTGATGCCCAGGGCGGTAGCCCGGGTTGCGCCGGAGAAGTAGGTTGCCACAAATCCGTTGACCAGGATCTGGGCGCCCACTGACCCGAAACCGACGACCGCGACCAGCAGGTACATGACCGGAAGGGGCATGGCCCCGGTTCCCATGAGAACCAGCGCCACGCCGGAACTCGCGAAAGCCGTTGCGGTCACCGGCCGGGGACCAAAGCGGTCGGCGAGCCTGGAGGAAACGAGCACGCCAACGACGGCGCCGATGTTGACTGTCAGGAGGAATGTCAGGGAGGAGGCCAGCGAGTATTTGGCGATGACCATGAGTTGCGGCAGCCAGGTGTTAAGCCCGTACACGAGTGTCTGGCCACAGACGCCGGCCAGACTGAAGAGGATCATTGCAGTCAGCAGGCGCCCGGTCAGCAGGGTGCGGAAACGGCCGTGCACGGGTACGTCCCCTCGTGCCGGTGCTTCGGGTAGCGGTTCCAGCCCGTATTCGGAGATGATGCGTTCCGCCTGTACCCGGTCCCCCTTGGCAGCGAGGAATGCCGGGGATTCCGGAAGGAACTTGAACAGCAGAGGCACAACGGCGATGAGTGGAACGCCACCGAGTGCCAGCATGCCGCGGAACCCGAGCACGGGCAGGAAGGCGAGAGCGAGAAGCGCGGCGAGGATCCCGCCGACAGCGTATCCGGAGAACATCAGGGCGTTATTGAAGTTGCGGCGGTTCGACTTGGAGAACTCCACGGTCAGGGCGATCGCCGTCGGGATTACACCGCCCAGGCCGAGGCCGGCGAGAAAACGGAACAAACCAAAGAGCTCGGGAGTCGGCGCCCAGGCGGTCAGCAGCATCAGCACTGAGAAGGATGCGATGGAAACCATCATGACTTTCCGGCGCCCGACGACGTCAGTGAGGTATCCGATCAGGATGGCGCCGATGAACATTCCGGCCAGCGCATAACTGCCGATGGCGCCGGTCTGCACCGGGGTCAGGCCCCAGGGTTCGTAGGCCAGGAGTTTGGGGACGATTGCTCCGTAGACGACCAGATCGTATCCGTCGAAGACGATGGCGAGGAAGCAGAGGAAGATGACAGCGGCTGCCGATTTGCGAGGGCGAACCGGAGGTGAGGCAGGCGATTGAAAAGCCATTGGGGACTCCAGGTGATATACACGACGTTGTGGCTGTGCCAGAGATGAGGGGCCGTTCGGCTGTGATCTGACCCACAACTGAATGTAACATAAATGTGTTGTGCGTCAACAGGGGTGTTGCATGTTTCCCGATTGACGCCCGTCCGGGCAAGCAAGTATTGGAGAAGCCTTATGCAGTGGAAACCCAGAGCCCTGATCCTGGATCTTTTCGGGGACTACCTCCGGTACGCCGGGAGCGAGGTCAGGCTGGCTGATATCACGGAGCTCCTCGCGGTCTTTGAAATTGAGCCGGCCACGGTCCGCGTCAACCTCTCACGCCTGCGCAAGGAGGGCTGGTTCACCACCCGGCGCGTCGGGCGGGAAACGGTGTACGCACTTACCCCCCACATGCTGGAGATCCTCAACGAGGGGCGCGAACGGATCTTCAGGCAGCGGGACGAAGACTGGGAGGGGCGCTGGACCATGGCCATTTACCAGGTTCCGGAATCCGAACGCGCCGTCCGTGAGCAGCTCCGCAAGCAGCTCGCGTGGCATGGTTTCGGCCAGCTGTCGCCATCGACCTGGCTGAGCCCGCACAACCTCATCTCCGAGGTCCGCGAGATTGCCGCCGACTATCCGCTGGCCAAAGTTGATGCCCTCTGGTGCGGGACCGGCGACCTCGCGGAGGACAGGGACCTTGCCGCGCGATGCTGGGATCTGGAGCAGCTCGGCGCGGACTATCAGGAATTCATCCGCACCTATGCCGCCCTTGATGACGAGGAAGTCAACGCCGCCAAGGACGGGCGAACGGCACTCATCGAACGGATGCGACTTATCGGCGATTTTCGCCGCTTCCCCTTCAGGGACCCGCACCTGCCCCTCGAGCTGCAGCCCAAGGGCTGGCCCAGCAGCGAGGCGTACAGCCTCTTTGGTGCAATACACCGCCAGCTCGGGCCTGCCGCCAACGAATTCGTCTCCGGCATCATTGGTCAGCCCATCAGGGAGGGCCAGGAGATCTTGGCGTAACCCAGTCGAGGCGCGGAAGCTGGTCGTGGTTCGTTGAGGAAGTCACGGCAAGGTCCGTACAGCGGCTCCCGAGGACGATATGTAACAAATAGTTGACGATCAGCCGAGAATCGTTACATAATGAGGAGGAGACGTAGCACACGTCCTCCCCAAAATCTCTAAAAGGTGGCATCGATGGCACTTCGCATAGCCTGCATTGGCGGCGGTCCCGGCGGACTGTTCTTCTCAACCCTGTTCAAGCAGACCGTTCCCGACGCCGACGTCGTGCTCTTTGAGCGGAACCAGGCATCTGACGCCTTCGGCTTTGGCGTGGTCTTCTCCGACGCAACGCTGAACCGGATCAACGACGCCGACCCCGTAGTCCGCAACGGACTCCGGGACTACGGCACCCACTGGGAGGACATCGAGGTCTGGCTCAAAGGTGAACAGAAGTCTTTCGCCGGCAACGGGATGGCCGCCATTTACCGCAAGACCCTCCTGAAACTCATGCAGGACCGGGCGGCAGAGGTCGGCGTCGATACGCGCTTTGGCCAGTACGTCCCCGACCTGTCGCAGCTCGATGACTTCGATGTGATTGTCGGCGCTGACGGCGCCAACTCCTCCACCCGCGAACAGCTCGGCGACAGCCTGGGCCACACCGCCGAGACCGCGACTGCCAAGTTCATCTGGTTCGGCACGACCTACAAGTTCAATGGGCTCACCTTCGTTCACCGGCAAAGTGAATTCGGCAACTTCGCGGTCCACGGTTACCCGATCAGCGATGAGCTCAGCACCTTCATCGTTGAAACCGACGAAGACACCTGGCGGAAGGCCGGCCTCGATGAATTTGATGCCAGCCAGCCCCCTGGACCCTCCGACCTCAAGACCCAGCGTTTCCTCGAGAAACTGTTCGCCGAAGACATCGCCGGTGAACCGCTGGTGGCAAACAACTCCCGCTGGGCGAATTTCCGCACCCGCCGCACCCGCTCCTGGCACAAGGGCAACGTCGTCCTGCTCGGCGACGCTGTACACACCGCCCACTTCTCCGTCGGTTCCGGCACCAAGATGGCCATGGAAGACGCCATCAGCCTGGTCCGTGAAATCGCGGAACACCAGGACGACCTCGAACTCGCCTTCACAAATTACGAAGCTGAACGCCAGCCACAGGTTGCCAAGATCCAGAACCAGGCCCGCGGCGGCCTGAGCTGGTGGGAACACTTCGCCCGGTACTACAACTCCTTCGACCCGACCCAGTTCACCTTCCATTTCTTCTCCCGCAGCATCGACATCGACAAGATCCGCCAGCGCGACCCGGAGCTGGTGGCATCTGCGGAACACGACTGGCTGACCAGACACGGCAACTCACCGCTGGAAACGCCGCTGATCGCCGGTTCCGTCGAGTTCGCGGGGCGCCAGCTCTCCGTGGCCGAGCAGAACGGCCAGGTGGCCTTGACCGGCCCCGGCGGCAGTATTGCCCTGAGCACCAACCCGGCCGACGCCGACGCCACCACCGGGCTCCTGATCACCGCGCCTGATACCGAAGCGGGTCTGCCGGCCGCCTTCGAGCACCTACCTGCCCGGGCTGCTGCCGTCGTCATCCAGGGCGGCAATCCGTTCACGCGGATCCTCCTCTCAGAGGAAGCCCGCCTGGGCCGGGGCCTGACCAGCGTCATCGTCGATGACCGGGGGCCAGTGTCGGCTCTGACCCTGGTGCTCTCCGGCCGGGCAGACGCCGTTGCAACGGAAGGCACGGAGGCAACCAATGCATAGCCTCACGCCACTATTCGCACCCCGCGGCATCATCGTCGTGGGCGCCTCGGCCAGTCCGGAAAAGCTCGGCGCCGTTATGGCACAGTCGCTGGCCAACTACCCGGCTCCCGTTGAGCTCGTCAACAGCCGCGGCGAAAACGGCATGCATACCAGCATCGCCGATGCCGCAGCAGCAATTCCGGGAGGCCCCGATCTGGCAGTGCTCTGCGTACCCGCCGCAGCCACCGCCCAGGCCCTGCGTGACAGTGCGGCAAACGGCGCCACGGCTGCCCTGGTCTGCGCCGGGGGGTTCGCCGAGGCCGGCGGTCCCGGCATCGAATTCGCCCGCCAGGTGGAGGAAGCTGTCCGGGACACCGGCATTCGGCTGCTCGGCCCGAACACGTCCGGCTTTTTCGTCCCCCGCCGCAACCTGCGCGCCAGCTTCGTTCCCGGCGTCGCTGAACTGGAACCGGGTTCTGTGGCCGTCGTGGCGGCCAGCGGCGGAGTCAACCACGTCCTTGCTTTCCACCTGCAGCGCGCGGGAGCGGGCGTCAGCCTCGCCGTCGGCATCGGCGCGGGCACCGACATCAGCGCGCCCGACGTCCTCGACTTCCTGATCTCCGACGAACACACCAAGGCAGTCGCCCTGCACCTGGAAACCGTCGCCGACGGACCAGCCCTCATCGACGCCGTTTCACGGCTCAGTGCCGTCAAACCGGTCGTGGCTTTGGTCGTCGGGCGAAATGACGTCTCCGAGTTCGCCCAGTCCCACACGGGTGCCCTGGCCACATCCTGGCGCACCACACGGGCGGTCCTGAAACAGGCCGGTGCCGTGATCGTCGACGACGAGAACCAGTTGGTTGCCGCTGTCACCGCCCTGGCCGGGCGGCGGCTTGCCCCGGCGGCCGACCCCGGAGTCGGACTCATCACAGGCCAGGCCGGCCCCGGACTGTTGATCGCCGATGCCCTCCACAGCGCCGGCGTGACGCTGCCGCGCCTGGCCCAGACCAGCCAGGACGCCATCGGCACTCTGCTGCCGCCGCTGACCTTCCAGGCCAATCCCGTGGACACCGGCCGCCCCGGTCCCGGCTACGAAAAGGTCGTGGCCGCAGTGGCCTCCGACCCGGCCATCGATGTCGTCGCGGTGTACGGACTGACTGAACCCGTCGCCGACCTTCCTCTCGCCGTCGCCAATTCCGGTGTAGCTGACACAATGCCGTTCCTGATCGGCGTCGACGGACCCGACGGCGACCTGGAACGGGCCCGAAAGTCAGCCCATCAGCATGACCTGCCGCTGATCAGCGGACCGACCTCGCTGGCCCACGGCATCACAGCTCTGGTCAACGACGCCCGCGGGCAATTCCAGCGCGCCGAAGCACCCGCTGGAGCCTTCACCTGGCCGGCATTGGAAGGGCCCTGGGACGAGAACCGCGCCAAGGAACTCCTTGGCGCACTCGGCATCGCCACCCCTGCCCGGCGAAGCTGCAGCACGCGCGCCGCGGCTCAGGACGCTCTCTCCGAGCTGGGCGGTCCCGTTGCGGTCAAGCTGCTCGACGCCGCGGTTCTGCACAAGACCGAGATCGGAGGCGTGCACCTGGGAGTGAACTCCCCCGAGGCCATGAACCGGGCGCTGGACGGCCTTGAAGCCGCCGGTGCCCGCGAATTCCTGGTCGAGGTAATGGCCCCATCCGGTATCGACCTCGTGGTCGGCGTCCGCCGTGATCCCGTCTTCGGACCGATCGCCGTACTAGGTCTGGGTGGCACCACTGCGGAAGTCTTCGCCGATATTTCCATCCGCTCCGCTCCCCTGTCCGTCCGTGTGGCGGAGGGCATGCCCGGCGACCTCCAGGCGCGCGAGCTCTTGTACGGTTTCCGTTCCGGGCCGATGCTGGAGACGGAGGAGTTAGCGGCCCTGCTGGTCAGGCTCGGCGACGCGCTTGTTTCCAATGACGCGATCGCGGAAATCGAAATCAACCCCCTGCGCCTGACCCACGACGGGCTCGTGGCCCTTGATGCAGTAGTTATCAATGTCGAGGAGGACATGAAATGACGAGCCACACCAGTGAGGGAACCATCCCCTGGCCGGCGGACCTTGCGGCAGAATTCCGCAGCAAGGGCTACTGGGAAGACCGCCCGCTCGGAGCCTATATCCTGGAAACCGCCGACCGGCTGCCGGAAAAAACCGCAATAGTGGACGGTGATGTCCGGCTCAGCTACGCCGAGGTGGCCAACAGGATGGATGCGGCCGCGGAACGCCTCCTGCAGTTGGGCCTGAAACCGGACGACCGCATCATGGTCCAGTTGCCCAACGGCTGGCAGTTCACGGTGCTGACCCTGGCGTGTTTCCGGGCCGGCATCATCCCGGTGATGGCTCTGCCGGCGCACCGGCAATATGAGCTGTCGTTCCTCACAGAGCTCTCCGAATCACGGGCCATCGCCGTACCGGACGTGATCAAGGACTTTGATCACCAGGCTTTGGCCGAAGAACTTGCGTCCAGCATTTCGTCGCTGGAAATCATCCTCGTTTCCGGTGCAGCGCACCCCCTGAACGTACGTCTCGAGGAAATCCTGGCACCAGGCAAGGACGTTTCGGGCGCCCGCGCCCGGCTGAACGCCGGTGCACCGTCGCCTGACTCGCCAGCCCTGTTTCTTCTCTCGGGGGGCACCACCGGGCTGCCCAAACTGATCACCAGAACCCACAACGACTACGCCTACAACATCAAAGCCACGTCCATTCCCACCGGAGTCACCGAGGACACTGTCTATCTGGGCACCCTTCCGGCTAGCCACAACTTTCCGCTGGCCTGCCCTGGCATCCTCGGAATCCTGTTCGCCGGTGGCCGCGTGGTCATGCTGCCGAGCCCCGAACCGCGGAAGGCCTTCGCCGCCATCGAACGTGAGGGCGTGACACTTTCAACCGCGGTCCCCGCGGTGGCCCAGCGATGGATTGAGTACCAGCAGGAAGCCGGCACCAAGGAGCTGGCCAGCCTCGAGGTGCTTCAGGTCGGCGGTTCGCGCCTTCCGGACGAGATTGCCCGGAAAGTGAAGCCAGTCCTGGGAGCGACACTGCAGCAGGTCTTTGGCATGGCCGAGGGGCTCATCAACACCACCCGGTTGGATGATCCCGAAGACGTCATCTGCACTACGCAGGGCCGCCCCGTGTCCGAAGCCGACGAGGTGCGCATCGTCGATGAAGCCGGCGAGGACCTGCCGGACGGCGTCCCGGGCTCCATCCTGACCCGCGGACCCTACACACCCAGGGGCTATTACCGCGCCCCCGAGGCCAACTCGCGGGCATTCACCGCTGACGGCTGGTACGCCAGCGGTGACATTGTCGAGCGGCGTCCCGACGGAAACCTGATCGTCCAGGGCCGCGATAAGGACATGATCAACCGCGGAGGAGAGAAGATCTCGGCCGAGGAAATCGAAAGCCTGGTTTATCGGATCGATGACGTGACCATGGCAGCCGCGGTCGCAATGCCGGACCAGATGCTTGGTGAACGGCTTTGCCTTTACATCACGGTCAAACCCGGACGCGAAGTGACGCTTGAACAAATCCAGGAGCTCCTGCGCCGGACCGGTGTTGCTGCCTTCAAAATCCCTGAGCATCTCGTAGTCGTCGACGAACTGCCAACCACCAAGGTCGGCAAGATCAACAAAAAAGACCTCCGCGCCGACATCGCCGAACGCCTGGCTGCCGCCGGCGCCCACGCCAAGTAGAGGATTGCTATGCCTGAGAACATCACTCATGAATCAGTAGCCGCGGGGCACACTGCTCCGGAGCCGACGCCCGAAGAGGCTGCCCAGCTCAAAGAGCTGTACCGGGATTTTGACCGGGAGAACCTGATCCCGCTCTGGACCGAGATCGCGGACCTGATGCCGATGGTCCCGACGCCCAAGGCGGTGCCCCACGTGTGGCGGTGGAGTGACCTGTACCCGCTGGCCGCCCGCGCCGGGGACCTGGTCCCGGTGGGCCGGGGCGGGGAACGCCGCGCCATCGCCCTGGCCAACCCGGGGCTGGCCGGTACGCCGTACGCCACGCCCACGCTGTGGGCAGCCATCCAGTACCTTGGTGCGCGCGAGACCGCCCCGGAGCACCGCCACTCCCAGAACGCGTTCCGTTTCGTCGTCGAGGGCGAAGGCGTTTGGACGGTGGTGAACGGGGACCCGGTCCGGATGTCGCGCGGGGATTTCCTGCTGACTCCGGGCTGGAACTTCCACGGCCACCACAACGACACCGATGAGCCGATGGCCTGGATCGACGGCCTGGACATCCCGTTTGTGCACTACGCCGACGCCGGGTTCTTCGAGTTCGGCACCGAGCGTGTCACCGACGAGGCCACCCCGGACATCTCCCGCTCCGAGCGGCTCTGGGCGCACCCGGGCCTGCGCCC
>NZ_AUPJ01000193.1 GCF_000427315.1 Arthrobacter sp. TB 26
GGAGACGTACCGGTCGAAGGCCCAGCAGCCGGTGGACGTCTTCGCGGCTCTCAAACAACGCGCCGCGACCGCCCTCTTCGAGCGGATGGGGAGCCGGTTCAACGACTCCGCTGTCAAGGAGGACGAACTGCGCACCTCCGCGAGGGAGGAGCTCATCCGGATCATCGACGCCGAACAGGTCCCCCTCTCCGTCGAAGAACGCTCCCGACTCGTCCAGGATGTCGCGGACGACGTGCTCGGCTACGGCCCCCTGCAGCGGCTCCTGGATGATCCCGCAGTCACGGAAATCATGGTCAACTGCATGGACCAGATTTATGTCGAGCGGCACGGCAAGCTGACCCTGACCGAATCGCGGTTCAGCTCCGAAGACCACCTGCGCAAAGTGATTGAGAGGATCGTCTCCAAGGTGGGCCGCCGCATCGACGAGTCCTCGCCGCTCGTGGATGCCCGCCTCGAGGACGGTTCCCGCGTCAACGCCGTGATCCCCCCGCTCGCGGTGGGCGGCTCCTCGCTGACCATCAGGAAGTTCAGCAAGGTGCCGCTGACGGTCCGGAACCTCATCGAGTTCGGCACCCTGACGCCGGAAATGGCCGAACTGCTCAACGCCTGCGTGAAGGCGAAGCTGAACATCATCGTCTCCGGAGGCACCGGCACCGGCAAGACGACGCTGCTCAACGTGCTCTCCTCCTTCCTGCCGGACGACGAGCGGATCGTCACCATCGAGGACGCCGTCGAGCTGCAGATCCAGCAGCGCCATGTGGTCCGGCTCGAAAGCCGTCCGCCCAACACCGAAGGCAAGGGCGAAGTGACCATCCGTGAACTGCTGCGCAACTCGCTGCGTATGCGCCCGGACCGGATCGTGGTGGGTGAGGTCCGCGGCGGCGAATCGCTGGACATGCTCCAGGCCATGAACACCGGCCACGACGGTTCCCTCTCCACGGTCCACTCCAACTCGCCGCGCGACGCCGTCGCACGCCTCGAAACCCTCGTGCTGATGGCCGGCATGGACCTGCCGCTGCGGGCAATCCGGGAACAGATCGCCTCCGCCGTCAACCTGATTGTCCAGATCTCCCGGCTCCGCGACGGCACCCGCCGGATCACCCACGTCACCGAGGTCCAAGGGATGGAAGGGGACATTGTCACGCTGCAGGACGCGTTCGTCTTCGACTACTCGGCCGGCGTCGACGCCCACGGCCGGTTCCTCGGCAAACCGGTCCCCACCGGAATCCGCCCCCGCTTTATTGACCGCTTCGAGGATCTGGGCATCTACGTCTCCCCCAGCGTATTTGCCGCCCCGCTGACCGCGGCCGGAAGGGTGTGAGCCGGGAATGACCGTGTTGCCCCTCGGGGTCGGGCTGATCTTCGCGGCCGTGCTGCTGCTCGGCTACGCGCTGCTGGCCACAGGCAGCGCGAGCGTGCCGCTGGACCGGCGCAGACCCGTCCAGAACCAGCCCGATTCCCAGCTGACCCGGTTCGCCGGTTCGGCCGTACACCTGGTCGACGGTTTCTTCGCGCAACGCAAGGTCCGGCTCTTCAACCGGGAAGCGCTGGAGAACGCCGGCCTCCGGATGAGCCAGGCCGACTTCTTCGTCCTCGTGCTGGCCGGAGCGCTGGTGGGAGCCGTGGTCGGGCTGGTCGTGGCCGGTCCGCTGGTCGCGATTCTCTTCGTCCTGGTATCCCCGCTGGTGGGGCACCTCGTGCTCGGTTATCTGGCCGGCAAACGCCGGAACACCTTTGACCAGCAGCTCGGCGACACACTCCAGCTGCTGGCCGGCGGGCTCCGTGCCGGGCACAGCATCCTGCGTGCCATCGACGCCGCGGCCACCGAATCGCTGAGCCCGACGGCGGAAGAGATGCGCCGGGTGGTCACCGAAACCAGCCTGGGACGTGACCTGCAGTCATCCCTCAACGACACGGCCGAGCGGATGCGGAACGAGGACTTCGTCTGGATCGCCCAGGCCATCCAGATCAACCGGGAAGTGGGCGGAAACCTGGCCGAGGTCCTGGACCAGGTCAACGAAACCATCCGCGAGCGCAGTGAAATCAAGGGCCACATCAAGTCCCTCGCCGCGGAGGGCAAGTTCTCCGCCTACATCCTCATGGCCATGCCGATCGGGATTGTTGTCATGCTGATGCTGGTCAACCCCGGCTACATGAACGTGATGTTCACCCACCCGCTCGGCTGGGGCATGATCGCGGCGTCCATCATCCTGATGACCATTGGCGGCTTGTGGATGCGCAAGATCATCGACCTGAAGTTCTGAGGCGCCCGTGAACTCCGTAGTACTGATATCCCTGCTGCTGGTCTCCGTTCCACTGGGCTACCTGGTGTGGTCGCTGCTCTCCGTCGACCGCTCGTCCCAGCGGGCTGTCCGGACGATGCTCGCACTCGGGACGGACACCGCCGGGCAACCGGAGGAGAAACAGAGCAAGCTGCTGGAGCGGGTCGGTTACCGGCTGACACCGGCCGGGTATGTCCGTAAACTCGACAAGCTGCTGTCCCTCGCCGGCCGTCCTGCTTCGCTGCCCCTCGGACGGGTCCTGGCGGCCAAGCCCCTGCTGGGAATGTTGGGGGCCCTGCTCGGCTACTACATCAGCGCCAGCGGCCCGACGCCGGTCATCAAGCTGGTGGGAGTCTTTGTCGTACTGCTGGGCTACTTCATCCCGGACCTCCTGCTCTACAGCAAGGGGCAGGAACGCCAGAAAATCATGCAGCTGGAACTGGCCAACACCCTGGACCAGATGCTGATCTCCGTGGAAGCCGGCCTGGGTTTCGAGGGAGCCATGGCACGCGCCGGGGAGAACGGCAAGGGCCCCCTCGCCGAGGAAATCGTCCGGACGCTCCAGGACATGCAGGTGGGCCGGAGCCGCCGCGAGTCTTACCTGGCGCTCTCCGAACGGACCAACATCCCGGAGCTGCGCAGCTTCGTCCAGGCGGTGGTCCAGGCGGACACGTACGGCATTGCCATCAGCCGGGTGCTCCGGATCCAGGCAAAAGTCATGCGGGTCAAGCGCCGGCAGCGGGCCGAGGAAAAAGCGATGAAGCTGCCCGTCACCATCTTGTTCCCGCTCCTCTTCTTCATCTTCCCGGTGCTCTTCATTGCCATCCTGGGCCCCGCCGTCATCAACGCGATCAACACCTTCAGCGGGCACTAAAGGCGCTTCCCCCGGAATGCCGCAAGGTTTCCGCAGGAATGCCGGGTGTGCGGAGCAATGGCAGCGACACGAAGTAGCGTAGGCACATGTCCTTTCCAGCTGCCCTGCCCGACGACGACACAGCGAGCGCCTCCCCGGCCCCGGCCAACTCCCCGTGCGGCGCTGTGCTGGCTCCTCCGGCAGAGGCCGTCGACACGCCGGAGGGCCTGCCAACTTCGCCCCTGGTTGACCCTGCGGCGCTCCAGGACCTCGGTACCCAGCTGGACAGCCCGTCCGTCGCCAAAGGGTTCGCCAGGGACTACGCCAGGATGTGGGAGCAACGCTACCGCTCCCTGGCCTCGGCGCTGGGCCGCCGGGACCAGGCGGAGTCGCTGGAGGCTGTGCTGAGCCTGAAAACGTCCTCGGCCATGGTGGGCGGCGTGCAACTCGCCAAGCTTGCCGGAGAACTTGAGGCTGCCATCCGTGGCGGCGACATGGACCGGGCCAGCTCCCTCCTGGGGAATGTTGCCGAGAGCGGCAGCGACACGGTGGATGAACTGCAGTACAGCTACATCCTCTGGGACAGCTAGTCCCGCCGGGGAGCGAGCCGGTACCCCACTCCGCGGATCGTCTGGAGCCAGCGCGGCTGGAGCGGATCCTCGCGCAGCTTCCGCCGGAGGTTCCCGATGTGGACTTCGACAGCCCGTTCGTCGGATTCGCCGATGTACGCGTCCGCCCGGTAGTACTCGCCCCGCACCACCCGGACCAGGTCAGTTTTGGACCGGACGGCACCGGCCCCCTTCAGCAGGGCATGCAACAAGTCGAACTCGCTGCGGGTCAGGCTTGCAGGCATATCGTCGACCGTCACCGAACGGCTGTCCGGGTCAAGGGCCAGTCCGTTGTGGCGGAGCACGGAGTCCTGCAGTGCCGGGGCCGCCGTCGCAGGCCCTCCCGGCGCGGCTGAGTCGCTGGTGGTGTCCTGCCGGGGCCGCCGCATCATGGCCGCCACCCGGGCGCGGAGCTCGCGGGGGCGGAAGGGTTTCGTCATAAAATCGTCGGCGCCGGTATGCAGCGCCGTCAGGGTGTCCAGTTCGTCCGTACGGGCTGTCAACATCACGACGTAGGCGTCGCTGAATTGCCGGATCCGGCGAAGGACCTCGAAACCGTCAATGTCGGGCAGGCCCACGTCCAAGGTGACAACGTCGGCTTCGAGGCGCCGGACAACGTCTACCCCCTCGCGCCCGCGGGCGGCCGAGTGGACCTCGAACCCCGCCTGGCTCAGCACGGCTTCGACCAGGTTTCGAACGTCTTCGTCATCCTCTACGACGACAGCGACTCCAAGATCAGTCATGGCCCCCCTCACATCCGGTCCTGCTCCCTGCACCGACGCGGACGCGCCGGCAGTGCTTATCGCGCGGCCCCCCACCGGCATTGTCAGAATACCCACGATGACCGGGAAAAACCGGTTCCGGCGCAGTAACAGAAGCCACATTACTAAGCTTTGTGTCAAGTTTGTGTGACAACAGGTGTAAAACTGGAGCAGCAAGGAAGGAGTGCGGCTTTAGTGAGTGAACAGCGACTGGTCCGAAGGATGGACGGTTACTTCAGGGCCCTGGCACCGCGGGCGAGGGTGTTGGTGTTCCAACTGCCGCTGACCTTCGCCATGGCCGCTGTTGTGCTGGCCTCACCTGCCGGCTGGTCCGGGCTGTTCGACGAGCCACTGTTCGCCGTGGCCCTGGCCCTGCACGCCGCGCTCGTGCTGGCTTGTTTCCTGGTGCCCTGGGCACGGCTTGGACCGCTCGCCCCGCTGGTGATCCCGGTCCTGGACCTGCTCGCCATCGGACTCAGCCGAAGCGGCAGCGTCGACGGCCTGCCAGACGTTGGCGTGCTGTCCATCCTGCCGGTGGTCTGGGTTTCCACCTCCGGGGTGTCCGCCGCGGTGTGCCTGTCCATCAGCTTCTTCGGGCCGCTCCTGGCAGGCCTGCCCTGGCTTCTGGCCACGGGGTCCGGCTCCGCCCCGGACCGGGCCGCCGGCCTCCTGCTCCTGTCTGGCATGACTTTTGCCGTGTCCGTCGCCCTGCGCTTCGCCCGGCTGCGCGTGCACCAGGAGCAGCGGCGGACCGAAGCCAAGGAAGCGGAGCTGCAGGCACTGCTGGCGGACAGCCGGGAACGGGAACGGCTTCTCAACACCATCCTGGACACCGTCGACGTCGGCATCGTTGCGGTGGACGCGGCAGGACGCCGCCTGCTGACGAACAGCTGGCAGTCAGCCCTGGAGAAGTCCGCGGCACCCGCTGGTTCCGCACAGGGTGTGCAGGAGTCACAACTGCTGCTGACCGGGCCGGACCAGGAGACACCGCTGCCGCTGGAACGGCGTCCCATTCGGCGGGCCTCGTCCGGGGAGTCCTTCGCAGACTACCTGGTGCGCTTTGGCGAGGCCCCTGGCAGCCGGGTCGTTTCCACGGGTGCGCGTCCGCTGCAGGGCGACGACGGCGGCTTCCGCGGCGCCGTCGTCGTGTTCAACGAGGTCACCGGCCTGGTCGATGCCCTGGCCGTCAAGGACGACGTCTTGTCCACGGTTTCGCATGAATTCCGGACCCCGTTGACCTCGATCATCGGCAACCTGGACCTGGCACTTGGTGATTCGACAGAGCTCTCCACCACCACGGTGCGACGGATCGAAGTGGCACAACGCAACGCCGAGCGCCTGCTGGCCCTCGTCTCCGACCTGTTGATGTCTGCCAATTCGACGGTGCACGTCCACCCGCGCCGGACCGATCTGGCCAGCCTGGTCGAAGCGAGCCTCGGCTCGGCCCAGGCCCATGCCCAGGCGTCCCGGGTCTCGCTCTCCATGGACCTGCCGGACCCGCTCTGGGCCCATGTGGATCCGCTGCGGATCAGCCAGGCACTGGACAACCTCGTGTCCAACGCCATCAAGTATTCTCCCGGCGGCGGCCGCGTCCACGTCTCCGCCAGCACCGAGGGCGACCGGGTGCTGCTTCGCGTGGAGGATGCCGGGATGGGGATGACAGCCGCCGACGCCGGACGGGTCTTCACCCGGTTCTTCCGCAGCCCCGCGGTCCGGGAGGGCTCGATTCCGGGCGCCGGGCTGGGCCTGTCCATCACCAAGGCAATCGTGGAGCGGCACGGCGGCTCGATTTCCTGCAGCACGCGTCCCGGCTGCGGGAGCACCTTCACCCTTGAGCTTCCCGCCGAGGCCGCCCCGCCGGCCTTCTAGTTCGGGCCGAGCGCCGTGCTACTGACGCAAGGCGCGCGTCAGCTCGGCCCTCGCCAGCAGCCCGCTGGCCGAGGGATAGGCCACTTCCTCCAGCACCAGCGGATGCGGGGCGGCCAGCACGGACTTGGCGTCCCGCTGGCGGGCCAGCAGCCGCTCGTACAGCCAGCCGGGCTTCTCGATGCCGGCCCCTACATACAGCGCCGAGCCCACCAGGGAGCGGACCATGTTGTGGCAGAACGCATCGGCCTGGACGGTGGCGACCAGGACTCCGTCCGCACCGCGGGCAAACTCGAAGCGCTGCAGTTCCCGGATGGTGGTGGCACCTTCGCGCGGCTTGCAGTAGGACCGGAAATCCTGAAGCCCCAGCAGCTGCGAGGCGCCTTCGTTGAGCAGCCCGACATCCTGGTCGTCCTGGTGCCACAGCGTGGAGGTACGGCCCAGCGGGTCCCAGAGGGCGGGTCCGTCCGCGATCCGGTAGCTGTAGCGGCGCCACAGCGCGGAAAACCGGGCGTCAAAGCCCTCGGGGGCGAGGCAAACCCTGTGGACCTCGATGGACCCGGTGAGGTCCCCCAGCACCCGGCTGAGCGAGCCGCGGAGCCGGCGGAGCAGCGCGACGGCGGGGTCCAGTTCCGCGCCGCGGTTGAGGCCCAGCCACTCCGCCTCGGTGAGGTCGACGTGGACCACCTGGCCGCGGGCGTGCACACCGGCATCGGTCCGCCCGGCGACGGTCACCCGGACGGGCCTGCGGATCAGCATCGCGATGGCCTCTTCGAGCGCGCCCTGGACGGTCCTCCTGCCGGGCTGCACGGCCCACCCGCTGAAGGGTCCGCCGTCGTACGCAAGATCAAGCCGGATACGCAAAAACCCGCCGCCCCCTCTCACGGGGGCAGCGGGTTTCTGGTCGTTCATAGACTTAAGTCTATGCGAAGAAATCAGCGAACTACTTCGCGTCCTTCTTGGAGTCAGCGGCTGCTTCCTCAGCGGCCGGAGCCTCTTCGGTTGCTGCAGCTTCGGTCTCAACGACCTCAGCCTCAGGAGCCTCTTCGGTCTCAACAACCTCGGCCTCGGCGGGAGCTTCCTCAGCTGCCGGGGCAGCCTTGGCGGCAGCCTGGGTAGCCTCGGCTACGACTGCCTGCTTGGCGGAAACCGGCTCGAGAACCAGTTCGATGACAGCCATGGGAGCGTTGTCGCCCTTGCGGTTGCCGATCTTGGTGATGCGGGTGTAGCCGCCGTTGCGGTTCTCCACTGCCTGTGCAATGTCGGTGAACAGCTCATGGACGATGCCCTTGTCGCTGATCAAGCCGAGTACACGGCGGCGGGAAGCCAGGTCGCCACGCTTGGCGAAAGTCACCAGACGCTCGGCGTACGGCTTCAGTCGCTTGGCCTTGGTCACCGTGGTGGTGATCCGCTTGTGCTCGAACAGTGCGGCGGACAGGTTCGCGAGCATCAGACGCTCGTGACTTGCTCCGCCTCCGAGGCGCGGACCCTTAGCGGGGGTAGGCATAATAGTTTCTCCTCATATGGAAGCCGTTGGGCTGCGCACACCATGGTGCATCCAGCCGGCAGGCCAAGATCTGTTTGTTAGAGCTCGTCGTCGCTGAAAGCGGCGTCGTCCTCTTCAATTGCTGCGGCGCGTGCTGCGAGGTCAAAACCGGGAGGCGAGTCCTTGAGGGACAGGCCCAGTTCAACCAGCTTTGCCTTGACCTCATCGATGGACTTCGCACCGAAGTTACGGATGTCCATGAGGTCGGCCTCGGAGCGGGCCACGAGTTCACCCACGGTGTGGATGCCCTCACGCTTGAGGCAGTTGTAGGAACGGACGGTGAGGTCCAGATCCTCGATCGGCAGGGCCATGTCTGCTGCCAGGGCAGCATCCGTCGGCGACGGGCCAATCTCGATACCTTCAGCTGCGGTGTTCAGCTCGCGGGCCAGACCGAACAGTTCCACCAGGGTGGTACCTGCCGAAGCAACGGCATCGCGCGGGGCGATGGCCTGCTTGGTCTCGACGTCGACAATGAGCTTGTCGAAGTCAGTGCGCTGCTCAACACGGGTAGCTTCCACGCGGAAAGTAACCTTCAGGACCGGCGAGTAGATCGAGTCGACCGGAATGCGGCCGATCTCGGAGTCGCCGGACTTGTTCTGAGCTGCCGAAACGTAGCCGCGGCCGCGCTCGATGGTCAGTTCGAGTTCGAACTTGCCCTTCGAGTTCAGCGTGGCAATGTGCAGATCCGGGTTGTGGAATTCGACGCCGGCCGGCGGAGCGATGTCCGCGGCGGTGACGACTCCCGGGCCCTGCTTGCGCAGGTAAGCAACAACCGGCTCGTCGTGCTCGGAGGAAACCGACAGGTTCTTGATGTTCAGGATGATCTCAGTGACATCTTCCTTGACACCCGGAACCGTGGTGAACTCGTGCAGCACGCCATCGATCCGGATGCTCGTGACAGAGGCACCGGGGATGGAGGAGAGCAGGGTACGGCGGAGGGAGTTTCCGAGGGTGTAACCGAAACCGGGCTCCAGCGGTTCAATGATGAAACGGGAGCGGTTATCGGAGACGACCTCTTCGGAGAGGGTGGGGCGCTGTGCAATGAGCACTTAGGTTTCCTTTCGGCGAGCATCCGCTATATGACGCAACACAGGTGGTGGAAAGATCGGTCTGAAGACTTAACGCGGCTGGGCTTGCCCGGACCGTTGAAGGTCCGGGCAAGCACCGGTGCGTTGGAAAGCCTTAGACGCGGCGGCGCTTCGGCGGACGGCAGCCGTTGTGGGCGCTGGGGGTTACATCCTGGATGGATCCAACCTCAAGGCCAGCGGCCTGCAGTGAACGGATAGCCGTTTCGCGTCCCGAACCCGGGCCCTTGACGAATACGTCAACCTTGCGCATGCCGTGCTCCTGCGCACGCTTTGCGGCGGCTTCGGCGGCCATCTGGGCTGCGAACGGGGTGGACTTACGTGAGCCCTTGAAGCCAACCTCACCGGAGGAAGCCCAGGAGATGACAGCACCGTTCGGGTCCGTGATGGAAACGATGGTGTTGTTAAAGGTGCTCTTGATGTGCGCCTGGCCCAGCGCGATATTCTTCTTGTCCTTCTTACGCGGCTTGCGAACCGCGCCACGAGTCTTCGGGGGCATTATTTCTCCTACAGAAAGTTATCGGGTGGAAGACGAGCGGTTTAGCGCGTCTTCTTCTTGCCTGCGACGGTGCGCTTCGGGCCCTTGCGGGTACGCGCGTTCGTCTTCGTGCGCTGTCCGCGCACTGGCAGGCCCTTACGGTGGCGAATACCTTCGTAGCTGCCGATTTCAACCTTGCGGCGGATATCTGCTGCTACTTCGCGGCGAAGGTCACCCTCAACCTTGTAGTTGCCTTCAATGTAATCACGCAGCTGGACGAGCTCGGCGTCGGACAGGTCCTTGACCCGAACGTCCGCGCTGATGCCGGTGGCAGCCAGGGTTTCGTGTGCACGGGTCTTGCCCACGCCGTAGATGTAAGTAAGCGCAATTTCCAACCGCTTTTCGCGGGGAATGTCTACGCCAGCGAGACGAGCCATAGAGGCAGTGCTCCTTGAATAAACCGGAGGTCGTAGGCAGTACACCCGCACAATCCGTGCGGCCCCAGCCTCCGACCGGGGGTTAGCTGTACGGGCCCATACGTCCCAGATCAGCTTGTGCTGCCTTTTATTTACTTGCGTGGGTTAGCAACCCAGGATTTCCCGTGAGGGAAATTAGCCCTGGCGCTGCTTGTGGCGCGGGTTCTCGCAGATCACCATGACCCGGCCATTACGGCGGATCACTTTGCACTTTTCGCAGATCTGCTTAACGCTCGGCTTGACCTTCATGGCGTTCCTTTGCGTGTTGCAGTTGGTCAGCTGGACCGGCTTCGAGCTGTTGCTTTGGCCGGCCAGTGTTTACTTGTAGCGGTAGACGATACGACCACGTGTCAGGTCGTACGGGCTCAGCTCCACCACTACCCGGTCCTCAGGGAGAATCCTGATGTAGTGCTGGCGCATCTTTCCAGAGATGTGTGCCAGAACGATGTGCTTGTTGGTGAGCTCAACGCGAAACATCGCGTTAGGCAGCGCCTCAGTCACAACGCCCTCGATCTCAATGACCCCGTCCTTCTTGGCCATACCCTCCGCTAACTGTTGTTTGCCGCAGCCCTCCGGCTTGCACCGGAAATGACCGCGGACGTTTTTGATTGATTGGCTGATGCCTCCCGGCCACAAAAGGGCACAACAGGGCAGACAACCAACAGCCAACATTACGCCATTTCGGCCCGAATGTTAAATCCAGCAATCGTAGCGCACTCAGCGTCCGTACGCACCAAAATCGCCCGCCGGCGTACTCACGGCGTCCGCGCGGGCGATCCCGTCCAGGATCGCCAGGCGCACGACGTCGGCTGCCGCACTCTGCAGGGTGATGAGGCTCACCTGCCGGGCGGACTCGCTGCTGCGGTCCAGCGCGAGCGCCCCGGTGGCGAGGCAAAACACCGTATCGCCGTCGGCCAGGGTGTGGCTGGGATTGAGCGCACGGGCCAGTCCGGCGTGGGCGGCAGAGGCTGTGCGTTTGCACTCGGCCTTGTCCAGCACGGCATTGGTTGCGACGACGACCAGTGTCGTGTTGAGCGCGGGTGGTTCTTCCTCTTTGACGGTGCCCGCCCCGGCTTTCGCCTCAGCAACCGAAACCCTCTGCGTGCTCGCTCCTTCGTCGCTTAGACGCACGCTGCCGGGTTCCGGCTGCTGCGGCGATGTGCCAAAAGGTAACCCAAGCGCGTTAACTACCGCGAGGGCCCCGACAACTGCCCCGTTCTCCAGTGTGATGGAGGCGGTGCCTACTCCGCCCTTGAACTGGCCCCGGCCGATGAGGGCTCCGGTGCCGGCTCCTGCGTTGCCTCGTTCGACGTCGTGCCCTTCCTGCCGGGCGGCGGCGTCCGCGGTGGCCGCGTAGCCCATGGCGGCGTCCGGGCGCGCGGCGAAGTCCCCGCCGCGGCCAAGGTCAAAGATCGCCGCGGCCGGCACGATCGGGACCAGGCCGCCGGGCACGGCGAACCCCCGGCCGTTCTCCTCGCACCAACGCTGGGCGCCATGGGCCGCGGCAAGGCCGTAGGCGCTTCCCCCGCTGAGGACGATCGCATCGACGGTACGCGTCAGCGTCGTCGGGTCCAGGGCATCGGTTTCATGCGTCCCGGGACCTCCGCCCCGGACATCGACGGAGCCCACTGTCCCGGCCGGAGGCAGCACCACCGTCACCCCGCTCAGCCAGCCTTCGCCCACCCTGCCGGCATGGCCCACCCTCAGACCCGGCACATCCGTAATCGCAGTCATGGCTCTATTGTGCGCTCCGGCGGGCGGCGACTGCCCACAGGCGCGGCTCCATCGTCTGGACGAATCGCGGCCGGATGTCCGTGGCCCAAACAAGCGTTATGTAATACTGCAGGCAACACAACGTGAACGGGCGACGAAGCCTAGGACAACAAAGCTCTCCTGGGGTCTTGTGCGGGATTCTGCCCACCAGCCATGTGGTGAAGTGATAGCAAGGTATCCCCGCCCACCCGCCTGCCACCGGTAGGCACGGACCCGTTAGAGACCTGAATGACTCGACAATTGACCGACCGCCCCCGCGCCGTCGTGGAGGCCAAGCCGCCCGCCGCGCCGCGCGCCCGCTGGTCCTCCAGAACCCGCCGGGACTTCGTCGTTTTCCTGGCCCTGGCCCTCCCCAACCTCCTCCTGATTGCGGTGTTCACCTACCTCCCGCTCTTCAACAACATCTACTACTCCACCCTGGACTGGACCCTCGGCTCGGCGTCGGCCACCGTGGTGGGCTTCGACAACTACGTCACGTTCTTCACGAGTTCGGACGCCACCAAGGTCCTGGGCACCACCGCCGTTTTCACCGTCATCACGGTCGGCGGCTCCATGGTCCTGGGCCTCCTGGTGGCCCTTGCCCTGAACTCCAAGATCCGCGGCACAACGTTCGCGCGCTCCGCCGTCTTCGCCCCGTACGTGCTCAGCGGCGTCGGCGTCGGCCTCGTCTGGCTGTTCATTTTCGATCCCGGCTACGGAGTGCTCGCCTGGCTGCTGCGCGGCCTCGGCCAGCAGAGTCCGCAGTGGATCAATGATCCGCAACTGTCCCTGGTCATGGTCATCATCGTCTACGTCTGGAAAAACCTCGGCTACTGCGCTGTCGTCTACCTGGCCGGGTTGCAGTCGCTCCCGCAGGACGTGATGGAGGCCGCGTCGCTGGACGGCGCCAACGGTTTCCGGCGCTTTGTCAGCATGGCCCTGCCGCTGCTCTCCCCCACCACGTTCTTCCTGCTCATCACCACCATGCTGAGCTCGCTGCAGGCCTTCGACCTGATCCGGATCATGACCCCGCTGGGCAACGGCACCAGCACGCTGATCTACGAGGCCTACCTCCAGGCCTTCGGTGCGTTCAACCGGGCCGGCTACTCGGCCGCAATCTCGGTGATTCTGTTCGCCATCCTGCTCATCATCACCGTGCTGCAACTGCGGTTCGTCGAACGGAAGGTGCACTACTCGTGAGCCTGCTCTCCCCCGTCAGCCCCGACCCCGCCGCCCAGGCCGGCCCCGCCTCCGCTCCGGACGCCGGTCCCGACATTCCGCTGCAGCGCCACCGGCCGTTCTCCCGGGCCAACCTGACGCAGACCATTGCCGGCGGCTACCTTCCCCTGATCCTCACCACCGTGGTGGTGTTCCTGCCCCTGCTGTGGATGGTGCTGAGCTCCTTCAAACAGCCCGGCGAAATCATCACCATGGACTTGAAGATCCTGCCGGAAAGCCTGAATCTCGAAAACTACAACATCGCCATGACGACGGTGCCGTTCGCCCAGTTCTTCGTGAACAGCCTGATTGTCACCAGCGTGGGCGCCACCATCAAGGTACTCCTGGCCATCCTGACCGCCTATGCGCTGGTCTTCGTCCGTTTCCCGTACAAGAACGTCATCTTCGTGCTGATCCTCGTGGCCCTGATGGTCCCCCCGCAGGTGTCCATCCTGCCCAACTACATCCTGATTGCCGGGATGGGCGGCAAGAACACCCTGTGGGGCATCATCCTCCCGGGCCTTGGCAC
This sequence comes from Arthrobacter sp. TB 26, assembly GCF_000427315.1. GTDB lineage: Bacteria > Actinomycetota > Actinomycetes > Actinomycetales > Micrococcaceae > Arthrobacter. Next base: position 13,455 of record NZ_AUPJ01000193.1, read on the forward strand.
GGCGTTTGGCACCTTCCTGCTGCGCCAGCACTTCATGACGCTGCCCGCCTCCATCCTGGAATCGGCAGAGATCGACGGGGCCGGCCACTGGCGGCGCCTGTGGCAGATCGTGGTTCCGGTCTCCGGCCCGTCGATCGCCACGGTCGCGCTCGTCGTCGTCGTCAGCGAATGGAACGACTACATCTGGCCGCTCATCATCACCGACCGCCCCGAAACGATGACCCTGCCGGTGGGCCTGACCCTGCTGCAGAACTCCGAGGGCAACGGCTCCGGCTGGGGCATCCTGATGGCCGGTGCCGTCCTGGTGATCGTCCCCATCCTGCTGGTTTTCGCCGCCCTGCAGCGCTACATCGTGGCCGGCCTGACCCAGGGCAGCGTCACCGGGTGACGCTGCGTCCGAGCTTTCCCCTTCAACCACAGTCACCACCATCAAACGAGTCAGCATCATCGAAAGGATCCACCATGGCGTTTAACCTTGACCGCAGGCACTTCCTGGGACTGGCAGGTGCCGGCGCAGGCGCCGCCGCGCTGTCTGCCTGCGGAGGCCCGTCCACCGCAGGCACCGGGGCTGCGACCGCTGCCGCCGACATCGATTTCTCCGGCGTCAAGCCCGCAGCCTCGATCGACTTCTGGTCCAACCACCCGGGCAAGTCCCAGGACGTGGAGAAGGCCATCATCGAGAAGTTCCACGCCAAGTTCCCGAACATCAAGGTCAACCTGGTCACCGCCGGGGCGAACTATGAGGAAATCGCCCAGAAGTTCCAGACCTCGCAGGCCGCGAAGTCCGGCCTCCCGGGCGTTGTGGTGCTCTCCGACGTGTGGTGGTTCCGCTACTACTCCAACGGCAACATCATCGCCCTGGACAGCCTGGTCAAGCAGCTGGACATCAAGGTGGATGACTTCCAGAAGTCCCTCATCGCCGATTACCAGTACGAGGACAAGCAGTGGGCGCTCCCTTACGGCCGCTCCACCCCGCTGTTCTACTACAACAAGGACCACTTCAAGGCCGCCGGGCTGCCGGACCGCGCCCCGAAGACGTGGCAGGAGTTTGCGGAGTGGGCGCCCAGGCTGAAGGCCAGCTCCGGCGCCCAGTACGCCTACATCTACCCGGCACTGGCCGGCTACGCAGGCTGGACGCTGCAGAACAATCTGTGGGGCTGGGGCGGCAGCTGGTCCAACGGCTGGACCTTCAATTGTGATTCCGCCGAGTCGGTCGCCGCACTGCAGTGGGCCCAGGACTCGATCTTCAAGGACAAGTGGGCCGGCGTCTCGTCCAAGGAAGCAGCCGACGACTTCGCCGCGGGCATCACCTCGTCAACCATCTCCTCCACGGGTTCCCTGCTGGGGGTCCTGAAGTCCGCAAAGTTCAACGTGGGCGTCGGCTACCTGCCGGGCGGTCCGAAGAACGAAAGCCCAGTCTGCCCCACCGGCGGCGCTGGCCTGGGCATCCCCAGCGGTGTCAGCAAGGAGGTGCAGCTCGCAGCCGCCACCTTCCTGAAATTCATGACGGAACCGGAAAACACGGCCGAGTTCTCCGCGGCAACCGGCTACATGCCGACCCGCACCTCGGCGGACATGACCTCCGTGCTCGCCGCCACCCCGCAGATCAAGACGGCCATGGACCAGCTGGCCGTGACCCGGGTCCAGGACAACGCCCGCGTGTTCCTGCCCGGCGCGGACCAGGAGATGGCCAAGTCCGCCGCGGCAATCCTCACCCAGCAGGGCGACGTCCAGGCCACCATGACGGCGCTCAAGGCAACGCTGGAAGGCATCTACACCAAGGACGTGAAGCCGAAGCTCAAGAGCTGACGCGTCACGCCCCTCCCGATACGACGAATCCCTGGCGCTGCCGTATTCCGGCGTCGCCAGGGATTTGTCGTGTCACAGGGAACGGTGCGCGTCGCCGCGGGTATGCGCGTCGCGTGCCCCTAGGGATCGGGACGGGCGGTTGGTGCCGTTAGGGTCGCGCGCCGGACGTGAGACCGGATCTAACCGGGAAACGTCTTGTAGCCAAAGTCTTCAAGAGTGTAAATCTCGTCGTTGAGTTCAACTCGTGTGTATCGCCGATTCGGGACTTTGAATCCGTTGTACGCCGAGCCGAACACAACCAAGGCTTCTGTGGCGACCGTCATCCAAAACTGCTTCGAGACTTCGTCGGTGAATGTGCAGTTGATCAGGTGCTTGGTTCTCGTGTGTGCCCTCGGGGCGCTCCCAAAAGTGATGAAGCTGAACACGAAGAACGGCAGACCCGTGTCGGGGTCGATGCCGTGCTCCCGGCAGGTCGTAAAGGGAATCATTCCGCCGGGATGAATGAGGTTGAAAACCTCCGTGAAGTACGGGCCTCCGGCCACCAGCCATTCAAGGTACACGCCGGTGTCGACATCGACGACCCGATGACGGTAGCTGTCCGCAATCGCTTCAACTTTGAACATGTCCTTTTCTCCCCCGTTGGACCAGAGGCGACGTGACCCCCGTCGCGCATTGTGCGAACCATGATTTCAGCGCAGTGAAATCAAACGTTAATCCACTCGGCCCGCAAACCTAAAGCTAGCCCCACCGTCGGCGTCCGTCGGCCCCTCTCCCTGGACGATCGCGGTGCCCTGGGACGCCGAGTACGTCGTGTAGCACGAACGAGATGCCAGGCTAAAACGGGCGTCGGTCGACAATTCGGCGGTACCTTTCAACTCAATATCCCGACGGGGTCCCGGAATCGGGACGGACACAGCCAACGGGGCCGGTTTCGCGGCTACAAATTCCGTCCGATACGACGAATCCCTGGCGCTGCCGTATTCCGGCGTCGCCAGGGATTTGTCGTGTCACAGGGAAAGGTGCGCATCGCCACGGGACGTGAAGCCGGGGCCCCTCGCTCAGGGAATCGGGACGGGCACGACGCCGAGGGTGGCCAGCTTCGCGGCTCCCCCGTCGGGTGCGGAGAGCACCCAGATGCCCTTCTCGTGGACCGCCACGGAATGCTCCCACTGGCAGGAGCGCTTGCCGTCAGTGGTCACCACGGTCCAGTCGTCGTCCAGCACGGCGGTCTCGATGCTCCCGCGGACCAGCATGGGTTCGATGGCCAGGCACAGCCCCGGGCGGATCTTCGGCCCGCGGTGGTTGGTGCGGTAGTTCGGTACGTCCGGGGCCATGTGCATCTCGGAGCCGATGCCGTGGCCCACGTAGTCCTCGAGGATGCCGAGAGCCTTTCCGGGCACGGAGGAGACATAGTCGTCCACGGCGTTGCCGATGTCGCCGACGAACTTGCCGGTGGCCAGCGCGGCAATCCCGTGCCACATCGCAGCCTCGGTGACATCGGAGAGCCGCTGGTCCTCGGGGTCGGCGGTGCCCACGATCACGGTGCGGGCCGAGTCCGAGTGCCAGCCGTCCAGGATCGCGCCGCCGTCGATCGAGAGGATATCCCCGTCCTGCAGGACGCGGTCACCGGGGATGCCGTGCACCACCTCCTCGTTGACGGAGGTGCAGATCGTGGCGGGAAAGCCGTGGTAGCCCAGGAAATTGGAGGTGGCGCCGGCGTCTTTGAGCACGGAGGCGAACACGGCGTCGAGGTCTTTGGTGGTCTTCCCCGGCGCGGCGGCGGCCACGGCGGCATCGAGGGCCTGGCTGAGGACGAGACCGGCCTCGTGCATGGACCGCATCTGGGCGTTGGTCTTGTATTCGATGCGTGGCTGGCCGAATGCCATCCGCAACTTCCTTTCAATGGGGCTTTGCCGGCGAGGCCGCCGGCCAAATGGCTGAGGCCCCTCCCGGTCGTCCGGGAGGAGCCTCAAGGGTTGTCGGCCGATCAGGCCGACTGGGCCTCTTTGATGGCCTGCATGACGCGGTCGGTGACCTCGTCGATGCCGCCGATGCCATCGACACGGGTCAGGATGCCGCGCTCGGCATACTTCGCGACGACAGCCTCCGTCTGGCCGTGGTACAGGTCAAGGCGGTGCCGGATGACGGCTTCGTTGTCGTCGGTGCGTCCGGTTTCCTTGGCGCGGCCCAGCAGGCGGGTGACAAGTTCCTCATCATCAGCCGTGAGCTGCAGGACGACGTCGAGCAACTGGCCCCCGTCTGCGAGGATCCCGTCGAGGTAGTCCACCTGCGCGGTGGTGCGCGGGTAACCGTCCAGGAGGAAGCCGTTGTCGACGTCGTCCTCGCCGAGGCGGTCGCGAACCATCTTGTTGGTCACGCTGTCCGGGACAAAGTCGCCCGCGTCCATGTACTTCTTGGCTTCGATGCCAAGCGGCGTCTCACCCTTGACGTTGGCGCGGAAGATGTCTCCCGTGGAGATCGCAATAACGCCGAGGCGCTCTGAAATGCGTTCCGCCTGCGTTCCCTTGCCGGATCCGGGAGGTCCGATAATCAACATTCTCGTCATCGCAAAAGCCCTTCGTAGTGACGCTGCTGTAGCTGCGCATCAATCTGCTTGACGGTCTCCAAACCTACGCCGACCATGATCAGGATCGACGTGCCACCGAACGGGAAGTTCTGGTTGGCATTGATCAGGACCAGGGCGACCAGCGGAATAAGTGCCACAAAAGCCAGGTAAATGGCACCGGGGAGCGTGATCCTGGAAAGCACATACTGCAGGTAGTCTGCGGTCGGCTTGCCGGCACGGATACCCGGAATGAAGCCGCCGTACTTCTTCATGTTGTCAGAAACTTCTTCAGGGTTGAAAGTGATCGCAACATAGAAGTAAGTGAAGAACACAATCATGGCGAAGTAGAGCGCCATGTAGATCGGATGGTCGCCGCGGACCAGGTTGTTGTTGATCCACTCCACCCAGGGTGCAATCGGCTCGCCGGGCTTGGGCTGGTTGAACTGCGAGATCAGGCCCGGCAGGTACAGCATCGAGGAAGCGAAGATGACGGGCACGACGCCGGCCATGTTTACCTTGATCGGGATGTACGTGCTGGTGCCGCCCACGGTGCGGCGGCCAATCATGCGCTTCGCGTACTGCACCGGGATGCGCCGCTGGGACTGCTCCACGAAGACCACCGCGGCCACCGTCAGCAGTCCGATCACCAGGACCAGGAAGAAGGTACCCGGTCCCTTGGAGGTCCAGATGGCACCGAGCGAGCCGGGGAAGCTGGAAACGATCGAGGTGAAGATGAGCAGCGACATGCCGTTCCCGACGCCCTTCTCGGTCACGAGCTCACCCATCCACATGATGAGGCCGGTGCCGGCCGTCAGCGTGATGATGATGAGGATCGTGGTGACGATGCTGTCGTCCGGGATGATCGGCAGCTGGCAGTTCGGCAGCAACTGGCCGGAACGCGCGAGCGACACCAGCGTCGTGGCGTTCAGCAGGCCCAGGGCGATCGTAAGGTAGCGCGTGTACTGCGTCAGCTTCGACTGGCCGGAGGCGCCCTCCTCGTAGAGCATCTGGAACCGGGGAATGACCACCCGGAGCAGCTGGACGATGATGCTGGCCGTGATGTACGGCATGATGCCCAGGGCGAAGACGGACACCTGGAGCAATGCACCGCCGCTAAACAGGTTGACGAGCTGGTAGATACCGCCCGAAGTCTGACCGTTCTGCAAGCATTGCTGGACATTCTGGTAGCTCACACCAGGCGAGGGGATGAAGGCACCCAAGCGGAAGATTGTGATGATTCCCAGCGTGAACAACAACTTGCGTCGCAGATCAGGCGTGCGAAAGGCCCGGCCAAATGCGCTAAGCAAGCGTCCTCCTGAGTAATAAGTAAAGTCGTGTGAGATAGGTCAAATAAACCCAACAACCGAGTCTAACGGGTGGACGCGTCCTGCGAACAATCGCAGGGCGGGAAAATAAAAAAACTCCCGGTACCTGGGGCCTGGGCCCCGGGTACCGGGAGTTTTCACAACGGGCAACTGCCCCGCCGCCTCGTTAGAGGGCGGTGGTGCTTCCGCCTGCTGCTGCAATCTTTTCTGCGGCGCTGGCCGAGAATGCGTGGACGGTGATATCAACCTTGACGGTGATGTCGCCGGTGCCCAGCACCTTGACGGGCTGGTTCTTGCGAACGGCACCCTTTTCGACCAGGTTCTCCACGGTGACTGCGCCACCTTCCGGGAACAGCTCGTTGAGCTTGTCCAGGTTTACAACCTGGTACTCAACCCGGAACGGGTTCTTGAAGCCGCGCAGCTTCGGCAGGCGCATGTGCAGCGGCAGCTGGCCGCCGGCAAAGCCAGCCTTGATCTGGTAGCGGGCCTTCGTACCCTTGGTACCGCGACCGGCGGTCTTACCCTTGGAACCTTCACCACGACCAACACGGGTCTTGGCGGTCTTGGCACCCGGGGCGGGACGCAGGTGGTGAACCTTCAGTGCGTTCTGCTTCTCAGCAGCGGCGCCCTGTGCCTTTTCGGCGGTGTTCTTCTCTGCCATTTACTTCGCCTCCTCTACCTTTACCAGGTGCGGAACCGTGTTGAGCATTCCCACGGTCACGGCGTCGGCGGTGCGGACAACAGTGTGTCCGATCCGCTTCAGGCCGAGGGACCGCAGGGTGTCGCGCTGGTTCTGCTTGCCGCCAATGGCGGACTTGATCTGAGTGATCTCCAACTTTGCGTCGGAGACAAGCACGTTCTTAGCCATGACTCAGACACCTGCCTTCTGGTTCAAAAGCGCCTTCACCATGGCCGGCGGAGCGATCTCGTCGAGCGGGAGGCCGCGGCGTGCTGCCACTGCTGCCGGCTCTTCGAGGCGCTTCAGCGCGTCAACGGTCGCGTGAACGATGTTGATGGCGTTGGAAGATCCGAGCGACTTGGAGAGGATGTCGTGGATGCCCACGCACTCCAGTACTGCACGGACCGGACCGCCGGCGATAACACCGGTACCCGCGGAAGCCGGACGCAGCATGACGACGCCTGCGGCGGCCTCACCCTGGACGCGGTGCGGGATGGTGCTGCCGATGCGGGGAACGCGGAAGAAGGACTTCTTGGCTTCTTCGACGCCCTTCGCGATGGCGGCGGGAACTTCCTTGGCCTTGCCGTAGCCGACGCCGACCATACCGTTGCCGTCACCGACGACGACGAGGGCGGTGAAGCTGAAACGACGACCACCCTTGACGACCTTGGAAACACGGTTGATGGTTACGACGCGCTCTACGAACTGGCTCTTTTCGGCTTCGCGGCCACCGTCGCGGCCACCACGGCCACCACGGTCTCCACGGCCCTGGCCCTGGCCGCGGTCGCCACGCTCGCCACGACGAGCGCCACCACGGGCGCCGTCGGTGGTAGCAGGCGCAGCGGTCTCAGTTGCCGGAGCAGCTACAGCTTCAGTCACCTGAATGTCCTTTTCGTTATTTTCGGTCACAGTGCCAGCCCACCTTCACGTGCGCCGTCAGCGACGGCGGCGATCCGGCCGTGGTACTTGTTACCACCGCGGTCGAAGACAACCGCTTCGATACCGGCAGCCTTGGCACGCTCGGCGACGAGCTCGCCAACGCGCTTGGCCTTGGCAGTCTTGTCACCGTCGAATGCACGAAGGTCGGCTTCCAGAGTGGAGGCGCTCGCTACGGTCAGGCCCTTGCTGTCATCGACAACCTGGACGAATACGTGGCGTGCGGAGCGGTTGACGACCAGACGAGGACGTACAGCCGTTCCGGAGATGCGCTTGCGGATACGAAGCTGGCGGCGGCTGCGCTGGGCAGACTTGCTCTTGTTCGTACGCTTCTTGTTAATTGCGATCGCCATGGTTACTTACCAGCCTTTCCGACCTTGCGGCGGATGACTTCGCCTGCGTAACGGATGCCCTTGCCCTTGTAGGGGTCCGGCTTCCGCAGCTTGCGAATGTTGGCAGCAACCTCGCCGACCTGCTGCTTGGAGATACCTGAAACAGAGAGCTTGGTCGGGGTCTCTACTGCAAAGGTGATGCCGTTCGGTGCCGTGATGTTAACCGGGTGGCTGAAGCCCAGAGCGAACTCCAGGTCAGATCCCTTTGCCTGAACGCGGTAACCAGTACCAACGATTTCAAGCTTCTTCTCGTAGCCTGCGGTGACACCCTGGATCATGTTGGCGATCAGGGTGCGGGTCAGGCCGTGCAGCGAACGTGAGGCGCGCTCGTCGTTCGGGCGGGCGACAGTCAGGGTGCCATCTTCCAGGGAAACCTCGATCGGGCTGGGCACAGTGTGGCTCAGCTCGCCTTTGGAACCCTTGACGCTGACGACAGAGCCGTCAACCTTGACCTCAACGCCGGCAGGAACGGTGATGGGGAGACGTCCAATACGTGACATTATTCTCTTCCTTTCCCGTTACCAGACGTAAGCGAGGACTTCGCCGCCCACGCCCTTCTTGCCGGCCTGCTTGTCAGTCAAGAGGCCGGAAGAGGTGGACAGGATTGCGACACCCAGGCCACCGAGCACGTGCGGCAGGTTGGTGGACTTTGCGTATACGCGCAGTCCCGGCTTGGAAATACGACGAACGCCAGCGATTGAACGCTCGCGGTTCGGACCGAACTTGAGCTCGAGGGTCAGCTTCTTGCCAACCTCCGCGTCTTCTTCTTTCCAGGAGGCGATGTAACCTTCGGCCTTCAGGATGTCGGCAACGCGTGCCTTGAGCTTGCTGTACGGCATAGACACGGATTCGTGGTATGCCGAGTTTGCGTTGCGCAGACGCGTAAGCATGTCTGCGACGGGATCTGTCATTGTCATGGTGGGCTCTTGCCCTTCCTCATAACGGTTTCCGCCGTGCAGGTCGTACCGAAAGTAAATTCGGAACCAGCGCGGACGGACCTTTTACGTAGCTAGATTAATCTTCGGTCTTGAACGGGAAGCCAAGCGCCTTGAGCAGCGCACGGCCTTCGTCGTCGGTCTTGGCAGTGGTCACGACGGTGATGTCCATGCCGCGAACGCGGTCGATGGAATCCTGGTCGATCTCGTGGAACATAACCTGCTCGGTCAGACCGAAGGTGTAGTTGCCGTTGCCGTCGAACTGCTTGCCGCTGAGGCCCCGGAAGTCACGGATACGCGGCAGAGCCAGCGTGACCAGACGGTCCAGGAATTCCCACATGCGGTCCCCACGCAGAGTTGCGTGTGCACCGATCGGCATGCCTTCGCGCAGCTTGAACTGTGCGATCGACTTGCGGGCCTTGGTTACCTGCGGCTTCTGGCCGGTGATCAGGGTCAGATCGCGGACAGCGCCGTCGATCAGCTTGGAGTCCTTGGCGGCATCTCCAACACCCATGTTCACAACGACCTTCACCAGGCGGGGAACCTGGTTGACGTTCTCGTACTTGAATTCCTCAACGAGCGTGCTCTTGATGGAATCCGCGTACTTGGTCTTCAGACGAGGAACGATCTTGCTTGCCGGAGTCTCGAGAGTCTCAGTCATTAGATGTCCTTCCCTGAGCTCTTGGCCACGCGGACACGCACTTCGCGCTTCACGCCATCGCGCTCAACGGTCTCGGTGCGGAAACCGACGCGGGTGGGCTTCTTGGTGGACGGGTCAACCAGAGCCACGTTGGAGATGTGGATCGAAGCCTCGACGACTTCGATGCCACCGGTCTTGGTGCCGCGCTGCGACTGACCGACCTTGGTGTGCTTGGTTACGCGGTTAATGCCTTCGACCAACACGCGGTTGGTCTCGGGGAAGACGCGCAGAACCTTGCCCTGCTTGCCCTTGTCGCCGCCGCGCTCAGCCTTGGCGCCAGTGATGACCTGAACCAGGTCGCCCTTTTTGATCTTAGCCATGGACTAAAGCACCTCCGGAGCCAGAGAAACGATCTTCATGAACTTCTTATCGCGAAGTTCACGACCAACCGGTCCGAAGATGCGGGTACCGCGGGGGTCACCGTCAGCCTTCAGGATCACAGCTGCGTTCTCGTCAAACTTGATATAGGAACCATCCGCACGGCGGCGTTCCTTCTTGGTACGGACGATGACAGCCTTGACGACGTCGCCCTTCTTTACGTTGCCGCCCGGAATTGCGTCCTTGACGGTAGCGACGATTACGTCGCCAATGCCTGCGTAGCGACGGCCAGATCCACCGAGAACGCGAATGGTAAGGATTTCCTTAGCACCCGTGTTGTCGGCGACCTTGAGTCGCGACTCCTGCTGAATCACTATTTACTCCTTGCGTCGCGCGGGTTCTCAGACCGAAAATCTTCCTACGGAATGAGCCTTGCGGAACGGTTGATCGGGGTGTCTCTTGACCTGCCTGGATTTTGCCAGACCAGGCCTAAACTCCCGTGCCAAAAACATTTGCTTCCCAGGTGGATCCCGACGGGTCGGGGCACAAGGGGGCACTATGCCGTGGCACGCTTGTTTACGAGGTTTGATGACGGCGCACAGAAGGCGCCATACAAACTCAAAATCTTAGCACGTTTCGGGCCTATCCCCATATCACAGGACGGCTGCGGGCAGGGAACGGAGAAACCCCCGCTCCCAGAAGGGAACGGGGGTTTCTCTCAAGCATCAACCCACAGCCAGGCTGCAGGTGTTACTTGGCCTTCTCGAGGATCTCCACCAGACGCCACCGCTTGGTAGCGGAGAGCGGGCGGGTCTCGGCGAGGAGAACGAGGTCGCCGATGCCGGCGCTGTTCTCTTCGTCGTGAGCCTTGATCTTCGTGTTGCGGCGAAGGACCTTGCCATAGAGGGCGTGCTTCACACGGTCCTCGACCTGGACAACGATGGTCTTTTCCATCTTGTCCGAGACCACATAGCCGCGCTTCGTCTTACGGTAACCGCGCTCGTCAGCCGTAGCTGCGCCGGAAACAGTTTCCGTCACGTTCTCGTCCTTTTCACTCACTTGGCGTCCTCCTCGGTCTCAGCCTCGGCCGGCTTTTCAGCCTTCTCAGCCTTGGCTGCGGACTTCTTGGACTTCTTTTCTTCCTTGGCTTCCACAACCGGTGCGGCAACCTCGGCACGAATGCCCAGCTCGCGCTCACGGAGAACGGTGTAGATGCGGGCGATGTCCTTCTTTACCGCGCGCAGTCGACCGTGGTTCTCCAGCTGACCGGTGGCGGACTGGAAACGCAGGTTGAACAGCTCTTCCTTGGCCTTACGGAGTTCTTCAACGAGTCGCTCGTTGTCGAAACCGTCCAGCTGTGCGGATGCAAGTTCCTTGGATCCTACTGACATTTCTATTCACCACCTTCGCGACGCAGAATGCGTGCCTTCAACGGGAGCTTGTGGATCGCCAAGCGCAGTGCCTCACGGGCAGTTTCTTCATCGACACCGGAGATCTCAAAGAGAACCCGGCCCGGCTTGACGTTTGAGACCCACCATTCCGGAGAACCCTTACCGGAACCCATGCGGGTTTCGGCCGGCTTCTTCGTCAGCGGACGGTCCGGATAGATGTTGATCCAGACCTTGCCGCCACGCTTGATGTGGCGGGTCATCGCAATACGGGCAGACTCGATCTGACGGTTGGTGACGTATGCCGGGCTCAGAGCCTGGATACCCCACTCACCGAAGGAGACCTTGGTGCCGCCCGTAGCAGCGCCGGAACGACCCGGGTGGTGCTGCTTACGGTGCTTGACTCGACGTGGGATAAGCATTTAAGCCTGTCCTCCTTCTACTGCCGGTGCGGCTGCGGTAGCTGCTTCAACAGCCGGAGCTTCGGCAGCAGCGGGTGCAGCCTCGGCCGGGCGGTCGTTGCGACGACGGCGGTCACCACGGTCAGCGCCGCTCGGGCGGCCCGGGCGATCGCTGGGACCACGGCCGCGGGACGGTGCAGCAGCTGCCTGCTGAGCCAGTTCCTTGGCGGTGACGTCACCCTTGTAGATCCAGACCTTCACGCCGATGCGGCCGAAGGTGGTCTTGGCCTCGTAGAAGCCGTAGTCGATGTTCGCGCGGAGGGTGTGCAGGGGCACACGGCCTTCGCGGTAGAACTCCGAGCGGGACATTTCTGCGCCGCCCAGTCGACCCGAGCAAGCGATACGGATGCCCTTGGCACCTGCACGCTGTGCGGACTGCATGGCCTTCTTCATCGCACGGCGGAAAGCCACGCGGGAAGTCAGCTGCTCAGCAACGCCCTGGGCAACAAGCTGTGCTTCCATCTCGGGGTTCTTGACCTCGAGGATGTTCAGCTGAACCTGCTTGCCCGTGAGCTTTTCGAGCTCGCCGCGGATGCGGTCTGCTTCTGCGCCGCGGCGGCCGATGACGATGCCCGGACGTGCCGTGTGGATATCCACACGGACACGGTCGCGGGTGCGCTCGATTTCAACCTTGGCGATACCGGCGCGCTCCATGCCCGTGGACATGAGCTGGCGGATACGGATGTCTTCGCGAACGAAGTCCTTGTACCGCTGGCCGGGCTTGGTGCTGTCAGCAAACCAGTGCGATACGTGATCGGTGGTGATGCCGAGTCGGAACCCGTGCGGGTTAACTTTCTGTCCCACTTAGCGAGCCTCCTCTTTCTCCGGGGTAGCGACTACCACGGTGATGTGGCTCGTGCGCTTCTTGATCTGAAATGCACGACCCTGGGCTCGCGGCTGGAACCGCTTCATGGTCGGGCCTTCATCAACAAACGCTTCGCTGATGATGAGGTCACCTTCGTCAAACGCCACGCCGTCGCGGTCCGCGAGGACCCGGGCGTTGGAGATTGCCGACTGAACTACCTTGAATACCGGCTCCGAAGCTGCCTGCGGGGCAAACTTCAGAATTGCCAGAGCCTCATTCGCTTGCTTACCACGAACAAGGTTGACGACGCGCCGGGCCTTCATAGGCGTTACGCGGATGTGACGCGCAATTGCCTTGGCTTCCATTGCTTTCCTTCTCTCGTCTTTGACGTAAGTGCAGGCGCCTAGCGGCGCTTGCCCTTACGGTCGTCCTTGACATGGCCGCGGAATGTCCGCGTGGGAGCGAATTCGCCGAGCTTGTGCCCGACCATCGACTCAGTGACAAACACGGGGATGTGCTTGCGTCCGTCGTGTACGGCGATCGTGTGCCCGAGCATGTCGGGGATGATCATCGAACGGCGGGACCAGGTCTTGATGACGTTCTTGGTGCCCTTTTCGTTTTCCCTATCCACCTTCACAAAGAGGTGCTGGTCAACGAAAGGACCTTTTTTCAGGCTGCGTGGCATGTGTCCAGGCTCCTATCGCTTGTTCTTGCCAGTACGACGGCGACGAACAATAAGCTTGTCGCTCTCTTTGTTGGGACGGCGGGTGCGGCCTTCGCGCTTACCGTTCGGGTTGACGGGGTGACGTCCACCGGACGTCTTACCCTCGCCACCACCGTGGGGGTGGTCGACCGGGTTCATGGCGACACCACGGACGGTCGGGCGAACGCCCTTCCAGCGCATACGGCCGGCCTTACCCCAGTTGATGTTCGACTGCTCGGCGTTGCCGACCTCGCCGACGGTTGCGCGGCAGCGCACGTCGACGTTGCGGATTTCGCCGGAAGGCAGACGCAGCTGGGCGAAACGGCCTTCCTTAGCAACGAGCTGGATCGATGCGCCGGCGGAGCGGCCCATCTTGGCGCCGCCACCCGGACGCAGTTCAACTGCGTGGATGACGGTACCGACCGGGATGTTGCGCAGCGGAAGGTTGTTGCCGGGCTTGATATCAGCGTCGGCACCTGCCTCTACCGTGTCACCCTGGGCCAGCTTGTTCGGGGCGATGATGTAACGCTTGGTGCCATCAACGTAGTGAAGGAGCGCGATGCGAGCCGTGCGGTTCGGATCGTACTCGATTTCGGCAACGCGGGCGTTGACGCCGTCTTTGTCGTGGCGACGGAAGTCGATCAGACGGTACTGGCGCTTGTGGCCACCACCCTTGTGACGGGTCGTGATCTTACCGGTGTTGTTACGGCCACCCTTTTTCGGGAGGGGACGTACCAACGACTTTTCCGGCGTCGACCGCGTGATTTCAGTGAAGTCCGCTACGCTCGAGCCGCGACGGCCCGGGGTAGTCGGCTTATATTTACGGATTCCCATAATTTAATTTCCTCGTTAAAGTGGTCTCCGCTACGAGAGCGGACCGCCGAAGATGTCGATCGTGCCTTCTTTGAGGCTCACAATTGCACGCTTGGTGTTCTTGCGAGTACCCCATCCGAATTTGGTCCGCTTGCGCTTACCGGCACGGTTGATGGTGTTGATCGAGTCGACCTTGACGGAGAAGATTTTCTCCACGGCCAGCTTGATCTCGGTCTTGTTCGAGCGGGGGTCCACCAGGAAGGTGTACTTGCCCTCATCGATCAGGCCGTAGCTCTTTTCCGAGACAACGGGTGCAAGCACGACGTCGCGCGGGTCTTTGATGGTGGCTGCACTCACTTGGCATCCTCCTCGTTCTTTGCCACTGCCTTGGAAGCAACGAATGCTTCATAAGCAGCCTTGGTGAAGACAACGTCATCGGAGACGAGAACGTCGTAGGTGTTCAGCTGGTCTGCGTACAGAACGTGAACATCCGTGAGGTTGCGCACGGAGAGTGCAGCAACATCGTTGGCGCGCTCGATGACAACGAGCAGGTTCTTGCGCTCGGAGACACCCCGCAGAGTAGCCAGTGCTGCGCTGGAGGACGGCTTGGTGCCGGGAACCAGTTCAGCAACGACATGGATGCGGCCGTTACGGGCGCGGTCAGAGAGAGCGCCGCGCAGGGCAGCAGCAATCATCTTCTTGGGGGTGCGCTGGCTGTAGTCACGCGGCGTGGGGCCGTGGACAACGCCACCACCGGTCATGTGAGGAGCACGGATTGAACCCTGACGGGCGCGGCCGGTGCCCTTCTGCTTGAACGGCTTGCGACCTGCACCGGAAACCTCGGCGCGGGTCTTGGTCTTGTGGGTACCCTGGCGAGCAGCAGCGAGCTGGGCAACGACGACCTGGTGCAGCAGCGGCACGTTGGTCTGTACGTCGAAGATCTCTGCAGGCAGGTCAACCTTGACAGTGCTAGTCATTGAACTAGGCTCCCTTCACGGCGGTGCGTACGAGTACGACCTGGCCGCGGGCGCCGGGGACGGCGCCCTTGATCAGGAGCAGCGACTTCTCGACGTCAACCGCGTGGACCGTGAGGTTCAGCGTGGTGTGACGAACGGCGCCCATGCGGCCGGCCATTTTCATGCCCTTGAAGACGCGGCTCGGGGTGGATGCGCCACCGATTGAACCGGGCTTACGGTGGTTCTTGTGTGCACCGTGGGAAGCTCCAACGCCGTGGAAGCCGTGACGCTTCATAACACCGGCGAAGCCCTTACCCTTGGTGGTGCCAACGACGTCGATCTTCTGGCCGGCTTCGAAGAGCTCTACGGAGAGCTCCTGGCCCAGCTCGTAAGAGTCAGCATCTGCAGTGCGCAGTTCGACGACGTGGCGGCGAGGCGTGACGCCTGCCTTTTCAAAGTGACCAGCCAGCGGCTTGGTGACCTTGCGGGGATCGATCTGGCCGTAGCCGATCTGAACGGCGACATAGCCATCAGTGTCTGCATTGCGCAGCTGCGTGATGACGTTCGAGTCAGCCTGGACCACAGTGACGGGGATGAGCTTGTTGTTCTCGTCCCAGACCTGGGTCATGCCGAGCTTCGTGCCCAGCAGGCCCTTTACGTTACGGGTTGCGGTCATAGTCTCTCAGCACCTCCCTACAGCTTGATTTCGATGTTCACGTCGGCCGGCAGGTCGAGACGCATGAGCGAATCAACAGCCTTGGGCGTGGGATCGATGATGTCGATAAGACGCTTGTGCGTGCGCATTTCAAAGTGCTCGCGGCTGTCTTTGTACTTGTGCGGAGAGCGGATGACGCAGTAGATGTTCTTCTCCGTCGGCAGCGGCACAGGGCCAACTACCGTGGCGCCTGCGCGCGTGACCGTCTCAACGATCTTCCGTGCTGAAGAGTCAATGACCTCGTGGTCGTATGACTTCAGCCGGATGCGGATTTTTTGTCCCGCCATGTCGCCTGACTCTCTTTCAGTTAGTGCTGCTCTGTTTACTTGCGTGTTGCATGTGGCTGCCGAGGCAATTGAAGTCGTAACTACCACCCGCCGCACAAGCTGAATCCGGAAGAATCCGGGTTCCTCAACCTGCCGGCGTAACCGACCCCCGCGGTCGGGCGTGTCGCGCTTTTCACGCGTACTCGTCCGCAGTTCCATGAGGCGTGGGTTATGTTTGGTCTCCTACCTGGACCCTGACACCCGGCATTATCCGGATCGGGACGCGAAGGAGCGCTTGAACAACTCATCTAGTATGCCGGAATTACCGGGCAGAAGCGAATCGACCGTGGGCCGGGGTGGGCCGGTCACCGGCCGGATCACGGGGCGACGGCGGATGAGGACTCCTGCTCATTGCCTTCGGCAGTCACTGTGGGCATGATGGGGGCATGACTGTGCAGGATTCCGTGGCACTTCAGGCCCTTGCTGCGCGCCTGGGCCCGGATTTCCAGCTGGGGGTCGCCTCCGCTGCTTTCCAGATCGAGGGCTCCCTCGCGGCCGGCGGCCGCGGGCCCTCCGGCTGGGACGCCTTTGTCCAGAAACCCGGGAGCATCCATGACGGCCACTCCCCCGCCGTCGCCTGTGACCACTACAACCGGTCCCCGGAAGACGTCGAACTGATGCGCGCGCTCGGCATCGACTCCTACCGCTTCTCCTTCTCCTGGCCGCGCATCCAGCCTGACGGCACGGGACCGTTCAACAGCGAGGGGCTCGACTTCTACGACCGGCTCATCGACCAGCTGCTCGCGGCCGGCATCTCACCGATGGCAACCCTGTACCACTGGGACACCCCGCTGCCGCTGGAACACCGCGGCGGCTGGTTGAACCGTGCCACCGCGGAACGGTTCGCCGAGTACAGCGCGGCCGCCGGCCACCGCTTCGGCGACCGCGTCGCGCAGTGGGTGACGCTTAACGAACCGGTGTCCGTCACGCTCAACGGCTATGCCTTGGGGGTCCACGCCCCCGGCCATGACCTGCTCTTCGACGCGCTGCCCGCCGTCCACCACCAGCTGCTGGGCCATGGCCTCGCCGTGCAGGCGTTGCGCGCGGAGGGAGTTACCGGCGCCGTGGGCGTCACCAACCTGCATTCCCCGGTCCGGCCCGCGACCCGCTCGGTGACGGACCGGCTGCTGGCTGAGATGTTCGACCTCGTGCTGAACCGGGTCTATGCGGATCCGATCCTCCTGGGCCGGTACCCGAAAGTGCCGCTGATCGCCAAGCCCTGGTTCCGCTCACTGGGGAAGATCTCCGACGCCGACCTGCGCACCATCCACCAGCCCCTCGATTTCTACGGCCTGAACTACTACTACCCCGTGAAGGTCGCGACCGGACGCGGCCAGGGCCAAAGCCCCGTCGGCAATGTCGACGCCATGCTGAAGATGCCGTTCCACCTGCCGGCGTTTCCGGAATACGCGACCACCGGTTTCGGCTGGCCGGTGGCACCGGACCACCTGGGACCGCTGCTCCGGGAGCTGAAGGACAGGTACGGCGCGGCACTGCCCCCGCTATACATCACCGAAAGCGGCGCCAGTTTCCCCGAACCGGACCACGTGTCCGGCCCCATAGCGGATGCGGACCGGATCAGCTACATCGCATCCCATCTGGGTCATGCCCTGGACGCCACGGCGCCCGGCGGCATCGCCGAGGATGTTGAGCTGCTGGGCTATTACGTGTGGACCCTGATGGACAACTTCGAATGGGCGGCCGGGTACTCGCAGCGTTTCGGGCTGGTCCACGTTGATTTTGACACCCAGGAGCGCACGCCCAAGGATTCGTACTACTGGTACCAGGCACTCAGCCGGGCACGTAGGGCCTGACCCGACGGGGGTCGGGCCCGACGGCGGCGGCAGGCTATTTCTGCCGGTTCGCCCGGTTGATGCGTTTGGCCCGCTCGATCTCGTTGCGGAAGTGCTTCTTTGCCCAAAAGGCACCGGCGACGACGGCAACAACCACCAACAGGAAAACAAACCAGCCCATTGTGAGCTCCCTTCGTTGGGAGCAACCCTATCAGCGCCCCGCCCCGGTCAACCATGGTCCGCCGGCTCAGGCTGCCGCGCCGACTCTGCAGCGGCAGGCTTGCTGCGCGTCAGCCGCCAGACCGCGATCGCGATCAGGGCCACGGCGATGAGGGCCAGCAGCGCGAAGGTGTACTGGCGCATCGCCCACAGGATGCACCCGGCCACCCCCGCCGCGCCCCACCAGACAAACAGCCGTTCGCCAACCACCAGCCCGGCCATCAGCAGGACGGCCATCAGCGCCAGGACCCAGAGCTGCTGCCCCGGATCACCGTCCAGGATGATTCCCAGCCCGGACAGGGTCAACAGCCCGGCACCGCCGGACCACAGCAGCCGGACTGCCCTGCGGTTCCCGGATGCCAGGCGCAGGGCGCCCAGTACCGCGGCAAGAACCACGTACCACTGCAGCGTCCAGAACCAATTGGGCCAGTCGGAGCCGGCATCGAGTCCGGTAAACAGCACCGCCCGCTGCACGGCCGCCGTCGTGGCGAACAGTCCCAGTTCCGCGGCCAGCCTGCGGGCTCTCCCCGGCACTTCGGCGCAGCACACAGCGGCGGTGCACGCCACCAGCGCGGCACCGGCCCAGGATGTCACGTCCCAGCGCAGCCCGGCGGCCGCGGCGAGTCCAAGACCCACG
>NZ_AUPJ01000194.1:0-654 GCF_000427315.1 Arthrobacter sp. TB 26
CGTGCCGGAGCAGCCGGGGTTTCAGCCTTGGGTGCCGGACGCGCGCCGGGCTTGACGCCCGTCGACGGTGCTGCCGGAGCCTGGGCCACGGGAGCTGCCGGTGCCGCACTGGGTGCGGGAGCTGCCGGTGCCGGAGCAGCCGCTGCCGGAGCTTCAGTCTTGGTTTCCGCAACCTTGGGGGCAGCCGGAGCCGGCGCAGGCGCCGGACGGTTTGCCGAGGGGCTGGCGGGTGCCTTGGGGGCGGACGCGGGCGCTTCGGACTTCGAAGCTGCTGCTGCGTCGGGGAAGGCGTTGCGGAGTTTCCTCACAACGGGGGCCTCAATGGTGGAAGAGGCAGAGCGAACGAATTCGCCCAGTTCCTGCAGTTTGGTTACTGCATCTTTGGAAGTAATACCGAGCTCTTTAGCGAGCTCATGTACGCGGACCTTGGCCACATTTCTCCTGTCTCGGTCCGCACCGAGCCAGGCACGAACCGTCTACTTCTTACTGCGGACCTCCGCCGCGAGTGCAGCTGAAAGGTCCATTGCAGAGCGCAACAAAGTTGTCATCGTTGCGCACTCATCGCTGGGAACTCATCGGGTTTCCATCAGTTTTCTGACCCGCTTTCAGGTTGGACGGTTGTTGCTGCGGCCACCGGGGTGTCCACGGCTTGCG
>NZ_AUPJ01000194.1:659-3326 GCF_000427315.1 Arthrobacter sp. TB 26
GCCCGCCATGATCCGGCGCTCCACGTCGGCTGTTCCGGCAGCACCGTTGAGGGCGCGTCCGAACGCTCGACGTTTGACCGCCAGTGCCAGGCACTTTTCGCTGGGGTGCAGCCATGCACCCCGGCCAGCCATCCGGCGTCGTTCATCGACCACGACAGCGGATGAACCGCTGCTGTCGGCGACGAGCCGGAGTAGCTCCGACCGCGTGCCCTTTTTCCGGCATCCGATGCAGGTACGTTGCGGTTGATTCCCGAGGTGTTGCACGTGTGCCACTTACGAGTTTCTTCCTGCCAGTACATATCTGCCGGCCCTGGCGTCCTGAGCCTGCCTGGCCAAGGGGTCGTTACCAACACCTTCGCCGGACGCAAACCCGGACGCGCAAGGGACACGCGGATACCGGCCGTTAGGCGCGGTCATGTCTATTCTAGCCCCTCCAGCGGCCGGGCCCCGAACTTACGGGGCCGCGGGCGCCGGCGGGCGGGCCGGAACTCCGGCCCTTTTTGTTGTGGCCCCTTTGCCGGGGCCACCGTGGTGGGGCCTATTTGTCGCGGCTGACCGCAGCGTCCGAGACGATGTCGATCCGCCAGCCGGTGAGCTTGGCGGCGAGACGGGCGTTTTGGCCCTCCTTGCCGATGGCGAGGGAGAGCTGGTAGTCCGGGACCACCACACGGGCCGAGCGGGTTGCCTCGTCCGTGATGGTGACCGAATTCACCCGGGACGGGGACAGTGCGCTGGCGATGAACGTCGCGGGATCGTCGCTGTAGTCGACAATGTCGATTTTTTCGTCGTTGAGTTCGTTCATGACCGCACGGACACGCGATCCCATTTCACCGATGCAAGCGCCCTTGGCGTTGATGCCGGGGTTGTTGGCTTTGACGGCCATCTTGGTGCGGTGTCCGGCTTCGCGGGCCAGTGCGACGATTTCCACGGAGCGGTCCGCGATTTCCGGGACTTCCATTTCGAAGAGCTTCCGCACAAGGCCCGGGTGGGAGCGGGACAGGGTGATGGACGGGCCCTTGGTGCCGCGGTGCACGTCGATCACAAAGGCGCGGAGCCGGTTGCCGTGGGTGTACTTCTCCCCCGGCACCTGCTCGGGCGGCGGCAGCAATGCCTCCACCGTGCCCAGGTTGACCTGGATCATGTGCGGGTTGTTGCCCTGCTGGATGGTTCCGGCAACCAGCTCGCCCTCACGGCCCTTGAACTCGCCGAGGACGTTGTCGTCCTCAACGTCGCGCAGGCGCTGCAGGATGATCTGCCGTGCAGTGCTGGCGGCGATGCGGCCAAAGCCTGCGGGAGTGTCTTCGAATTCGCCGATGGGGGCACCGTCGTCGTCGATCTCCGTGGCCCAGATGGTCACGTGGCCGCTCTTGCGGTCCAGCTCGGCACGGGCCTTCTCGAAGGCTCCCGGCGTCTTGTGGTAGGCCACCAGCAGGGCCTGCTCGATCGTCGGAATCAGGAGATCCAGCGGGATTTCACGCTCACGCTCCAGGAGTCTCAGTGCGCTCATGTCAATATCCATTAGGCCTCCTCAGAAGGTCCATTGTGTGCGTTCTCCAGGCCAGCCTCTTCGAGGTGGCTGAACTCTATCTCGACTTTTCCACTGCGGATCCTGTCGAAAGGAAGCTTGATGGGCTCACCCTGCTTGGGCTTCATGCCCTTCTTCACGGTGATCTCCGGGACCAGCGTGACGCCCGTGTCATCGACGGACTGCACCCGGCCCGTGACGTTCTCGCCCTGCAGGACATTGACCTTGACCATCCGGCCGCGGGCACGGTGCCAGTGCCGCGCTTCGGTGAGGGGACGGCCGACGCCGGGAGAGGAAACCTCAAGCTCGTACGGGCGCGCGTCGGTGCTGGGATCGTTGTCCAGCATGTCGGAGAGGGTCTTGGAAATCTCGGCGATGACGTCGAGGCCGACGCCGCCTGTCTCCTCCTGCGGCAGGTCCACCACCACGTGGACCACCCGGTTGGCGCCGGCGACGTGAATGGAGACGTCCTCCAAGTACAGCCGGTTTGCCTGGACTTCGGGCTCCAGGAGGGCATGCAGCCGCTCGGCCTCGAAATTGTGGGCGGGTGCGGCTTCAGCCTTACCCGTTCCGGTCCGGTCTGTTGAAGTCGTGGCTTCTGCGTTGGTCATGATGCCGGCCGCCTCCCGCTCTAGATGATGTTGTGTGTACTAGCCTAGCGATTTTCCGGGCGCCATGGTGCACCGAGTTCCCGGCCGGCATGACAACATGGTGTGTTGTGAAAGACGACAGCGGAGAAAAGCGGCGGCGGGAGCTCATTCCCCGCATCGCACTCCTCTCCTGCCTCGCACTCGTGGTTGCCAGCCTTGGCCTGGCCTGGAGTCCTTCAAGCCCCAAGGAGCCCGCCGAACCGCCGTTTTCCGAGCAGGCGCGGTCGGTAGCGCTGGCTGAAACCCTATGGCTGCGAACCGCCGGCGAGCACCTTGGCCAGTCCACCGCCGGCGACCCGCAGCCCGCCGTGGCGCGGACTGTGAGTTTGCTGACAAGCCAATCCCGGGCCCTCCTCGTGCCGGGCCAGGACGTGCCTGCCTCCGCGCCCTCACCAGGGACGGCCGCCTCTTCCGCTGTGCCGTCTGCTGTTCCGTCTGCAGTCCCGCTGCCCGCGTCAGCGGCCGCGCTGGCAACCGAACTGGCGGCCAGCG
>NZ_AUPJ01000195.1 GCF_000427315.1 Arthrobacter sp. TB 26
CCCGCCAGTTCCCGGGCCAGCGCCGGGGTCTCGGCTTTCCCGGCCAGCGGGGAAACAGCCCGCGGGGGAACGGCGGCGTGCCGGATCAGGAATTCCAGCGAGGCCGCGGGCCAGGGAGTCGGCGTTCTGTTCCACGGCGTCGCGGCGCTCCCGCCACGCATCGGCCACGGCGCCCAGCACCTGGCGGAAGGAGGGCCTGCCCGGCTGCGGCCGGGGCGGATAGTAGGTGCCGGCGTGGAAGGCCCGCCCCTCGGGAAGCAGGAAGACGGACATCGGCCAGCCGCCTTCACCACTGATGGCCTGGGTCGCGGCCATGTAGACGGCGTCGACGTCGGAGCGCTCCTCGCGGTCCACCTTCACGGCCACAAAGTTGGCGTTCAGGAAGTCCGCGGTGTTCCGGTCTTCGAAGGATTCCCGGGCCATAACGTGGCACCAGTGGCAGGCCGCGTAGCCGACCGAGAGGAAGACGGTCACGTTGCGGGCCGCGGCGAAAGCGAAGGCCGCGTCACCGAAGGGCCGCCAGTGCACGGGGTTCCCGGCGTGCTGCCGGAGGTAGGCAGAGGGTTCTCCACCCAAGGCGTTGGCGGCCTCGGGGAAATGCGGGGTACCGCCGTCAGCGGTTTCCGGGTCCAGCTTCGCCGTTGGCTTCCGGACCGGTGCCGGGCTGGCCGGCCGAATCCTGGATCCCGGTGGCCTGCGGAGCGCCCCCGTGGACGGAAGACTCGGCGGCGGCCGCGCGTTCTTCCTCCACCTGGGCACGGTAGCGGACGCGGCGGATGCGGCGCACCATGTCGACAATCAGCAGGGCCGTCAGCACCACGATGAAGGCGGTCAGGAGGAAGCCCAGCAGGCCGGGCGTCACCTGGTCCTGGGATAGTCCCTCGCGGAGCGACGGCGAGGGAGCGGGCGCCGGGGTGGTTGCCAGGGCGGTGAGCAAGGAGTGCACGGTGAGGACCTTCTATGGGGGCTGAATGGCGGCCCGACGGGGCTGGCTGCGGAGCTGTGCTGGAACTGATTCCACGACGTTTCTACGCGTCATAGAAATGGCCTGTTGGGTCTATCTTAGCCCGGCGAAGAAGTCCTTTTCAGGCAGTTCGGCAGGGACCCTGGACTGGATCAGCGAGTAGTCCTCCCATGGCCAGACGCGGCGCTGCATCGCCGGGGAGACAGCGAAGAAGAAGCCCTCCGGGTCCACCTGGGTGCGGTGTGCACGGAGTGCGTTATCGCGTGCCTCGAAGAAATCGCCGCACTCGATCTGGGTGGTGGTGGCGTGGGTCGGCGCCGGCGGGGTGTGGCCTTCCGCGTCGGCTTCCAGCCAGGCGGCGATCCGCTCGGCGTAGGGCGACTGGAGTCCGGATTCCTCCAGCGCAAAGTGCAGGGCCCGGAACCGTTCGGGGCTGAAGGCCCGGTCATAGTAGAGCTTGCCCGGCGCCCAGGCCTCGCCGGTTCCCGGGTAGCGGGCGGGATCCCCCGCGGCTTCGAAGGCCTCGACGGCGACGCGGTGCGCCATGATGTGGTCCGGGTGCGGGTAGCCGCCGTTCTCGTCGTAGCCCAGGATGACCTGCGGTTTGAAGCTGCGGACCAGCCGGACCAGCGGGGCGGCCGCCCGTTCCAGCGGCAGTGTCGCGAAGGAGCCTGCCGGCAGCGGCGGAAGCGGATCGCCTTCCGGCAGCCCCGAATCGACGAAGCCAAGCCAGCGCTGGCGGACGCCCAGTACCGCGGCGGCGTGCTCCATCTCGAGCCTGCGCGCTCCGGCCATGTCGCGTTTGGGGTGCGGCACGCCTTCCATCGCCGGGTTCTGGATATCGCCGCGCGAGCCGTCCGTGCACGTGGCCACCAGGACGTCGACGCCGGCTGCGGCGTACATCGCCATCGTGGCGGCGCCCTTGCTGGATTCGTCGTCGGGATGAGCATGGACAGCCAACAGCCGAAGCGGCGCTGACGGGCTGGTGGACGCTGTCATCGTGGGACGGCTCCTCTTTCATCTACAGGTTTCATCTACAGGCACAGAACTCTTGGCGGGCCCAGCAGGCCGGATCGGCGGCGCGGCGAATACCCGTCCCAATCCACACTAAACTGGAATGGTGACTTCCAAGGATCAGCATGCCGCGCCCGCGCCGGCATCACCCAGCCTAGCCAATCGTTACGGCGGTCAGAAGCGGACGCTGAGCGGCAAGGCCAAACGCACCGCCCTGATCCTTGCCCTCGCGGCCGGGATGGGCTTTATGGCCTGGATCTCAACGTCCAACGCGACGGAGAGCGTCACCTTCAAGGACATCGGCTACAGCACGCCGGATGCCACCCTGGCCGAGGTGGATTTTCAGGTCACCAAGGAGCCCGCCACCGCCGCCAAGTGTTCGGTCAAGGCGCTGGATTCCAAGTTCGCCGTCGTCGGCTGGAAAGTCGTGGACATCACCCCCAACGCCGCCGACGCCGGCACCGACGGCGGACGCACCACCGCCCACCGGGCGACGGTGCGCACCGAGTCCCAAGCGGTGTCCGGCGTCGTCGACAGCTGCTGGATCCCCGACGCCGGCAAATAGCCCGTGCCCCGCAGCCGGCCGGGCGCAGTAACACGGTGTGATCCACGCCGCAGCCATCTTTGGTTTATCCACAGGATTGACTACAATGGATCAATACCTTTCCCCCGCTGAGCTGGTTACTGAGTCCCAAAAGTGGCCACCGTGGCGGGGTCTTTGCTTGTTTGACCATAAGGAGAAGTCCGTGTCTACCACCAACAGCGCAACTGCAGCTTGGCTTACCCAGGAAGCTTTTGACCGCCTGAAGGCAGAGCTGGACCACCTCTCCGGCCCCGGCCGGGCGGAAATCGTCCAGAAGATCGAAGCCGCGCGCCAGGAAGGCGACCTCAAGGAAAACGGCGGCTACCACGCGGCCAAAGAGGAGCAGGGCAAGATCGAAGCCCGCATCCGCCAGCTGACCGCACTGCTGCGGGACGCCCACGTGGGCGAGTCCCCGGCCGACGACGGAATCGTCGAGCCCGGCATGATCGTCGTTGCCAAAATCGCCGGTGACGAGGAATCCTTCCTGCTCGGCTCACGCGAAATCGCCGGCGACTCGGACCTGGACGTCTTCAGCGAGAAGTCGCCCCTGGGTGCGGCCATCGTCGGCCACAAGGAGGGCGACAAGCTCAGCTACACCGCCCCGAACGGCAAGGTCATCACGGTGGAGATCATCTCTGCCAAGCCGTACGCCGGCTAACACCCGCCGGCGGCGCAGCCTCAGCGGTCCACCAGAAAGTCCCTGCCACGGCGGGGACTTTCTGCGTTCCGCGGCTCCCGTCCGGCCGAACTGGCCCGGTTGTGACCGGGCCACGTCAGTTTCGCGGGGCTGTCTGGGGAGCGCTGCCGAAAGCCGGGCCAGTCCAGCAGGTCCCGGCCTCTGTTATCGCCGGCCCAGCTGGGTTCCTGCCCGCGGTGAGCTCAGGAGCAGGGCTGCGGTCACTCCGCCGATGGCGCCGCCGAGGTGCGCCTGCCACGACACAAAGCCCGCCACCGTGGGCAGGACTCCGAACAGGATCCCGCCGTAGCTCAGGAACAGCACCACGGAGAGCAGGATCTGCCACCAGTTGCGGTTGAAGAAGCCCCGCACCAGCAGGAACGCGAAGAGCCCGAAGACCAGTCCGGACGCCCCGACGGTGATGTTGAAACCGCCGATCAGCCACACCACCACCCCCGAGGCCAGCCAGCTCAGGGCCAGGGTGGTGAAAAACACCCGCGGCCCGGACAGCAGCACCAGGAAACCAAAGATGATCAACGGAAGCGTGTTGGAGAACAGGTGCGCGAGGTTGGCGTGCAGCAGCGGGAACGTCAGGATGTCCAGGACCCCGTCGGGGCTGCGCGGGCGCAGGCCGAACGTGCCGTTGAGCGAATGCAGCATGAGGGCGTTAATGATCTCGATGACGTACAGCACCAGCACGAACGAGCCCACCACCAGCAGTCCCGTGCGGGCGCGCCCCGCCGCGGTCTCGCCGGCGCGTGGCCTGCCGTTCCGGGTGGAGTCCAGCATCATGGTCCCCTAGTGCACCACGATGGGCTGGAAACCTTCGGCCCGGAGCGCCGCGAGGACCTGCTCGCAGTGCTCGTGGCCTTTGGTCTCCAGGTTCACGGTGATGGATACGTCGCCCATGCTGATGGAGCCGCCCACCCGGGTGTGGTCCAGGCCCGTCACGTTGGCGTCGTTCTCTGCGATGATCCGGGCGATCGTGGCCAGCGAGCCGGGACGGTCGTCCAGCATCATGCGAACGGTCATGTACCGGCCCGCAGCGGAGAGGCCGCGCTGGATGACCTTGAGCATCAGCATCGGGTCGATGTTGCCGCCGGAGAGCACCACGGCGACGGTGCCCGGGTTCTCGATCTTGCCCTCCATCAGCGCCGCGACACCCACCGCGCCGGCGGGCTCGACGACCATCTTGGCGCGTTCCAGCAGGAAGATGAGCGCCCGGGCCAGGGCGTCCTCGCTGACGGTGACGACGTCGTCGACGAGTTCCCGGATGATGCTGAACGGCAGCTGGCCGGGCCGGCCGACGGCGATGCCGTCCGCCATGGTGGAGACGCGCTTGAGCGGCACGAGGGCGTCCGCGGCGAGCGACGGCGGGTACGCGGCCGCGTTTTCGGCCTGGACGCCGATGATCCGGATCTCCCGGCCCAGTTCCTTGGCCCGGGATTTCACGGCCACGGCGACTCCGGCCAGGAGCCCGCCGCCGCCGACGCCCATCAGGATGGTGTCGACGTACGGGACCTGTTCCAGGATTTCCAGCCCGACGGTGCCCTGGCCTGCGACGACGTCGACGTCGTCAAAGGGGTGGACGAAGACGGCGCCGGTCTCGTCGGCGTAGCGCTTCGCTTCGGCGAGGGCCTCGTCCACGTTGTGGCCGTGCAGGACGACCTCGGCCCCGTGGCTGCGGGTCGCGGCGAGTTTGGGCAGTGCGACACCCAGCGGCATGTAGATCCGGGCTTTGATGCCCAGGCTCTTGGCCGCGACGGCCACACCCTGGGCATGGTTGCCGGCCGAGGCCGCCACAACGCCGCGCTTCTTCTCCGCCGGGGAAAGCTTGGCCATCCGGACGTAGGCGCCACGGACTTTGAAGGAGCCTGCCCGCTGCAGGTTCTCACATTTGAGGAAGACCTCACCGCCGACCATGGCGCCCAGGGCACGCGAGGATTCAACCGGGGTCCGCGTAATAATCCCGTCGAGCAGCTTCTGCGCCTCCAGGACATCGTCCAGCGTGACGGGCAGGCTCTCAAGGGTGTTCACGAACTAGTCTCCTTCTACGGCTCAGTCTTCGGACCTGGCATCGTCGCTGTGGCTGGAGGTTGCGCCCGGCAGGCGGGCGTCCCTCAGGGTGTTGTCGGCGGCGCCGGATTCAGGGGCACGGAAGTCCTGGCGGCCCGCGGTGGCCGGCGCACTTTCATGTTCCCACGTTCTGCCGGCAATATAGCGAATCGACGAGTTTGCTACGGCGAGGATGGGAACGGAGAACAGGGCTCCGGGGATGCCGGCGAGGTAGGAACCCGCGGCGACGGCCAGGATGACGGCCACCGGGTGCAGCGAGACGGCCTTGCCCATGACCAGCGGCTGGAGGATGTGGCTCTCCAGCTGCTGGACCAGCAGGACAATCCCCAGCATGATCAGGGCATTCACCCACCCGTTGGCGACGAGGGCCAGGAGCACGGCGACGGCGCCGGTCACGAGGGCACCGATGATCGGGATGAAGGAGCCCAGGAACACCAGCACGCCCAGCGGCAGCGCGAGGGGCACGCCGATGATTGCCGCCCCCACGCCGATCCCGACCGCGTCCACGAAGGCAACGAACATCTGGATCCGGGCGTAGCTCACCATCGAGGACCAGCCCACCCGTCCGGCCCCGTCCGTCGCGGCACGNNACGGGCCTTCCTGGGCAGCAGCCGCACCAGGAAGGCCCAGATGCGGTCTCCTTCCAGCAGGAAGAAGATGAGGATAAACAGCGCCAGGATCATGCCGGCCGCGAAATGCCCGGCGGTGCTGCCGAAGGACAGTGCTCCGCTGAGGATGCTGCTGCTGTTGTTCTGCAGCGCTTCGGTGGCGTCCTTGAGGTACTGGTCGATCTGGGCCGCCGTCAGGTGCAGGGGTCCGTCGGCGAGCCAGACCTGGATTTTTTGGACTCCGGCAAGCGCTTCGCTCCACAACTCGGAGAAGCCGGACACGAGCTGCCGCCCCACGAGGGCCAGCGCCCCGCCAATCACGCCGATGAAGCCCAGGACGGTGATGGCGACGGCCAGCCCGTTGGGGACGCGGTTCCTCCTGAGCCCGTTCTTCACCGGTGCCAGCAGCCCGGCCAGCAGCGCGGCAACCATCACCGGAATGAGGAGGAAGCTGACCCTGCTGAGCAGCCACACGAGGGCGCCCGCTACGAGAATGATGAGTCCAAGGCGCCAGGACCAGGACGCGGCGATCCGCACGCCGTACGGGATGTCCTGGTCGATTTCCCGGTCCGAGACAGTCCGCACGTGTGCGGAGACGCTGTCGGCGACGCTGTCGGCAGGTCGGGAGGCGTACGGGAGGTCCCGCGGGGCGGGATCGTCAGCTGGCGTCATAGCCCCATGATTCACCAGCACTCCCCGGATGGGAAACTCTGATGGGAAACTCCGTGCCCGCTCACGGTTCGAGGGACGCGCTGATGCCCCAGGCCATGGCGAACCGCTCCCCGGGAGCCAGCCAGCGGAGGCCGTCGCCGCTGTTGAAGGCATTGGCCGGGCCGGTCATCGGCTCGATCGCCACCGCCTTGGTCCGGCCCGGGAACTCGGTAGTGACAAAAACGTGGACGTAGCCGCAGTTCGTGTCCTGCCAGAGGCTCACACTCCGGCCGTCCGGCGCGGTCAGCGTGTGGCGGGCTACGCCGGCGTCGAACTCCAGGTCGGTGTAGGCGGAATCGAGATCCAGTGCGGCCACGGACTTTCCGGTGCGGAGGTCGAAGTCGCCGCTGGCCGGTTCCGTCGCGCGCGGGATCAGCCGCTCGTCCGTCACGAGCCTCGTGCCGGCACGGACGGTGATGGTCAGCTCCTCGCTGGGCACCTCCCCCAGCCGGAGATACGGGTGGGCGCCAAGGACGAACGGGGCCGGCTCCTGGGAGTCGTTGATCAGCTCCTGCCGGACCACGAGGCCCAGGTCCTCGGCCAGTTCGTAACGCACGCGGTGACGCAGCAGGAAGGGATAGCCGTGCTGCGGGAACACGGCCGCTTCGAGGGTGACCGAGAATTCGGATTCGTCGACCAGCTCATAGGAGGCGTTGCGCAGCAGCCCGTGGCTGGCGTTGTTGCGGGACACCTCCGTGATGTCCAGCTGCTGCTTCCTGCCGTTCAAGTGCCAGACGCCGTCCTCCACCCGGTTCGCCCACGGCGCCAGGGTGATGCCGGCCGCGCCGGGCGATATCTCCGCGTCCCCGTAGCTTTCCGTCAGCTGCGTCCCTCCTCGGCTGTACAGCCTCAGCCCGGCGGCCAGTTCAGTGACGACGGCGAGCGCGTCGCCGCGCCGCAGCTCGTACTGCCGGCCCGAGGCATAACGCCGGGCGGCGGCGTCCGGGCCGGGGCCGTCAAGGTGAGGGGAAACAGGGGGCAGCAGGTTCATGGACACCACCGTACCCAGCCGCACGCCGCGGCGTATACCGTGGATCCATGACCCGCACTTCCCGGACCGCCGCCGACGGCACGGCATGACACGCCCCCTCAGCGCCGGGCAGCTGGCTGACAGGTTCGATTCCGTCTTCGGAGCGGCGCCGGACGGCGTCTGGCAGGCCCCCGGCCGCGTCAACCTGATCGGTGAGCATACCGACTACAACGAGGGCTTTGTGCTGCCGTTTGCGATCGACCGGGCAGCCCGGGTCGCGGTCCGCCTGCGCCCGGACTCCCGCGTCCGGCTGCTGTCAACGTTCGGAAACCAGGGACTGACGACGGCGGATGCCGGGTCCCTGGACCGCGGCACGGCGAGGGGGTGGACCAAGTACCCGCTCGGTGTCCTGTGGGCGCTTCAGCAGCGCGGACTCCCCGTCCGCGGCCTGGACCTCCTGCTGGACTCCGATGTTCCCCGCGGCGCCGGGCTGTCCTCTTCCCATGCCATCGAATGCGCCGTCATCTCCGCGCTCAACGAGCTCGCTGCGGCGGGCCTGGACGCCCGGGACATGGTGCTGGCCACCCAGCGCGCGGAAAATGACTTCGTCGGCGCGCCCACCGGCATCATGGACCAGTCCGCGTCCCTGCGCGGGGCTGCCGGGCATGCCCTCTTCCTGGACTGCCGGGACCAGAGCATCCGGCTGGTCCCCTTCGACGCTGAAAGCGCCGGGCTGGTGATGCTCGTGATTGACACAAAGGTGTCGCATTCCCATGCCGGTGGCGGCTAGGCCTCCCGGCGGGCGTCCTGCGAGCTGGGTGCCGAGGTCCTTGGGGTCAAGGCGCTGCGCGACGTCGGGATTGCCGACCTCGACGAGGCGGGCGGCCTGCTGGATCAGGAGACGTTCCGCCGGGTGCGCCACGTGGTCACCGAGAATGACCGGGTCCTGCAGACGGTCGGGCTCCTCGGCGGCGCCGGGCCGGCGGCGATCGGGCCGCTGCTCGATGCTTCCCACGCCTCAATGCGGGACGACTTCGAGATCTCCTGCCCCGAGCTGGACCTCGCCGTGGAAGCCGCCCGCGCTGCCGGAGCCCTCGGCGCCCGGATGACCGGGGGCGGCTTCGGCGGCTCCGCGATCGCGCTCACCCCCGTGTCGGCAGAGCAGCAGGTGCGTGCCGCCGTCGAACACGCCTTCGCGGGGGCCGGGTACGCGGCACCGGACATCTTCAGCGTCCGGCCCGCGGCCGGGGCCATGCGCCTGGCATAGCCGGAGCGTAGGCTGGGCGCATGCCCGACGCCGTCATCGTTGCCACTGCCAGAAGCCCGATCGGACGCGCTTTCAAAGGCTCGCTCAAGGATGAACGGCCCGACGATCTCGCGGCCGCCATGGTGGCCGCGGCGCTGGCCCGGATTCCGTCGTTCGACGCGGCGGACACCGCCGGCCGCGGCCTGGACGACCTCTACCTGGGCTGTGCCGAGCCCAGCGGCGAAGCAGGCTCCAATATGGCCAGGGTGGTCACCATCCTGGCCGGGCTGGACAACGTCCCGGGCGCCACGATCAACCGCTTCTGTGCCTCCAGCCTGCAAACCCTCCGGATGGCCTTCCACGCCATCAGGGCCGGCGAAGGCCACGCGTTTGTAGCCGCCGGGGTCGAAGCCGTGTCCCGCTACCGCGACTGGGCTGGCGCCGGGGAGACGGACGCCAGCACCCACAACCCTGCCTTTGACGCCGCCCGGCAGCGCACCGCGGCCCGGGCAGCGTCCAATACTCCGTGGACGGATCCGCGGCTGGGCGGCCGGATGCCGGATATTTACATCGCCATGGGCCAGACCGCGGAAAACGTTGCGACCAGTTTCGGCATCAGCCGGGCAGACCAGGACGCGTGGGCGGTGCTGAGCCAAAACCGCGCCGAAGCAGCCATCGGGTCCGGATTCTTCGCCCGCGAGATCACGCCGTACACCCGCAGGGACGGCGTGGTGATCGACCGGGACGACTCCCCACGGGCCGGTGTCACCTTTGAGGCCGTCAACGCCCTGCAGCCGGTTTTCCGCGCCGAGGGCACCGTCACGGCCGGCAATGCCTGCCCGCTGAACGACGGGGCGGCCGCCGTCGTCGTGATGAGTGCCGAGCGGGCGCGCGAACTTGGGCTGGAGCCGCTCGCGCGGATTGTCTCCACCGGCGTCAGCGCCCTCTCCCCCGAACTCATGGGCATGGGCCCGGTCGAGGCGAGCCGGCGTGCCCTGGCCCTGGCCGGGCTCGGGATCGGGGACATCGATCTCGTGGAACTCAACGAGGCCTTCGCGGTCCAGGTTGTCGCCAGTGCCAGGGAACTGGAGATCGACCATGACAGGCTCAACGTCCACGGCGGCGCCATCGCCCTGGGGCATCCGTTCGGTATGACCGGCGCCCGGATGACCACCACGCTGCTCAACGGCCTCCGGGAACGCGACGGGACGCTCGGCCTGGCGACGCTGTGCGTGGGCGGCGGCCAGGGTATGGCCGTGGTGCTGGAGCGGCTGAGCTGAACCGCTCCCGGCGCTGGCGGACTACCGTCGGCGAACACACGAGGAGCCCCGCCAGGTGGCGGGGCTCCTCATGGTTAGTCGTCAGTGACCGGCTGCGCCTTGAAGCTCTTACTCGTCGCCGCGCAGGATCGCCAGGAGGCGGATGATCTCCACGTAGAGCCACACCAGCGTCACCGTGAGGCCAAAGGCCGCGGTCCAGGAGAAGCGCTGCGGGGCACCGCTGCGGACTCCGGCTTCGATGCTGGTGAAGTCCATGATCAGGGAGAAGGCGGCGAGGCCGATCGCCAGCACGCCGATGAAGACACCCAGCGGGATGCCGAAGATCTCCACCTCGGTGCGCAGGCCAAACGGGGAATCGACGACGCCGGTCCACATCATGACCATGTTGATGAGCGCGAAGACGGCGTAACCGATCGTCGCGATCATAAAGAAGCGCATGGCCTTGGGCGTGGCCCGGACCTTGCCGCTCCGGAAGAGCAGCAGGGTCACGGCGAACACGGAGAGTGTGCCGATCACGGCCTGCAGGCCGACACCCGGGAACATGCCGTCGAGGATGCGCGTCAGGCCGCCGAGGAAAAGCCCCTCAAGCGCCGCGTAGGCGAGGATCAGCGCCGGTGAGGGCTGCTTCTTGAAGGTGTTGACGAGGGCGAGGGCGAAACCGCCCAGCGCACCGACGATCATCAGCAGGTTCGCCAGGCCCGGTGCCACCACGAGGGTGACGGCCGCACCGACGACGACGGCGCCGAGGCAGGCCGCGGTCTTCATGATGACATCGTCGTAGGTCATGCGGCCCGTGTCGGCGGGGCCGGCGGCGGGCCGGTTGTACATGTCCTGGAGCTGGTCCTGGGTCATGCCCTGCTGGGCAGGGTTCCAGCCGGTCTGGGTCTGGCCGTACTGGGCCTGGCCGTATTGGGTCTGGCCGTACGCGTTCTGTCCGTAAGCCTGCGGGGCAGGCGGTGCCTGGGTTGCTCCACGGAAGTTCTTTCCGTTGAAGACTGGGTTTCCGCCAAGTGCCATTGCGGGTGTCCTCCATATAAAGGGGGTGGGTGATGGTCCGGTGGTGAACTGGTCGTGCCTTGTTACTACACGCTACCAATTCCAACAGCCGGCGGGCAGCGTTAGTTCCCGGGGTGTCCGGGCCGCAACCCAACCGTGACCTCTGCGCCCCGTCACCGAGGCCCGCACCATGACCGGGCCTGGCGACTGTTTAGGCATACTCCGGAACAACAAAAGTTTACTTTAGGGCAGGTAAACCACCCTGCCGCCTGCGCTTCACGGTTGTTATCCGATCGCGACATTCTGCCTGCTCGCGACGGCATTCATTGCCCCGAGCGGGCTGTAACATGGGCCAAACAGGGTGACGGATATCACAAGCAGTACTTCACCACCGCATCGCATCAGGTACGACCCCGTCACCCGGACTGTTCGCAGCGGTTGCAATGGCGCAACCCACACCACCCCCATGTGGAGGTTTCATTTTGAGAAGCACACCGAGAGGCCTGTCGCAGAGACGGCGCGGCAGACTGCTGAAAGCTGTGGGGGCTGTTTTTGCCGCCGTGGCCGCGCTACTGCTGATCGTCGCGCCGGCATCCCAGGCCACGAGCCCCTCGCCGACACCATCCCCGTCGGCAACATCGTTCCAGAACAGCATCAGCGGCTTCCTGCGCGGCGACGACCGCGCGCCGATCGCTGGCGTCACCATCACCGCCAAGAGCGGCGACTTCACCGGAACGGCCAAATCCGGCGCCAACGGATCCTGGACCATCGGGGTACCCACCCAGGGAACCTACGAAGTCAAGCTAGACGAATCCACGCTCCCGGAGGGCATCAAGCTCGCCGACGGCCAGGAAAACCCCCGCCAGGTCACGTTCAGCCAAACCTCCAACCTTTCGGTGATCTTCGCCTTCGGCAAGGGCATCGTCGTCCAGCAGCAGGACTTCGGGCAGAACCTGATCAACCGCCTCGTGGCGGGCCTGAGTTTCGGCCTGCTGCTGGCCCTGGCCTCGGTGGGGCTCTCGCTGATCTTCGGTACCACCGGCCTGACCAACTTCGCCCACGGTGAAATGGTCACCCTCGGCGCCGTCCTGGTGTTCGCCTTCAATGCCATGAACCTCCCGTTCTGGCTGGCCATCCTGCTCGCGCTGCTCGGCGGCGGTCTATTCGGCTATGTCCAGGACGCCGGCCTGTGGAAACCGCTCCGGCGCCGCGGCACCGGCCTGGTTCCGATGATGATCGTCAGCATCGGCCTCGCCCTGGCCGTGCGCTACGTCATCCAGTTCTTCTTCGGCGGCGCCACCCAGCAGCTGCCCTTCGCCCAGAGCGCGGAAATCCAGCTCGGCCCGATCTCCATTTCCCCCAACAACCTCTGGTCCCTCGTGATCAGCGCTGTCGTCATCGCCATCCTCGGCATCGTCCTGCTCAAGACCCGGCTCGGCAAAGCCACCCGCGCGGTCGCCGACAACCCGGCGCTGGCTGCCGCCTCGGGCATCGACGTCGACTCCGTCATCCGGATTGTCTGGGTCACCGGCGGCATGCTGGCCTCCCTCGGCGGAATCCTGTGGGCGTACTACCGGCCCGGCGTCACCTTCGACATGGGATCGCAGATCCTGCTTCTCATCTTTGCCGGCGTCACCCTGGGCGGCCTCGGCACAGTATGGGGTGCCCTGATCGGATCCATCATCGTCGGTATTTTCGTGGAGCTGACCACCGTGTTCGGCCTCGCTGCAGACCTCAAATACGTGGGAGCACTGTTCATCATGATTATTGTCCTTCTGTTCCGGCCCCAAGGCATCTTGGGCCGGCGCGAGCGCGTGGGTTAGGAGACAGCCATGGACTTCGGATTCATATTTTCCAGCGCTGCCGGTGAACTGTTCAGCCCGACGACGGCGGCCTACGCCCTCGCCACCCTCGGCCTTGCGGTTCACTTCGGCTACTCCGGCCTGCTCAACTTCGGCCAGGCCGGCTTCATGGCGGTGGGTGCCTATGGCTTCGCCATCTCCACCCTGACGTTCGGCGTGCCGTTCTTCGTCGGCCTGCTCATCGCCGTGGTCTGCTCGGCCATCTTCGCCTTGCTGCTCGGCATTCCAACCCTCCGGCTGCGGGCCGACTACCTCGCCATCGTTACGATCGCGGCGGCGGAAATCGTGCGCTACATCGTCACGACCAACCAGCTGACCGCCGTCACCGGTTCGGCCAACGGCCTCGCCGCGTTCGAGGGCGATTTCTATGCCATGAACCCGTTCCCCCCGGGCTCCTACATGGGAATGAACAACCGGGACTTCTTCATCCGGATAGTCGCCTGGGCGGTCGTGGCCCTGCTCTGCACCCTCGTGTGGCTGCTGATGCGCAGCCCCTGGGGGCGTGTCCTCAAGGGCATCCGCGAGGACGAGAACGCCGTCCGCTCGCTCGGCAAGAACGTGTACGCCTACAAGATGCAGGCCCTGATCATCGGCGGCGTCCTCGGCGCCCTCGCAGGCATGATCTTCACCCTCCCCCGCGGCGCGGTGCAGCCGGCCAACTACGGCACCGAGCTGACGTTCTTCCTCTACACCTGCCTGCTGCTCGGCGGCCTGGGCACGGTACTGGGGCCGGTCATCGGCGCCATGATCTTCTGGGTCGTGCTGTCCCTCACCCAAGGCATCCTGTACGGCCTTATCGAATCCGGCGCCGTGACCTGGCTGAACACTGTCCAGGCCGGCCAGCTGCGTTACATCCTGGTGGGCGTCGCACTGATGCTGCTGATGATCTTCAGGCCCCAGGGCGTCCTCGGCAATAAGAAGGAGCTGGCGTTCGCATGAGCACGCAAAGCGAAGAACCCCGCACAGCGGAAGAAATTGACTACATGACGGATACGCGTCCGATCGCAGCCGGGGAGATTTCCCCCGGCTGCAAAAAGCGCGATCCGATCGTGGTGGCGGAAAACGTCACCCGCAGCTTCGGCGGAATCAACGCCGTCGACGTCGAGTACCTCGAGATCCCCCGGCACAAGATCACGGCGCTGATCGGCCCCAACGGGGCCGGCAAGACCACGTTGTTCAACCTGCTCACGGGTTTCGACACACCCAACACGGGCAAGTGGCAGTTCGAAGGCAACAGCCTGGCCGGGGTCTCCTCCTACAAGGTGGCCCGCATGGGCATGGTCCGCACCTTCCAGCTGACCAAAGTCATGGGCAAGCTCACGGTGATGGAAAACATGCGTCTCGGCGCCTCGAACCAGTCCGGCGAGCGGCTCTCCAAGGCCCTGTTCAAAGGCATCTGGGGCGGCCAGGAAAAGAAGATCACCGCAGACGCCAATGTGCTGCTGGAGAAGTTCAAGCTGGATGCCAAGAAGGACGACTATGCGGCGTCCCTCTCCGGCGGCCAGCGGAAGCTCCTGGAAATGGCCCGCTCCCTGATGGTGCGGCCCAAGCTCGTGATGCTCGACGAGCCGATGGCCGGAGTCAACCCCGCGCTGACCCAGTCGCTGCTGGACCACATCAAGAACCTCAAGGCCGAGGGCATGACCGTGTTGTTCGTCGAACACGACATGCACATGGTCCGGCACATCGCCGACTGGGTTGTTGTGATGGCCGAGGGCAAGATCGTGGCCGAAGGCCCTCCTGCCGAGGTCATGAAGAACCCCGCCGTGATTGACGCCTACCTGGGCGCCCACCACGACGTGGACCTCGGAG
Source organism: Arthrobacter sp. TB 26 (assembly GCF_000427315.1). Taxonomy (GTDB): domain Bacteria; phylum Actinomycetota; class Actinomycetes; order Actinomycetales; family Micrococcaceae; genus Arthrobacter. Next base: position 14,799 of record NZ_AUPJ01000195.1, read on the forward strand.
ACTCGGAAGGCATCAAGGAACTCGCGGCCGAACTCGTGGCCGACGAGGAGTCGATTGTCGGCACCGAAAACGCCGGCATCATCTCGCTCGACGTCGTCGCAGCGGAAACGGACAAGTCGGCGGGCCCGGACAGCAACGGACTGGCGCGCGGCAGGCGCAGCGCCGATGAGCCGACCCGCCGCGATCAGCCGCACAGCCCAGAGCAGCCGGACCGCACAGAGAAGGACACAGAATGAGCGCCACCAGCGCGGCACCCGCCGCTCAGCCCGTGCACGATGAGGATTCGGTCGTCAAGGTCACCGACCTGGTGGCGGGCTACATCCCCGGCGTCAACATCCTCAACGGCTGCAGCATCGAGGCCCGCAAGGGCGAGCTGATCGGCATCATTGGCCCCAACGGCGCCGGCAAGTCCACGCTCCTGAAGGCAATGTTCGGCCTGGTCAAGGTCCACTCGGGTTCCGTGGTGGTCCGCGGCCAGGACATCACCGGGCTCAAGGCCAACAAGCTGGTCAGCCGGGGCATCGGCTTTGTGCCCCAGAACAACAACGTGTTTGCGGCGCTGACCATCGAAGAGAACCTCCAGATGGGCATGTTCCAGCGCCCCAAGGACTTCGCCGAGCGTTTCGACTTCGTTACGGGCCTGTTCCCGGAACTCGGCAAGCGGCGCGCCCAGCGCGCGGGATCGCTTTCCGGCGGCGAACGCCAGATGGTTGCGATGGGGCGGGCCCTCATGATGGACCCCGCCGTGCTGCTGCTCGACGAGCCCTCCGCAGGCCTCTCCCCTGTCAAGCAGGACGAGACCTTCCTCCGGGTCCACGAGATCAACCGCGCGGGCGTCTCGGTCATCATGGTCGAGCAGAACGCCAGGCGCTGCCTGCAGATCTGTGACCGCGGTTATGTCCTGGACCAGGGCAAGGACGCGTACACCGGCACCGGCCGGGAGCTCATGAAGGACCCCAAGGTCATCCAGCTCTACCTGGGCACCCTCGCCGACACCGTCGAGTAGTTCCCCCCAGCTCCACACCAGCAGCAGAAGGGCCGTCACCAGCCGGTGGCGGCCCTTCTGCGCGCCCGGCGTGCGCCGGTGCGTGTCAGCGCGTGCGGCAACCGTCCGGGCGCCTCCGCAGCCGCACGCTCCCCCGGCCGAACGACGACGGTGTCACCCAGTGCGGGGTTTTGGGCGGGCTGTCCTCCTGTGCCCTCGAATTCCCGGGGGCGGGCGTTCGTCGGCCCGGCAAGAGCCTGCTGTGCGTGACGCGTAGCTGGGGCGCTGCCCGCCTG
>NZ_AUPJ01000196.1 GCF_000427315.1 Arthrobacter sp. TB 26
CCCCGTCCGGAGCGGACGGGGGTCTCCTGTGGGTAGGGAAGGGCGAGCTTACAGCTTGCCGAATTCTTCCTTGACCGGCTTGTACGTGTTGTCATCCTGGAACTCGTAGATGCCGATGTAGGCCTCTGTCGGGTCACCGGCGTCGGAGAACGTTACGGGGCCGGACTGGCCGTCGTAGTCGATGTCCTTGCCGTTGCGGAGCAGGGTGACGCAGGAGGGGAAATCGTTGCACTTCTCGCCAGTCTCGGAGACTGCCTTGAGCTGCGCGGCGATGTCGGTTCCCTTGGTGCTCTTGGCGGCTTCGGACGCCAGCGCGATCAGGTTCGCGGCGTCGTAGGACTCGCCTGCGTAGCTGTAGTCCTTCAGCGCGGGATCGATGGCCAGAAGCTTCTTCTTGAAGTCATCCTTGGCGAAGGTGCCCGGGATGGTGCCCTGGGCGCCCTTCAGGGTGCCTGCCTGGAAGTCCTTGCTGTAGTCGGACATGTTGCCGTCCACCATGAAGATCTGGGTGGGCTTGATGCCCTTGCCCGTCATCAGCGGAACGATGCTCTTGGCCTGGTCGAAGGTGATCAGGGCGATGGCATCCGGCTTGGCCGCGAGGACCTTGTCCACCTGGCTGCTGAACTGGGAGTCGCCTTCGTTGAAGAGCTCCTGGGCAACAACCTTGCCGCCGGCTGCCTCAAAAGCGGCCTGCACGTTCTTGGCGAGGCCGGTTCCGTAGGCGTCGTTCAAGACGATCATGCCGACGGTCTGGGCGCCACAGGTGGCCATGTAGTTGCCGAGGACCTTGCCCTGGAGGACATCCGAGGGAGCGGTACGCCAGTACAGGCCCTTGTCATCCCATGCAGTGAAGTCCGGGGAGGTGTTGGCCGGGGAGAACTGGATAACGCCGGCGCCCGTGATCTGGTTGATGACGGTCTTGGAGACGCCCGAGGAAGCGGCACCGACGATTGCGCTGACGCCCTGGCCGAGGAGGGCGCTGGTGGACTGCGTGGCGATGTCGGTCTTGGTGTCACCGGAGTCGCGGTGGATGACCTCAACGGGCTTGCCCAGCACGCCGCCGGCATCATTGATTTCCTTGATGCCAAGGTTGACACCCGCAATTTCGGGCGGGCCGAGGAACGCCAGCGACCCCGTTGTCGGCAGGAGCGATCCAATCTTGAGGGCAGTCTCGGTGGTGGTGGTGGCGGCCGGCACGGCCCCGCCGGCTCCTGCGGCAGTGCTGGCGCCGGCAGTCGCGCTGGGTGCCGGGCATGCGATGCCTGCGGCGTTGGCCGAAGCGGTTCCGGATCCGGTCGACGTCGGGGTGGACGAGCCACCACAAGCCGTAGCCAGAAGGGCGACGCCGATGCTAAGCGCGGTCAGCTTAGCGATGCGGGGCGCCACCTGGGGGAGTGAAGTCATTTACAATCTCCTCGATCTAAAGGTGCGAACGGCCTTTGATGCGAAAGATCAGGTGTTCCTGATTTAACTTCAAGCTAGTGCAATTCCGGCCCGATCCAAAGTGACTACGGTCACATCCTTATAACACTCGTTGCATAGAGGAAATCTGGCCGAAGGACCGGCGGGCGCCACGAAGAGTGCCCCAGGTGGGACTCGAACCCACAACACGCGGATTTTAAGTCCGCTGCCTCTGCCAATTGGGCTACTGGGGCCCGGTCCATGGTATCCCGGCGGGCGGCGGGCTAGGCGATACCGAACGGCTTGGCGTAGCGGAACGTTCCGCTCACGCCGCCCGGCCAGACGGCAAGCGGCAGCAGCTGGAAGTAGATGCCCCAGTCAGGGTCGGGAGCCGCCACGCCGAGCGAGGTCGACGGCACGAAGCCGAAGCGTGAATAGTACTCCGGGTCGCCCAGCAGCGCGATGCCGCGCTCCCCCGCGGCGTTGCCCCGGGCAATCGTTTCCTTCATGAGCGCGCTGCCGATGCCGTGGCGCTGCAGGCGCGGCAGCACACCGATCGGGCCCAGGCCCAGGAGCTCCAGCTCCCCCACCCGGCCGCGGGTGCTGATCACGTGCCCCACGACGTCGCCGCCGAGTTCCGCGACGATACTGAACTCCGGCAGGTACTCCTCACAGTCAAAGAGCGCACGCACGAGTTCCACCTCTTCGGGTTCGCCCTGGACGGGCAGCCCGGTGACCGGCGAGACAGCAAAGGCCGCAGCGGTGAGGTCGAGGATGGCGGGCCGGTCCGCGGGCTGTTCGCTGCGCAGCACCAGCTCCGGAGCCGGTTTGTCTTCCCCGCTTGCTGCGACGAGTTCGTGAAGCACCTCAAGTGCCCGGTCAGCGTCCGCGACGGGGACCAGGATGTGGTCATGGTGGAAGCCGGCCAGGACGTTGCAGCTGATCTTGGCCTGGGTCAGTGCGGCGCTGACCGCTGCCGTCAGGCCGATGGCTTCGAGCGAGGAGTGGACCTGGAGCGTGATCCAGGCGCCGACGAAGTCGTAGGGCAGCCCGAGGCTGTCGGCGTCGGCGCGCGGCAGCACGACGGTGAGGCCTTCCGCTTCGCGGACGGCGGCTGCGACGGCCCCGGCGAGCGGCCGGCCGTGCGGCCAGAGGACGTAGACGAACTCGCCCTCCCGGACTTCCGGGTGCATCGTGGCAAGCAGGGTGTGGAGGTCCTTTTCAGCTGTCATGGAGCCAGTCTAGGCGCGG
>NZ_AUPJ01000197.1 GCF_000427315.1 Arthrobacter sp. TB 26
GCTCCCCCGCAGGGGAACAGCCGCCGTCGAACGCTTATGCAGGCTACTTGGAGTCCGCCGACACAGATTCCTTGTTTGCAGCCTTGCTGGCCTCGGCCACCGGCTTTTCAGCGGCGGGCGCGGCGGGTGCTGCGGCCGGCTTGGGCGCCGGCGTCGCAGCGGCCACAAAAGCGCCGCGCGGGTTGTCGAGGTCGATCAGCTGGGTCGTGTCGCGGCCCATAAAGAAGGCGAGGATCCAGCCGAAGATGACGCGGACCTTGCGTTCCACGGTCGGCATTGCCAGGCCGTGGTAGCCGCGGTGCGCCAGCCAGGCCAGCGGGCCCTTGAGTCCGATGCGGCCCAGAAGGTTGATGTTGGCAACACCCTTCCACTCGCCGAAACCGGCGACGGCGCCCAGGTTCTTGTGCTTGTAGTCCTTGAGCTCCTTGTCCCAGCGGGAGGCCCACAGGTTCTTGGCCAGGCGCTTGGCCTGGCGGAGCGCGTGCTGGGCGTTCGGGACACAGGTGCCGTCCGGCAGGCCGTTGCCCGTGAGGTCCGGCACGGCCGCGACGTCGCCGGCGGCCCAGGCGTTCTCAATGATGCCTTCGTCGCCGGCGATGCGCAGGTCCGCGAGGACACGGACGCGGCCGCGGGGCTCAAGCGGGAAGTCGGTGGAACGGACCATCGGGTTGGCCTGCACGCCGGCAGTCCAGACCAGGGTGTCGGCCTGGAACTCCTGGGCGGCGGTCTTGTCCGGGAGGTTGATGAGCTTCAGGGTGCCCTCGGCGCTGTCCAGCGAGGTGTTGAGCAGGACTTCGATGCCGCGGCTGCGCAGGTGCTCGACGACCCACTCGGCCTGGCTTGCGGTGACCTCGGGCATGATGCGTCCCATGGCCTCAACCAGGACGAAGCGGACTTCCTCCTGGTTGACGCGGGGGTTGTTCTTGACCGCGGCGCGGGCGAGGTCTTCCATTTCGGTGATGCACTCGATGCCGGCGAAGCCGCCGCCGACAACCACGAAGGTCAGGGCGCGGGCGCGTTCGGCCGGGTCGGTCATGAGCGAGCCGGCCTCGATCCGGTCGAGGACCTTGTTGCGCAGCGCAACGGCTTCCTCGATGGTCTTGAGGCCGATGCCCTTGTCCGCGAGTCCCTTGATCGGGAAGGTGCGGGTGATCGCGCCGGCCGCCACCACGACGTCGAAGTAGGGAACCTCAAAGTTGTCGCCGCCGTCAGCCGGGGCAACCACGGCCGTGCGGTTTACGTGGTCGATCGAGGTGACGCGGCCCTGGATGAGCTCGGTCTGCTTGAGGTGCTGGCGGTGCGAGACGACGGCGTGGCGTGCCTCGATGTTGCCGCCGGCAACTTCGGGGAGGAAGGGCTGGTAGGTCATGTAAGGCAGGGGATCAACGACGGTGACGATGCCACCGGCGTTCGCGATCTTCTTCTGCAGTTTGAGGGCTACGTACAGGCCGACGTACCCGCCGCCGACGACGAGTACCCTGGGACGGTCCTGGAGCTGAGGGGAGGATGCCATTCCCCAAGAATACCGCACTTTGTGAAAAACTTCACTAACTACGGGTTCCCGGTGGAATCCACCGAATCGAGTACGCCGGTGTCCGGGTTTCCCGGCCCGTCGGGGCTGCCCGGCGGGACCGTGCGTACCGCACGGCGGAGCTGGAAGACGGCGGCCCCCACGATGCACAGGAACAGTCCGCCGAAGCCCAGCACCACCATCGCCGGCACGGCGCTGTCCAGCTCGGACGGGGGCTCCGCGACCGGGACGGTGGCCTCCGGGAGGGTGGGGGCGGCGCTGGAGGGGGGCGCCGAGGCGGTGCCGGGCGACGTGGCCAGGTTGCCCCGCCGGTGGACGCGGATCCAGTCTGAAATGGAGCCCAGCGGATTGATCCGGGTTTCGGGCACGTCGGCCTTGAGCGCGGCCTCGGCGTTGAGGACCCCGAACCCGTACAAGGGGTCCTTCCCCGGGGCGCCGGCGTCCTTCGCGGTGCTGACGATTCTGTTGATGACCTGGCTCGCGGTCATTTCCGGCCATTTGGAGCGGATCAGGGCCGCGACGCCAGCCACGATGGGGGTGGCGCCCGAGGTGCCGGCCCATTCCGCGTAACCGCCGCCGGGCAAGCCCCCGATCAGATTCTCCGCCGGTGCCGCGACGCCGATGCTGATGCCCTGGGATGAGGAATCGATGCTGGCTGTTCCCTTGCGGTCCAGCCCGGCGACGGTCAGGACGCCGGGGATGGTGGCCGGGGCGCCGACCTGGACGTTGCCTCCCCCGCGGTTGCCCGCGGCGGCGACGATCACCACGTCCTTTTGCTCGGCGTACAGGAAGGCTGCGTCCCAGCTTTGCGGCCACTCCGGCGAGGTGCTGCCGAGTGAGATGTTGATGACGCGGGCACCGTTGTCGACGGCCCAGCGGACGGCCTGCGGGATCTGGTCCTGGTCGGTCTTGCCGCCGGGGTTCGCCGATCCGAGCCAGGTCGAGACGGAGAGCAGCTGTGCTTCGGGGGCCACGCCCACGATGCCGTCCGGACCGACCGACGGGCCGGCGCCGGGCGTGGGCTTGGCCGTGGAATCGGCGGGCTGGTGGCCGCGGCCTGCCAGCATGGTGGCGACGAGGGTTCCGTGCTCGGGTTTCGCGCCGATGCTCTTCTGGCCGTCCGGTGCCCCGGCGCCGGAGATGTCGACGCCGCCGGCGAGTACGCCGGCGAGGTCGGGGTGTTTACCATCCACACCGCTGTCGATCACGGCGATCTTGACGTTGGCGCCCTTGGAGACTTCCCAGGCCTTGGTGATGCCGGATTCGGCAAGCCAGTATTCCTTGTCGCGCCAAGCGTCGGCGTGCGCGGCGGGGGCGGCGGTCAGGGCGGCCGCCAACGTGCTTCCCGCAAGGGCCAAGGCCATCAACGCGGAGGCGGTCCGGCGGCGCCGGGCTGTTGCTCTGGTCATTCGGGTCCGATCGGCGGGGCACCAGGGTGCTGAGGAAACGGGGCGTGCTGCGTTTTGGTGGCGCTGCGGAACGCCGGGAGGGCTCTGGGCGGGAGCTGGTGGCCGGGCGCCGGCTGGCGGGGCGTCTGGCTGACGCAGTCCAGCCGGACTGCCGCCTAGCTGATACTCAAGGCAATTCCGTCAAGAATATCGTGTTCGCTGGTGACGGCCGTCGCGACCCTGCCGTCCGTCGCCCAGGACAGCCGCTCCGTGATGCGCCGCCAGACGAGGGCTCCCGCTCCGATCACGTCCACCCGGCCCGGGTGCATGTAGGGCAGGGCGGCCCGTTCCGCGTGGGACATCTCCAGCAGTTCGGTGCACGCCCGCCGCACCGCGTCGAGCGACAGTTCCGTGCCGTGGATCGCCGCGGCGGAGTATTCCGGCAGTGCGAGGGCGTGGGCAGTGATCGTGGTGATGGAACCGGCCACCCCGACGACGGCGGCGACGCGGTCCAGCGGGACCGTCCGGGCCGCCTCGTCGATGGCCGCGTCGACGTCGGCCTCGGCGGCGGCGATCTGTTCTGCCGTGGGCGGGTCGCTGCGCAGGTGGCGTTCGGTCATCCGGACACAGCCGATGTCGACGCTCCTGGCGGCGATGACGCCGTCGGCGTTGCCCAGCACGAACTCCGTGCTGCCGCCGCCGAGGTCCACCACGAGGACGGGGTCCTCGCCGCGGGAGGGCAGGACGCTGCTGGCGCCGGCGAAGGACAGGGCGGCCTCATTGTCCCCGGTGATGACCTCGGGCTCGACGCCGAGGAGCTCGCGGATGCCGTCGACGAAGACCTGCCGGTTGCGGGCGTCGCGGGTGGCGGAGGTCGCGACAAAGCGCACCCTGCTGGCCGCGTGGTGCCGGATCTGCCCGGCGTAGTCCGCGGCGGCGGCGAAGGTCCGGTCCAGGGCCTCCTGGGCGAGTTCGCCGGTGGCGTCCACGCCCTGGCCGAGTCGGACGACCCGCATTTCGCGGACGACGTCCTTCAGCCGGGGCACCGCACCGTCCGTTTCCACGTCGGCGATGAGCAGGCGGATCGAGTTGGTGCCGCAGTCGACGGCGGCGACGCGGGTCATTTGCCCGCTCCGCTGGTGCCGGCGCTTCCGGCGTCGGAGTCGCCGCCGGGCTCCTGGCTGCGTGCCTTGCGGACCGGGGCCGGGCGGCCCACGATCTCCGGGAGCCCCTGCGGGCCGTGCCTGCTGAGGTCCAGCGAGGGGGCCTCTCCGCCGGTGTTCCAGGCGCCGTCGCAGTAGCAGCGGTCCTTGGTCCACCATGCGTCGATGGCTGCGATCGCCTCGTCGCCGAGCGGGTTCACACCGGGTCCGGCAGCGAGTCCATGGCCCACCAGGACGTGCAGGCATTTGACGCGGGCGGGCATGCCGCCGGCGGAGATGCCGTCAATTTCGGGCACGGCGCCGATTCCGGACCGGGCGCCGATCTCTGCCCGGGACGCGAGATAGGCCTCGTGGGCGGCCCGGTAGTCCGCTGCCAGCGCCTCGTCCCC
>NZ_AUPJ01000198.1 GCF_000427315.1 Arthrobacter sp. TB 26
CGCCTCAAGCCGCGACACCGCGGACGTGATCACCGGGTGGGTGAGGTAAAAGGTCGTGGGGAAGGGTGTGCCGTTGCTCAGCCGCGGGGACGTGGCCGCCACCAGCGGGTTGCCGCAGACGCAGCGGGCCGGGATTTCCACGACATCGCGCACGGGGCGTCCCAGTTGCCGGCTCAGGACATCGAGGTCGCGGGGCGAGGGCCGGCGGGATTCCGCCACGGAGGGGGCCGTCTCCGGGCTTCCCGGATTCGGTGCCGTCGGTTTCACTGCCGCGGGGGTCTCGTCCACTCGGTTCTCGTCCACGGGTGCGGCACCTTCCTGCCCTGTCTGGTTTGTCCGGCGGACAATCCTGCGGCGGGCGCCGCTTGTTAGTCTGTTGCCGAGCGCCGGATGGAATCCCAGAGGGAGTCCACCCACGGCAGATCGGCCGGGTCCTGTTGTGATCCGGTACCGGCAGCGCCACTGGACGTTCCGGCAGGAAGATCGCTGCCGAAGACCCAGTAGCCCGTCTCGCCGGGCATAACCATGTTAATGCGGTCGCGGGCCTGTTGCTTCACGTAGTTCGGATCCTGCCACCGGGAGACCTGGCGCCTGAGCTCGTCTTGCTGGGACTGCTTCGCGGAGATATCCGCCTGCAGGGCGGCGATTTCGGCCCGCTTCTCGAAGAAAATCTTGACCGTGGGCGCCAGCATGATGGTGATGGCAATCATGACGACGAACAGCGCCAGCATGCGGCCGGAGAATGCCTTGGCGGGAACCGGGTCAAGGTTCTCCCCCGCCGGCACGGCGCCGTCCCTGGACTGTTTGGCGGCGCCTGGCTTGGCCGTGCCCTGCTTCACACCGTTCTGCTTCGCAGCGCCCTGTCGCACAGCATTGTGCTGGCCAGCGCCGGACGAAGATCCGGCCGGTGTGGATGCCGAGCCGGCCGTGTGGCCCTGGGCCCCGCGGGAACCGCCGAAATCAGCCTGGATGACGTCGCCGCCGTCGCCGGTGTCTGGAGACTTGGGGGCCGCAGGCGTGGCCCGGGGAACCTTGGGTCGGCGGGTAACCATGTCGCTCCTGTAATGCCAGGTTCTCCCCCGGCTGGCTTGCTGCTTGCTGGTTCAGCGCCGTTCAGTGCTGATCCCCGTGGCCTGGGCGGGGCACCGCCACGGAGCCGACAGCGCGGCGCCACAAGGAAGGTGCCAAAAAAGAACCGGTGGCCATGGTCTTTCAACCATAGCCACCGGTCGGCAGTTCCTGCGGTTACTAGCCCTTGAAACGCGGGAAGGCGCTGCGTCCGGCGTAGCGTGCGGCGTCGTCGAGTTCCTCTTCGATGCGCAGCAGCTGGTTGTACTTGGCCACGCGCTCGGAGCGGGCCGGGGCACCGGTCTTGATCTGGCCCGCGTTGGTGGCAACGGCGATGTCGGCGATGGTGGTGTCCTCGGTCTCGCCGGAGCGGTGCGAGGTGATGGTGGTGTAACCCGCGCGCTGGGCGAGGGAGACAGCATCCAGGGTTTCGGTCAGGGAACCGATCTGGTTGACCTTCACCAGGAGCGAGTTGGCCGTCTTGGAATCGATGCCGGTCTGCAGGCGTTCCGGGTTCGTGACGAAGAGGTCGTCACCAACGATCTGGACCTTGTCGCCGATGGCGTCGGTGAGGGTCTTCCAGCCTTCCCAGTCGTTTTCATCCAGCGGGTCCTCAATGGACACCAGCGGGTAGTCGGCGACGAGTTCGGCGTAGTAGGCGCTCATCTCGGTGGAGCTGAGTGACTTGCCTTCGAACTTGTAGGCGCCGTCCTTGAAGAACTCGGAGGAGGCAACGTCCAGGGCGAGGGCGATGTCCTGTCCCGGGGTGTAGCCGGCGTTCCGGATGGCTTCCTGGATGAGGTCCAGGGCGGCGCGGTTGGACGGCAGGTTCGGCGCGAAGCCGCCTTCATCGCCGAGGCCGGTGGACAGGCCCTTCGCCTGCAGGACCGCCTTGAGTGCGTGGTAAACCTCGACGCCCCAGCGCAGGCCCTCGGAGAAGGTCTCGGCACCGAGCGGGACAACCATGAACTCCTGGATGTCGACGTCGGAATCGGCGTGCGAGCCGCCGTTGAGGATGTTCATCAGCGGCACGGGCAGGACGTGCGCGTTCGGTCCGCCGAGGTACTTGTAGAGCGGCAGGTCGGCGGAGGCCGCGGCTGCGTTGGCGACGGCCAGGGACACGCCCAGGATGGCGTTGGCGCCGAGCTTGCTCTTGTTGGCCGTGCCGTCCAGGTCGATCATCGACTGGTCGATGCTGCGCTGGTCGGTGGCGTCGAAACCGATCAGGGCCGGGGCGATCTGGTCGATGACCGCGTCAACGGCCTTCTGGACGCCCTTGCCGAGGTAACGGCCCTTGTCGCCGTCGCGGAGTTCGACGGCTTCGTGCTCGCCGGTGGAGGCTCCGGAGGGAACGGCCGCGCGGCCGATCTGGCCGTCCGAGAGCAGGACTTCAACTTCTACGGTGGGGTTGCCACGGGAATCGAGGATCTCGCGGGCGTGGATGGCATCGATAAGCGCCATGGGTAGGCTCCTTTGGGTGAAGCGATCTGCTGGGAATCTGGTGGGAAATCAAGCTGGGAATCACGCTGAAAAACAGACGTCCTCGTCGCTCCCCAGCCTAGTCGAGAGTGGGATAAGTTACGGAAACCTATCCAGTACCCGGACGTCATTTTGGCCGGTTACCGGGACGTCGGCGGGGGCGTGCCCTCCTGGAAGCGGCGGTTCGCGCCGCGGAGGGCCCGTTCGGCGTCGAGCCCCCGGTCCCGGGCTGCGGCGGTTATGGCGAAGAGGAGGTCCCCGAGGTCCTCTTCCGAGGACGGGATGTCCACCGGCCCGGCGGATGCCGGGAGTCCGGCCCGTTCGGCGCGGTCCTGGAGTTTCTGTGCCCGCGCCAGGGCCGGAAGGGCGGCGGGGACGCCCCCGAGGGCCCCCCGCCGGGAAGGATCAGCGCGGGAAGGGTCGGTGCCGGGCTCGGCGGCCCCGGAGTGCAGGACCTGCTCCGAGCGCTTGACCGCGTCCCACGTCTGGACGATTTCCGCCACCGTCGCCGGGAAGGACTCCTGCAGCGAACCGTCCGGTCGGAACACATGCGGGTTGCGCCGGACCATTTTGGCGGTGAGGCCGCGGGCGACGTCGTCGAGGCCGAAGGCACCGCGTTCCTGGGCGAGCCGGGCGTGGAGGACCACCTGGAGCAGGACATCGCCGAGTTCGGCTTTCAGCTCGGCGTCGCCGCCGGCCGTCTCGATGGTCTCGGCAACTTCGTAGGCCTCCTCGAGGAGGTACTCCACGAGGGATTCATGGGTGAGGGCACCCATCCAGGGGCAGTGCTCGCGCAGGGCGGCAATCGTTTCGATCAGCTCTGCCAGCTGCCCCTGGACGGGTGGAATGTCCTCGTTAGCCAAGCTCGTCGTAGAACTCGTTGATGTATTCAACGAGGGCTTCCTTCTCTTCGAGCGGCAGGAAAGCAGCCTCGGCCGCGTTGAGCGTCAGCTCCAGCAGGTCATCGAGGTCGTAGTCGAAGGTCTCGACCAGCAGTTCGAACTCGTCCGTCAGGGTCACGCCGCTCATGAGCCGGTTGTCCGTGTTGATGGTGACGTTGAAGCCGAGCTGGTAGAGCATGTCCAGCGGGTGGCTTTCGATTCCCTCGCCGAAGCCCGCGATGGCGCCGGTCTGCAGGTTGGAGGACGGGCAGATCTCCAGGGCGATGCCGCGGTCGCGGACCCAGCTGGCAAGATCGCCCAGGGTGACCATGCCGATGTTGTCATCGGCCTCGTCGGCATCTTCGTCGTCGAATTCGACGGTGATGTCCTCGGCGATCCGGACGCCGTGGCCCAGACGCAGGGCGCGTCCGTCAACCAGGGCGGACTGGATGCTTTCGAGACCGGCAGCTTCCCCGGCGTGGACCGTGGCCGGGAAGTTGTGCTGGGCAAGGTAGGTGAAGGCGTCCTTGAACCGGGCCGGCAGGAAGCCGTCCTCGGCACCGGCAATGTCGAAGCCGACGGCGCCGTTGTTGCGGTGACGGACTGCCAGTTCCGCGATTTCCTGGCCGCGGTCGGCATGGCGCATGGCGGTGATGAGCTGGCCGACCTGGATGTCGCGGCCGCTCTCGGCGACGGCGTCGACGCCGGCTTCGAGGCCCGCCTGCACGGCGTCCACAACGTCGTCCAGGCTCAGGCCCTGCTGGAGGTGCTGCTCGGGCGCCCAGCGCACTTCACCGTAGACAACGCCGTCGTCGGCAAGGTCTTCGACGAATTCCTTGGCGACACGGAAGAGTCCGTCCTTGGTCTGCATCACGGCGATGGTGTGGTCAAAGGTCTCGAGGTAGCGGACCAGCGAGCCGGAGTCGGCGGATTCGCGGAACCACTCCCCCAGGGCGACGGGGTCGGTGGAGGGCAGGGTGTGTCCCACGGCCTCGGCAAGTTCAATGATGGTGGCCGGCCGGAGTCCGCCGTCCAGGTGGTCGTGAAGGGAAACCTTGGGGAGGCCCTTCAGGTCGAAGTCGAGGTCAGGGGCAGCGTCAAGAATTATCTCAGTCACGTTCCAACCTTAGGGTCGGAGGCCCGGCAACACCA
>NZ_AUPJ01000199.1 GCF_000427315.1 Arthrobacter sp. TB 26
CCGCCGCCGCAACGATGGGCCGCAAGGTCCTGACCCGCGCCACCGCGGTCGTGGCGATGATCCTCCTGTTGGCAGGCCCGTTGGCAGGCCTCACGGTGTGGGCCGCGCAGAACGTCCTGCCGCAGGCCACCGAGGCCACCGTCACGGAACCGACTGCTACCGGCCTGGCCGGCACTGATCCACCGGGCACGGCCTCGCTGGGTGCCCGGAGGCTTGTGCAGCCGGCCGAGTCCAGGACCCTCCCGGCAACGGCCATCGACCGCGGCGAAGGGCCGGAACAGGCGCGCACTCTCGTCATCTCCACCGGCGAAAACGGAACGTTCGACGCCGCGCTGATGCGGGGTGCCGGCACCACCCTCGATGCCCTGTCCACGATTGCCGCTGCCCGCCCGATCATGGGGGAGCCGGGGCAGGAAACCGTCCGTGACGACGACGCCGTAGTGGCTTCCGTCCGCAACGTCGTGGCCACCATCGTGGCCGGCCAGGGCGTCGATCCCCGCGAAGAGCTCGAGCAGCTCGGCGTCGGCTTCGTGGTCCTGCGGGCCGCCGATACCGCAGCCCAGCTGACCGCGAGCCGGATGGATGCCGTCCCCGGCCTTGTCGCCGTCGGCAAGACCGACGTCGGCTGGCTCTGGCGGATCAGTCCCCTCAACCAGCCCGTGATCCAGGCTGCCGACGTCGCGCACCGCGTGCGGATTGTCGACG
>NZ_AUPJ01000200.1 GCF_000427315.1 Arthrobacter sp. TB 26
CCGGCCGGCAGCCGGACAGGCCCGCCGCCCCGTGCCCTAGTAGGCTGGGACCAGCCCCCACACCGCACCCGCAGCCCACGTGACTTCACTGATCTGCCCAACTGAACGGATACGCCGTGACCCCCTCTGACCTCCCGCGCGTGCACATTGCCACCGACCACGCAGGCATGGAACTCAGCGCGCACCTCGTCAGCCACCTCAGCGCCAAAGGCTACGAGGTAGTCGACCACGGCCCCAAGGCCTACGACGCCCTGGATGACTACCCCTCCTTCTGCATCAATGCCGCGCTCGCGGTCGTGGCCGACCAGGAGGCCGGCACCAGCGCCCTCGGGATCGTGCTGGGCGGCTCCGGCAACGGCGAGCAGATTGCCGCCAACAAGGTCAAGGGCGTCCGAGCAGCGCTGGCCTGGAACCTGTCCACGGCGAAGCTTGCGCGCGATCACAACGACGCCAACGTGGTCGCCGTCGGCGGCCGCCAGCACAGCGTCGACGAGGCCACGGAAATCATCGAGGCGTTCCTGGCCGAACCCTTCAGCAACGACGAGCGCCACGTCCGCCGGATCGGCAAGATCGCCACCTATGAGCGCACCGGCGAGGTCGTCGCCTAGTGCCGGAAGGGCATTCCGTCCACCGGCTGGCCCGCC
>NZ_AUPJ01000201.1 GCF_000427315.1 Arthrobacter sp. TB 26
CAGGCTCGCGAGCACAATCGCTCCAAGGGTCAGCAGGGTCCCGAGCACGGTGGGCAGCTCGACCACGGTGCCGGGTCCGGGGAACGCCAGGTCGAGCCCCAGGGAGCCCAGCAGCTGGCCCGCGATCATGCCGAGTCCGGTCACCAGCACGCCCAGGCTGCGGACCAGCAGGGCACCGACGCCGATAAAGACGCAGCCTAGGGGCCCGCCAAGGTAGTACCACCACTCCCCCGGCAGCGCGTTGCCGGGCCCGGCGACGGCGATCTTGACCAGCCAGGCGGCCCAGAGCAGGACCGCGCCGGCGATGAAGTTCATCAGGGTCGCCGCGATGGGGGTGCCGTAGTGCACCGCGGCGGTGCCGTTCATGGCCTGCTGGAAGCTCATCAGGAAGCCGGCCAGCACGGGAAGGATCACCGGGACCAGCAGCTCCGCAGGCCCGGCTCCGGCGCCGGAGAACCGCGGCGAGACGGCCCAGGCGACGGCGGCGACGGTCAGGATGCTGCCGATCACCCGGATCCCGGTAATGGATCTCCTGCCGGCCGGTCCGATCCCCAACCGGTCCACCAGCAGGCCGCTGAGGGTCTGCCCGGTCACGGTCGCGACGGTGAACAGGGCGACGCCCAGCAGGCCGATGGTGAAGGACTGCGCGAAGACGAAGAACCCGCCGATGCAGCCGGCCAGCAGGTAGTAGGGCGGGAACCGGCGCTCCCGGACGGCCGGCAGGATCCGCGCCAGCCCGCCCCGGCCCTTAGGCAGCGCGAGCGAAATCACGATCATCAGCCCCAGCCCGGTGGTGAAACTCACCACCGCGGCCGCGATCCCGTCCGCGAGCGCCGCCCCGAGGGCGCCGTTGATCCTGCCCTGCACGGGCATCAGCAGCCCCGCGGCCACTGCGAGGGGCAGCCCTGCGAGGGACGGGAGCCTGGGTGTGTGCGTCATTGCTGCCACCTTTCGTCAGGCATCATTGCTTGTATGAGCAACCCGGAAATTGAAGAGATCCCCATCCGCGACGACATGATCCGGCTCGGTCAGCTCCTGAAGCTGGCCAGCCTGGTCGAGGACGGTGTGGAGGCGGCGGAGCTGATCAAGGGCGGACTCGTCAAGGTCAACGGTGAGATCGATGAGCGCCGCGGCCGCCAGCTCCACCACGGCGACACCGTCACCGTGAATGGCCGGACAGTCCGGATCAGCACTCCCGCCGGCGCCTAGCCCCGGCGCCGGTCGCCGGGCGGAAGCCGCCCGGCGTCGTGCGGTTACTTGCTCAGCACCCCGTGGGTGAGGAACTCGGAGACGTGCCCGATTTCCTGCTGGTTGATGCCGTGCCACATCCCGGTGTAGAGCACCTTGGTGAGCTTCACGTGCTTGCGCACCCAGCCCATGGTGAACTCGACCTTGTCCGGTGTGATCACGGGATCCTGCTGGTCGCGTCCCCAGAACATCGGCACGGTTCCGTCCAGTTCCGCGTCGCGGAAGCTCGTGTCCCCGCCGGCGTCGACCGCGAAGCCGGACAGCCCGACGACGGCCGCATAGTCTGCGGGGCGCCGCCGCAGCAACGTGGTGGCCAGGGCCATCCCCATCGAGAAGCCCAACAGCGTCACGGACGGGTGGTTCGGCCGGACCGAGTCGAGCCAGTCCTCCACATACGACGCGGCGTCCTTGACCGCATCGAGGGAGTACTCGATCGACGCCGTCAGCGGGAACCACGTGAAGCCGGGGCCAGAAACCATCGGGGCACGCAACGAGGCCACCACGAACTCGTCGGGCAGCAGGTCCGCCAGGCTCAGGAGGTCCTGTTCGTTGGCGCCGTAGCCGTGCAGCAGGACCAGGAGCGGCTTGCCGGCGCGCTCTTCCTCGGGCTTGGACCATAGGACAACGGGGGCGGGGAAGGAAGCGGCTTGAGTCATGGCTCCATTCTTACAGTTACCCGGAAGTAACAACTTACGGTGGCGTAGCTCTGCAGGAAGAGTGCACCATATGAAGGTGAGTGAAACCGAAGCCATCGAGAACTCCCCGGATAACGCCGTTGCCCACCCCTGGACCCGTTACGTGGCCATGGGTGACTCCTTCACGGAGGGCATCGGTGATCCGGAGCCGGCGAGTCCGGGCGGACACCGGGGCTGGGCGGACCGGGTGGCCGAGGAGCTGAGCCGCGGGCACGAGGGATTCGCCTACGCCAACCTGGCCGTCCGGGGCCGGCTCCTGCAGCAGATCGTGGACCAGCAACTGGCACATTGCCTGTCGCTCCGGCCGGATCTTGTGACATTGTCCGCCGGTGGAAACGACCTGATCCGCCCCGGCGGGGATCCGGACGCCCTGGCCGAGAAGCTGGACTCGGTGGTGCAGATCCTGAGCCTGGCCGGCGCCACGGTGGTCCTCTTCAATGGTCCGGACACCGGCTCGTCCGTGCTGGGGCGCGTGCGCAGCAAAGTGGCCATCTACAACGAGAACCTCCGCACCATCGCGGCCCGCCACGACGCCGTCATTGCGGACATGTGGTCCCTGCGGCAGCTGAATGATCCGCAAATGTGGGATGCGGACCGCCTGCACTTCTCGCCGCTGGGCCACCACACCATCGCGGCCATGGTCCTGGATTCCCTCAACGTTGAGCACACCCTGGAGCCGCTCTCCCCCAAGCCCCT
>NZ_AUPJ01000202.1 GCF_000427315.1 Arthrobacter sp. TB 26
AGGCCCGGTCCGGGGATCTGGTGTGGGCGCGCGAGTACTTTGTGCCGTGGGTCGTCCGCCGGATCCGGCACCGCTCCTCCGGCGATGGCGTCACGGCCAAGCGCCCCCTCCCGGGGCCGGTGTTCGGTCCCGGGATGCCGCTGGGCTCGGGCGAAGGCCCTCCCGGCGCCGGGGAGCCCGTGCGCTCCTGAGCGGCACCCGGGCACTGGCGCCGGGCACTGCGGAGCGGGTGTGGGCGTTAGTCTGGAAGAACACTTCCTGAGAGGCCCGGTACCGTGAACAGTCTGTTCTTATCGATCATCGTTTTGTCATTCCTGATCCCGATGGCGATGCGCTATTACAAGAAGTCGGTGCGCGGCCGGAACCAGGGCATGACCGGCGGGCCGGATCAGTTCGGGCAATTCCCCGGTGACACTCACGGAGGCGGTGCCGGAAACTACCCGGGCCAGCAGAGCAAGCAGCCGCGTGACGGTTTCACCCAGCGGGACTACTACGGCGGATTCGGCCAGCTCGGCGCCCCGGAG
>NZ_AUPJ01000203.1 GCF_000427315.1 Arthrobacter sp. TB 26
GGGCCAGCCGTACCCGGGCGGGCAGTCCTACCCGGCCCCTGTCCCCTACGAGGACAGCCCGGGGTACCCCGGCAACCCGCCGTTCCAGCAGCAGGACCCGCAGCAGTTCAAGGCTCCGCAGTCCACCCCGCCGCAGCCGGCAGGCCCGGCGGTGCCTGCGCCGCCGTCGGCCCCGCAGGGCTTCCGGGCGCGCAAGCTCGCGGAACTGGACCAGCGGTACAGCGAGGGCGAGCTGTCCATGGAGGACTACATGGCCCAGCGCGCGGACATCATGAAGGGCTAGCGAAGTCGACGTCGGCCGCGTTGACCGTTCCTGCCGTCCTCCCGGGGGCCCTGTGGTACTGCCAATACAAATTGGTGTGGGCGACCACCAGCTCCGGCGGCGGCGCGCCAAATTCGCTCAGGTCCTCGGTGGTGTGCGCGTCCGCGACCAGCGTGACATCGTAGCCCCGGGTGATCCCGCCGTGGAGTGTCGAACGGATGCACTCGTCGGTCTGCGCCCCGGCCAGGAAGATGTGGCCGATGCCGCGATCAGCCAGCACGGACTCCAAGTCAGTCGCCTCGAACGCATCGCTGTACTCTTTCGGCACGAGCGGCTCCGAATCGCGCCGCGCGAGCTCCGGCACAAACAGCCAGCCGTCGCTGCCCCGCGGGAGTTCCTCGCCGCTGTGCTGCACCCAGACGATATCCACGCCTGCGCCGCGCGCCTTCTCCACGAGGGCGGCGATGGTCGCGATGACGTCGTCGCGGCGGTAAGCGTCCGCGACGACGCCAAGCTGCATGTCGACGATGAGCAATGCCGTGTTGGGGCGGTTGACGAGCGTGGTCACAATGCCTCCCGGATCCTGGCTGTCCCTGCCTGCCTACTCTAATCCCAAGGCTCCAGCCAACGCGGGGTCACCTACGGCCCATAATCCGGTCGTGGATGGGCCGTAGGTGACCCCGCGTTGTTTCTGTGGGGGGGCGTCAGTCGACCTGGGGGAAACCGAGGTCGATCACCGAGGTGGACGGATCCGGCCAGCGGGTGGTGACCACCTTGCCGCGGGTGTAGAAGCGGATGCTCTCGGGGCCGTACATGTGGGTGTCGCCGAAGAGCGAGTTCTTCCAGCCGCCGAAGGAGAAAGTCCCCACCGGCACCGGGATCGGCACGTTGACGCCCACCATGCCGGCCTCGACGTCGAACTCGAACTGCCGGGCGGCGCCGCCGTCGCGGGTGAAGATCGCCACGCCGTTGCCGAACTCGTTGTCGTTGACGAGCTTGACGGCGTCGGCGTAGGTCTCGACGCGGACCACGGAGAGGACCGGGCCGAAGATCTCGTCGTCGTAGACCTTCATGCCGGGCTTGACGTGGTCAACCAGGCTGACGCCGATGAAGAAGCCGTTGGAGTCGAACGTCTGTTCCCGGCCGTCCGCCACCACGGTGGCGCCTTCCTCCGCCGCGCCGGCGACATAGGAGGCCACCTTGTCGCGGTGCTCGGCCGTGATGAGCGGGCCCATCTGCGAGGCGGGGTCGGTGCCGGGGCCGATCTTGAGCGTGGCCATCCGGGTCTTGATCGCGTCCACGAGTTCATCGGCGATGTTCCCGACGGCGACCAGGACGCTGACGGCCATGCAGCGCTCGCCGGCGGAGCCGTAGGCGGCGGAGACGGCGGCGTCGGCGGCCATGGACAGGTCCGCATCCGGCAGGACCACCATGTGGTTCTTGGCGCCGCCCAGGGCCTGCACGCGCTTGCCGTGGTCGGCGGCGCGCTTGTAGATGGACTGGGCGATCGGCGTCGAACCGACGAAGCTGATGGCCTTGACGTCCGGGTGTTCGAGGAGCACGTCGACGGCTTCCTTGTCGCCGTGGACGACGTTGAGGACGCCGGCGGGCAGGCCGGCCTCGGCGAAGACCTGCGCGATGAAGATGGCCGAGGACGGATCCTTTTCGCTGGGCTTGAGCAGCACGGTGTTGCCGCAGGCCAGGGCGCTGCCGATCATCCACAGCGGCACCATGGCCGGGAAGTTGAACGGTGTGATGCAGGCGACCACACCGACGGGCTGGCGCACGGAGTGGACGTCGACGCCGCTGGCGACCTGTTCGGAGCGCTCACCCTTGAGCGCGTGGGACAGCCCGGTGGCGAATTCGATGTTCTCCAGGCCGCGGGTGATCTCGCCCTCGGCGTCGGAGAGGACCTTGCCGTGTTCGCTGGTCAGCAGGGCGGCCAGTTCGGGCCGGCGCTGCAAGAGCAGTTCGCGGACCTTGAAGAAGATGGTGGTGCGCTTGGCGAGGCTCGTGGCGCGCCAGCCGGGCAGGGCGGCGCGGGCGGCCTGGATGGCCTCCTCGACGCGGTCGGCGGAGGCCAGGGCAACCTCTTTTTCCTGCTCGCCTGTGGCCGGGTTGAAGACGGGGCCGTAGCGCTCGGCGTCGGAAATCAGGGCGCCGTTGATGAAGTGCGGAATGCGTTCCATGGGGTGGGTCTCTTTCTAAAAGGTGTGGGGGCTACTTGGCGGACTCGAACGAGCCGTCGACAAGTTTGACGATGGCGGAGCAGTCCGTGCCGGACTGGCCGGCGTCGATGAGGCGCTGGAAGAGCTGCTGGACGTGCTCGCCGATTTCCAGTGGGGTTCCGGTGTCCCGCGCGGCGCTGATGGCGAGTCCGATGTCCTTGTTGGCCAGCTCCGTGGTGAAGGTGGGGGCGAAGTCGTTGTTCGACGCCGCGGTGGGCACGACGCCGGCCACCGGGTACCAGGTGCGCAGCGCCCAGCTGTCCCCGGAGGAGACGGAGGCAATGTCCCAGAAGACCTGCTTGTCCAGTCCGAGCCGGTCGGCCAGGACAGCGCCCTCGGCGGTGGAGGCCAGATTGATGAAGAGCATGAGGTTGTTGCAGATCTTCGCGGCCTGGCCGGTGGTGGCGCCGCCGGTCGGGATGATGTTTGCGGCCATCGGCCGGATGTATTCGGTGGCCTCGGCCACCGCGCCCGTCTCGCCGCCGATCATGAAGGTCAGGGTGGCGGCCTTCGCGCCGCTCATGCCGCCGGAGACCGGTGCGTCCACGAAGCGGAACCCGGCGGCAGCAGCGGCGTCGTGCAGCGCCTGGGCCGAGGGGATGTCGATGGTGGAGGAATCCACCAGCAGGGTGCGGGTGTCCGCATGGGCCAGGACGCCGTCCTCGCCCAGGTACACGGCGCGGGCGTGTTCGCCCTTGGGGAGCATGGTGAAGACGACGTCGGCGCCGTCGACCGCTTCGGCGATGCTTCCGGCGGGCTTGACGCCCCCGGCGACGGCGGCGGCAACGGCCTCGGTGTTGAGGTCGAAACCGCGGACGTCGTGGCCGGCCTTGGCGAGGTTCACCGACATGGACCCGCCCATGTTCCCCAGTCCGATCCAAGCGATTACTGCCATGGCATAAGCTCCTTTGCTTTGCGTCTTGCTGTGCGTCTCCCGGCCGTGCGCCGGATGTTCCGTGTCCAGCATCACACCCTGCTACAGTGCAATCAAGGCAAAAAACTACAGATGGCATGTGCATGGATGCACATACCCGGATCCAAAGGAGTCATGGTGGACGTGAGGCGGCTTCCGAGCCCGGACGACCTGCTCATCCTGCTGACTGTGGCCCGGCTGGGCCGCTTCAACGCCGTGGCGGAAACCCTCGGCACCACCCACACCACCATCTCGCGCCGGATCCTGGCGCTGGACAAACAGCTGGGCGGGCGCACCCTGGAGCGGAGCCCGCACGGCTGGGAACTGACGGATCTGGGCGGCGAGGCCGTGGCGGCCGCCGAGGCGATCGAGGGTACCCTCGGTGCCCTCACGAACCGGATCGCACAGTCCGAGGACGTGCTCTCGGGCCTGGTCCGGGTCAGCACCCCGGACGGCTTCGGCGCCGAATTTGTCGCGCCGGCGCTCGTCCGGCTGCAGCGTCAGCATCCGCTGCTCAACGTTGAAATGCTCAGCGCCACGCGCAAGGTCAGCCAGAACCGCTCCGGCGTGGACCTCGAAGTGGTGGTGGGCAATCTTGACGTCAGCAACGCGCAGACCATTTTCCTGTCCAACTATTTCCTCCGGCTCTATGCCAGCCCGCAGTACGCCCGGGAACACGGCTTGCCGATGACGCTCGACGACGTCCGGCAGCACGGTTTTGTCTCCTACGTCGAGTCGGCCCTGCAGGTGGCCGAACTAGGCCACCGCTCCACGCAGCTTCCCGTACCGCGCTCCAGCTTCCAGGCCACCAGCATCTTTGCCCAGTTGGAGGCGGTGCGCCGGGGCGCCGGGATCGGCCTGCTGCCCAACTTCCTGGCGGTCGGCGACCCCACGTTCCTNCCTGCCGGTACTGCCGGACGACTTCCAGCGGCAGCTTCCAATCTGGGCGGTGGCACGCCCGGAATCGCTGCGCTCGGCCGCGGTGCAGGCGGTGCTCGAGGCGGTCCGGACCGAGATCTCCGAACGCCATGCGGTCCTGGCAGGCTGAGCGGTCCTGGCAGGCTGAGCGCGCTGCAACAAGAGCAGC
>NZ_AUPJ01000204.1 GCF_000427315.1 Arthrobacter sp. TB 26
TGGGACTGTGTAAATAACGGTGTATCCGGCTCGACACGCCGGGCGGTGAGCCTGGCGGGGAGGAGCCCGATATGGCCGCAACACTTGAGGCTGTGCCGAGTACCAAGACCGTTGAAAAACTGACAGACACTTCCGAGGTCGATGCCGCCCGTGAGCTGGTGAGGATGGCCAAGGAACAGGGCCTGGCGCTGACCGGCCCTGATGGGCTGCTCAAGCAGTTG
Source organism: Arthrobacter sp. TB 26 (assembly GCF_000427315.1). Classification (GTDB taxonomy): domain Bacteria; phylum Actinomycetota; class Actinomycetes; order Actinomycetales; family Micrococcaceae; genus Arthrobacter. Next base: position 222 of record NZ_AUPJ01000204.1, read on the forward strand.
ACCAAGACCGTCATCGAGACCGCGCTGGATGAGGAATTAACCGAGCATCTCGGTTATGAAAGGCACGATGCGGCGGCCAAGGACACTGCCAACTCGCGCAACGGCACCCGGTCAAAGACCGTGCTGACGGAGACGACCGGCCCGGTGCAGATCGATGTTCCGCGGGACCGGGAGGGCACGTTCGAACCGAAGATCGTCGCCAAGCGCCAGCGGCGGCTGACCGGGGTCGATGAGATGGTCCTCTCGCTCTACGCCAAGGGCCTGACGACCGGGGAGATCAGCGCCCATTTCGCCGAGATCTACGGCGCCTCGGTGTCCAAGGAGACGGTCTCGCGGATCACCGACCGGGTGCTTGAAGAGATGGCCGCGTGGCAGAACCGGCCGTTGGATGAGGTCTACGCGGCGATCTTCATCGACGCCATTGTCGTCAAGGTCCGGGACGGGCAGGTCGCCAACCGCCCTGTCTATGCCGCTATTGGTGTCACTCTGGCCGGGGAGAAGGACATCCTGGGCCTGTGGGCCGGCACTGGCGGGGAGGGCGCGAAGTTCTGGATGAGCGTGCTCACCGACATCAAGAACCGCGGCGTGAAGGACAGCTTTTTCCTGGTCTGCGACGGGCTCAAGGGCCTGCCCGAGGTCGTGGCGAACGTGTGGCCGCTGACGACCGTCCAGACGTGCATCATCCACTTGATCCGCAACACCTTCCGGCTGGCCTCGAAGCAGGACTGGGATGCGCTCAAACGGGATGTGAAGCCGATCTACACAGCCGTGAACGCCACGGCGGCCCGGGCAGCGTTCGAGGAGCTGACGGAGCGCTGGGGCAGGAAATACGGGGCGATCGTGCGGCTCTGGGAAAATGCTTGGGAGGAGTTCATCCCCTTCCTGGACTACGACGTGGAAATCCGGCGCGTGATCTGCTCGACCAACGCGATCGAATCGTTGAACGCCAGGTACCGGCGCGCCGTCAAGGCCCGGGGTCATTTCCCGACCGAGCAGGCTGCGCTAAAGTGCCTGTATCTGGTCACCCGATCCCTCGATCCGACCGGTGCCGGCAGGACCCGATGGACAATGCGCTGGAAGCCCGCTTTGAACGCCTTCGCCATCACTTTCAGCGACCGATTCCCGGCAGCTGAAAACTACTAAAACAAACCGCCGGATACACCGTTTATGAGATAGTCCCAGAGAAATCGCCTACACCCAGAGGGGCAAGGGAAAGGGGCGAGGGGGGTGCCCCGGGTGGGGGTCG
>NZ_AUPJ01000205.1 GCF_000427315.1 Arthrobacter sp. TB 26
GCTCGCCTGGTGTTAGCCCTTGACGAGCTGCGTGTAGCCGCCTTCTGGCAGGTAGTTGGGGCGCTTGGCTTCCGCTCGGGCGGCGAGTGCTGCCTGTTCGTTATTGATCATGGCTTGGAAGCGTTCGCTGACTTGTGTGGGGCTGTCTGCGAGGGTCAGGGGCACGCCGTTGCGGACTGCTTCCCAGATGGTCGGGTTGCTTCGGAGTTCTTCCCACTGTTCCGCGTTGGGGTTCATGAACGTGTAGGGCTTGCCGCGTTCGACTCCGCAGGAGTTGTTGCCGAGCGCGGCCCATAGGTCACGCCATGCCTTGATGATCTTCTCAAGGGTCTTGAGCTCTTGGATTGTGTTGGTTGCTGCCATGGCGGTGGCGTGGTTGCCGGTGTGGGGGTCGATGGTTGCGGGGTCTTCCACGCGCTTGATGGGTTCGGCGTACTCAGTCAGGCGCTTGGCTGTTTTGTTGAACGCGTCTTGGATCTGTTCGAGCATGGCGTCCGTGTGGTCGTGGAGGTCTGCGGCTTGGCGCTCCAGCTCGCGCTGGTGGTGCCCCTGGTCGAGCCGGTCCAGTGACTGAATGTAGAGCTGTGAAGCGACTGCAATGACCTTGGGGTCTTCGTAGGGGTCTTCGTGGTCGCTGGTGAGCAGGAGCTCAGTCAGATCTTCTACGCTGGCGCGGGCCTTGGGGAATGGCCGGATGGGGGTGAGCTCGGGTGGTTTGATGCCTGCCGCCTTGAGTGAGGCAATGACAATGTGGGTGAGGTTTGCGTTCAGCATGATGTGTCCTTTTGGTTTGGGGTCCGGTTGTGGGCTGCGATTGAGTCCGCAAGTTCGTTGGCTAGCCGCAGCCCGTCAGCGAGGGGAAGGACGCATGCGACCTGCTTGGACTTGAAGATTGCGACGGCGGGAATCTGGGCGCCGTCTGGTGAAGTCAGGGTGGCGAGTGCCGCGTGCACAGAGGGAGCTTGCATGAGGTTTTTGTCGTAGTGTTCTGGTCTGGACGTGAACATTCAGTTCTCCGTTTCGTGGGTGAGGTCGAGGGTGTAACCGCGGGCTTTGATACCGGGGATGACGCCGCGCTTTGCACCGATGGATTCGTAGAGCTGGTGGGCGGTGGTCATTCTCTCCAGGGTTGCCCCTACAAGGGCTTGGACGCCTTCCCGGCGGCATAGTTCGGCGGTCCCCGTGAGCATTGCTTTACCGACCCCCCGGCCCTGGTGGGCGCGGGCGACTGCTAGCCGGGAGACTTCCATCTGACCGGGCCGGGCGAGACGTCCGTAACAGCTGCCAGACCGTGCAATCGTGAGCGTGCCGGCTAGGATCCCGCGGACTTCCAAGACGAGCACTAGGGCATTTTCGTAACGTTCCTTCACCGTGTTGGCGGTCTCTCCGGGGTTTACTCCTACCGTGGCGTAGGCAAGATTTAGGAGACTTGCCACTGCCGGGAAGTCAGCAGGAGCGGCGGGACGGAAGGTACGGTCGGCGGTGCTCATTCGTCCACCGTTTCCAGCAGTGCCGGGATGTTTGTCTGGGGGAGTGCAGGCTTCGGCGCCAGGTGTTGCGCGGCCAGGACCGCAAAGGCGGTCAGCGTTGCGATGTGCTCGCGGAGGAATACGACGCGGGAGCTCGACGTCTTGTGAGCCACATCCGCGCCGGGGAGTTTTTCGGCTGCTGCCAGGAAGAGCTTTTCGGGTTCCGTGTCGTTCCGGAGCTCGATGAATGCAGCTTTCCGGCGGAGTGCCTGCTGGTATTTCTCGCCGCCGGGGGTGTCATAGTTCATCATGGGACCGATCCAGCTTGGGGCGAGCTGCGTCACCGCTTCGTGGATGTCGATGCATGAGGCAGTGGTTCGGATTCCGGCGCTGGCAAGGGTCACAAGCAGGGGGTGCAGTTCCGCGTCCACTTGAACATCCAGGCCTTCAGCGGTGTGAATGGGCTGCATCTGGTGCACCGTGTGGTGTTGGGCGCAGACAATGCAGTCACATTCCCGCTGTGTGGGGAGCAGCGTCGTCACAAGGCTGCTGAGGCTGTTCAGAAATGCCGCGTCGTATTTCCAGTCCATCCCGTTGGTGTCTACGACGTCGTGCATGTCCAGGATTTCCGCCATGTCGGTGTAGTCGGACGTGCGCAACGCCGGTCCAACTTCTCCTCGGATTCTGGCGAGGAAGTAGCTGATCGCCGGTTGGGTTAGTCCGGCTGGCCGGGATGCTTGGTACTGCTCGAAGGTTGGGCTGGTCATGATCAGATCGAGTTCTCGCTTCACCATTGCCACCATCCCCGCGCATTCCTTCATTCCGCCAATGTCTGCTGGTTTTTTGTAGCCGGCGGCCTTGATCTCGTCGGAGTAGTGGACGACGCCACCATCGAACATGTGGCAGGAAAACGTGCCGCCCTCCTGGGAGACGCGGCGCCAGATGCGCGTCAGCCAGGGGTCCGTGTAGGGCTCGCGGTCCGGGTGTTCCCGCCCGCGGTTGACCTTGCGGAAGGGGCATTCTCGGCACGCTTGCAGGCTGGCAGGTTCCACATTGCGGTCCTTGTAGTGCGCGGTGTTGCATGTCTCGGTCATTCGGTGGGCTCCTGTCGAGCGTCGAGAGTATCGGCCATGTCGTGCAGTTTGTCTGCAAGATTGCGGGCTTCGGTCGGTGTTAGGTGTGCTTGTATCTGGCTTCCGGTGAAGAGTCCGACGCCGGGGGTTGCGTTCCTGGCGTAGTCTCTCCAAGTCCAAAAGCGGGGCTTGATGAATGGCCGATGTGTGGTGGTCATGCTGTCGCCCCGGTTCCCGTTGTGCTGAGTGGTTCGCGGCCTTCGAGTGCCCTGAGCCGGTTCTCTTGATCCCTGACAACTTCCAGGAGTGCCACGGCCAGGAGGTCGTAGCGGACGCCGTCAATCTCGCCTTCAAACTTGGTGACGATTTCGGGGAGATGCTGGGCGACTTCTTCCGCGATGAGTCCGAACTCGTTTTTCGCGCCGGGGAACTCTCCATCGGCGCCGCTGGGCTTGCGGTCGTATCGGACGGGGCGAAGGTTGAGGACCGCGGCGGGGGCTACTGCTGCGTCTGTGACGTTCTCTTTGTACTTGATGGAACTCACGTTGCGGCCTAGGTGGAAGCCGCCGTCGTTACCCACCCACAGGGCGTAAAAGCTTGTGCCGGCGACGTTGTTGGTCCAGCCGTATTCGGAGCCGTCAGCCTGTGCGGCGTGGGTTGCCTCAGTGGCGGCGGGGACTGTGCCGGTGATGAAGCTGCCGGGGATTGTGGCGCCGCCTGTGATGCCGGGGCGTCCCGCGATGCCTTCCCAGACTGCGGACTGGTTGCCGAGCTGTACCCACGTTGCGCCGACGAGTACTTCGACGCCGTATTCACCGGGCGCGGATTCGAGGGGACCGAAGCGTGCGACTGGTGTTGTGCCATCCGGGCCGTAGACGATGAAGATTCCGTCGTCGTCCATGGACACGCCGACTGTCCCGTCAGGCCGGAGGGAGTTAATGAAGCCGTCAACGTCAATGCCGCCCATTTTCGGTTTGATGCGCATGGGGCCAAACGGGTTTGCGGCCTTGAGTTCCCGCAACTCGCGTTCCATCTCGGCGAACTTCCGTCCGATCCATGCTTCGTCGTTGGGGTTTCTGAATGCTCCGGGGTTTGCCATGTCTTCTATTTCTCGCTTTCGGTGGGTTCGTAGATGGCTAAGAGCTTTTCTGCGGCTAGAGCTCTGTCTCGCCACTTCCGGAACTGTGCGTGCTCTTCAAGGGCTTTGGCCTTGTAGATTTCGCATAGGTCCATGAGGTCCTGGCGGGTGAGTTTCACGCGGCGCACTCCTGGTGGTGTCCGTGCTCGTGATCGCCTAAGGCGTCTCCGCAGGTGAAGCACAGCGCCGGGGCCGTCACGGTGCCAGATTCTGCAGTAGGTGCCCCTAGGGTTCCGCTGCCCTTTACTAGGGGTAGGGTGGGTACTGCAATTTCTGGCACCGTGTTTTCGTATTTCAGGGCGTCCGGATCGATGTGACCGGCTAGCGTGTAGTGCCATACCGTCGTTTCCCTGAGATTGACCGGGTTTATGCCGTCGACCTCATCGACTTGCAGGACTCCGAGCATGTTGAGCGCCTGCAATTCGCGGTCCACAGTCGCCCTCGGTAGCCCTATGCGTTTGCGAACATCCTTTGTAGGCGTGTTCGGGTTCGCCGCGACGTCGTCAATGATCTTCAGGCGCAGCGGTGGCATGGAGTCGCGGGCGCACCGGATGGCCAACCTAAGTGCGTGGCCACGGTCCATTCCCAGCGCCATGGATCCCCGGACAATCTGCGTAAGCTGCTTGGCAAACCGTGTAGGCATTTCCGGGGCGTGCGCGTCCACTACGTCGCCGCGGTAGTCGCGCTCGACTGCGGTCCGGGCCATCGTCACAATGTCCGCCGCTGCCAAGAGCATGTCCGTTTCGGCTGCAGTGACCCTCACCTGATCGAGGTTCAACCCGGCAAGGATCCGAGTTGCTGCCCCTGCGAGTTGGGACCGCATGAGGACTTCGCTGCCGGTGTTCCCGATGGCCTGGCGTCCCGCGGCCTGCCTGCCCTTGGTCGAGTCCATACGGACTAGGACAAACCGGTCACCCATCGCTGAGATAACCGAGTGCGCCTTGTCCCACGCGGTCGTAACTGCCCCGATGACAACTAGCCGCCCTTCCCATTCGAGCGTTTGTCCGCCGTCTGTGCCGACGTTGCGGGCCCATGATCCGTCGTAGACTTCCCGGAGCGCGCCTAGGACACTGGCGCGCTGGTCACCGGACATTGAGAGGATGCTCGTAACGTCCTTGATGATCAGGATTCCGCGGTCACCGATCTTCCGCAGGAGTCCGCCGGTGGCGTCTGCTGCCTGCTCCCTCTTCGAGGTTGCCGACAGTAGGGCGCCTTCGGATGCGATGGTGGAAACCATGTGCGCGCCGATGCCGGCGAGCGGTACGACTGTCTCTGTTTTGGCGTTTCCCGAACCGGAGATGACCAAGAGCCAAACGGGATCCCCGTCCAGGCGTTCAACTGCCGCGGCGGCTAGGACGGCGTCCAACGCGTCTGTGTCGTAGTCCGCTCCGAGCCATTTGCGGAAGACACCGTGGCAGTCGGCCAGTGTGAAAGGGCCGGCGGGGATTCCGGCTAGCTCGGCTTCATGCTTGGCAATTTCGAGGAGTTCCCATTGCTCTACTGTCGCGTTCAAGCGGCGCCCTCCATGTCGTTGAAGTAGCCAAATCTGCCCGGCGTTTCGGTTTCTAGGAGATGGCGACGGATCAGCCAGTGCTCCCACGTAGCTATCGACATGATTGCCGGGTAGGAGTAGGCCGCACGGGTCCGGACTGCCTGGCGCGGGACGCTGACATGCTGTGATCCCATGACTTTGCCTTTCGCGTTTCGGGGGCTCAGGAGTGCGGGCTGTTGGCCGGCGGCGTCGGGATGGGGCCGAGAATGTCCAGCATTTCCGTGGCAGTGATGCCGCGCGCTTCAGCCATTTCTCCGAGCTCTCGCACGGTGGCCGGGTACTTGATAGAGTGGTTCATGGATCTACTCCTTGATGGGGGTTGGTTCTGAGGCCGTGACGGATTCTTTGGCGAGAGTGTCACGGTCTTTTTCTGTCTTCAGCGCTACCTTGCACGTCTTAGCGGGCGTAGCGCCCTTGACCCGATATGGGTTCTTTACGTTGACTGCCGCATCATTCAGCGGCCCCTCATGGCTGGTGCCGCGCCAATAGCCGGACTCCCATGCGGCGGCGAGGTCTTCCTCTGTGTAGACGGCGCTCATTAGGAGGCCTCAACCTCAAACGCAGCGTTTACCCAGTCGATAACGTCCTGTTCTCGGTACATGACGCGACCGCCGAGCTTGGCGGACTTCGGTCCCGTTCCGTTGTGACGCATCCAGCGCAACTGCGCCGGCGACTTCCGCAGCATCTCCGCTACCTCATCCATCGTGTGCAGCTTCATGGCGTTTACGGTTTCCATCGATCCTCCTATACATAGTTGTTTGGGAGCCCCAACAAGAACGACTATAGTTGACATTTGTTGCGAACACAACAACCCTGTGGGACCATCTCTACATGGATGAATCACGAGCAGATGAACCGGTCGCGCTGTTTGGCGCAAACCAGCGCCGTTTCCGGGAAGCCATGGGATGGTCCCAGTCGGAACTGGCGCGCAGGATGCAGGAGATAGGGTGGCCGAAGTACAGCCAAGTGGCCGTATCCCGGACTGAAGAGGGTGCGCGGGCCGTCCGTCTTGACGAGGCCATTTCGTTGGCTGCCTTATTCGGCCGCAAGCTCCAGGATTTACTAGACCCTAAGGGAGTAATCGACTCCTGGCAGCGGCTCCGGTTCTTGATTGAGGACTACTCGGACTCTGTCACTAAGCTCCGCAACGTCGTGCGTGAGCTTGAAGACGAGCGCCTCTTCGTAGGAGTGGCAGCCAAGATGTTGAAGGAAGAGGTCGAAGCTGCCGGCGGCCTGGAGAGGGTAAGCGAAACTATGGTCAAGACCCTATCCAACGCTGACTTGATCCTCAGCCGCAGCACCGTGGACTTGGTTGAAGGGGCAATCCAAGCCTGGCAGCGTGACACGGGCGAGGATGAGGGGGGCGACAATGGCGAGCATTCAGAAGAGGCCTGACGGACGCTGGCGGGCCCGGTACCGCGACGACGCGGGGAAGGAACATGCCCGGCACTTCGCCCGTAAGATCGATGCGCAACGCTGGCAGGATGAGGTTACGGCGTCGGTTGTCACCGGCACATATGTGGATCCGAAGTCAGCGAAGTTGACCGTGGGGGAGTGGGCCGATTCCTGGCTGACGGGCTACGCCCAAAACAGGCCGTCCACAGTCCGTCAGGCGCGGGTCCACATCAAGCACATCAAGGAGGCCTTCGGGGACCGGGTGCTGTCGTCTGTGCGGCCTTCGGAAGTCAAGGCGTGGACGGTTCAGCTAAAGGAGTCGGGCCTGGCTGATTCGACCGTCTACGCTCTCCACGGTCGTCTGGGTCAGCTCTACTCCGACGCCGTCCACGATGGTTTAGTGCCGAAGTCTCCGACCAGTCGCCGCACGTCACCGGGTGGGGGGAAGCAGCGGCCTTATGTTGCGACGACTGAACAGGTGTGGGCCTTGCATGACGCGATGCCCGAGACCATGCGCGGGGCAATCCTGCTTGCGGCATTCGCGGGCCTCAGGGTGGCGGAGGCGGTGGCGCTACGGGTGGAGGACGTGGACTTCATGCGGGGCGTCGTGTCGCCCGCGGTCCAGTATCCGGACCTGCCACTGAAGACGGAAGTGTCTCGTACGCCGATCCCCATTTCTCGGGATCTCGCATTAGAGCTGAATAAGATGCCGGCTCACTTCGGGTCTGAAACCATCGTCACATCGGCGTGGGGCCGGGCGATGGCACCCTACACGCTGGAACGCTATTTCCGGGATGCCAGGGCCACAGTGGAGGGACTGCCGGAGGGATTCCGCTACCACGACCTGCGACACTACTTCGCGTCGCTCTTGATCGCGTCGGGGCTTGACGTGAAAGTCGTACAACGGTGCCTGAGGCACGCATCAGCGAAGACGACTCTGGACACCTACGGGCACATGTTCCCAGACAAAGAAGAGTCCGCACGTGCCGCCGTCACCGAAGTGTTGGCCGCTCGTGCGGACTCCTTGCGGACTAAACCCCGTTTAGCCGCGGATTCTAGCTAGACGCCGTAGTACAGCTCGAACTCGTACGGGTTCGGGCGCAGCGAGAGCGGACGGATCTCGTTCTCGTACTTGTACTCGATCCAGGTGTCGATCAGGTCCTGGGTGAAGACGCCGCCGGCCTGGAGGAACTCGTTGTCCTCGGCCAGGGCATCCAGGGCCTCTTCGAGCGTGCCGGGAGCCTTGGGGATGTCCTTGGCTTCCTCGGCGGGGAGCTCGTAGAGATCCTTGTCGATCGGAGCCGGCGGTTCGATGCGGTTGCGGATGCCGTCAATGCCGGCCATCAGCTGGGCCGCGAAGGCCAGGTACGGGTTGGAGGAGGGGTCCGGAGCGCGGAACTCGATGCGCTTGGCCTTCGGGTTGGAGCCTGTGATCGGGATACGGATACCGGCGGAGCGGTTGCCCTGCGAGTAGACCATGTTGACCGGAGCTTCGAAGCCCTTGACCAGTCGGCGGTAGGAGTTGACCGTCGGGTTGGTGAAGGCCAGGACGGCGGAGGAGTGCTTCAGCAGACCGCCGATGTACCAGCGGGCCATGTCGGAAAGACCCGCGTAGCCCTTTTCGTCGTAGAACAGCGGTTCGCCATTGGTCCACAGCGACTGGTGGCAGTGCATGCCCGAGCCGTTGTCGCCGAAGACCGGCTTCGGCATGAAGGTGACCGACTTGCCCCAGGCATCGGCGGTGTTCTTGATGACGTACTTGAACTTCTGCAGGTCATCAGCCGCGTGGGTCAGGGTCGTGAACTTGTAGTTGATCTCAGCCTGGCCGGCGGAACCGACCTCGTGGTGGCTGCGCTCGACCTCAAGGCCAGCCTCGTCCAGGGCAATGCACATGGCGTCGCGGAGGTCGGCCTGCTTGTCGGTGGGGGAGACCGGGAAGTAGCCGCCCTTGACCGGGGTCTTGTAGCCGAGGTTTCCGCCCTCTTCTTCGCGGCCGGTGTTCCAGTGTGCTTCCTCGGAGTCGATCTTGTAGAAGCTGCCCTGCGGGGAGGACTGGTACTGGACGTTGTCGAAGACGAAGAACTCGGCCTCGGGGGCAAAGAACGCGGTGTCGGCGATGCCGGTGGACGCCAGGTAGGCCTCGGCCTTCTCGGCCACGCCGCGGGGATCGCGGTGGTACGGGTCACCGGTGCGCGGGTTCACGATCGAGAAGTTCAGCGCGAGGGTCTTCTCGAGGCGGAAGGTGTCAACGAACGCCGTCGTGACGTCCGGGATGAGCTGCATGTCAGACTCGGCGATGCCCTGGAAGCCGCGGATCGACGATCCGTCGAAAAGCTGGCCGTTGACGAAGAAGTCCGCGTCAACGCTCTTCGCGGGGACGTTGAAGTGCTGCTGAACGCCCGGGAGGTCGGTGAAGCGGATATCAACGAATTTGATGTCTTCGTCTTTGATGAACTTGAGGACTTCGTCCGCAGTCTTGAACATCTATGCTCCTTATGCATGTGAAAGATCTGGCCGTCAGGCCGTGTGGTCCAGCGCAATCCGACAGCGGGGAAACACAAAGGTCTGCCCCGCTCCTATGCCGCTAGCAACTGTTACCACCCTAAGGACAAGGGATTTCCCGATGGTGTCCGCTTTGTTTCCGGCAGGTTACAGAATGCCCTGACAGGTAAACGGTAGTCGCTGTCCACAACGTGGCCTATCCGTGACCAGAGTATGGCCGCCACGTGTCCACACTCTGAACAGCGCCGGGCGGGCGTCGATTGCCGATAGTCTTGGAGGGTGGTTGATCGCAAAGACATAGGCTCATGGCTCAGCGGGCCGGACACCTCCGGCATTTCGAAGTACCCGGGGGAGCGGCTGGGCCTGCCCGAGTCCGGACCGGGATCCATTGCCCGGGCCGGCCGGCGCATCGTCGCCATCTGCATCGACTGGGGCATTGCGCTGCTGATCAGCAATTACGCATTCGCCGGAGACCCCTGGGCAACCCTCGGCGTTTTCGCCATCGAGCAGGCGCTGCTGGTCGGCACCCTCGGCTACAGCATCGGCCACCGCATCGTGGGGATCCACGTGATCCGGCTCGGCGGCGGCCCGGCCGGCCCGCTGCCGGCGCTGGTCCGCAGCCTCCTGCTGTGCCTGGTGATCCCCGCCGTTATCTTTGACCCGGACCACCGCGGACTCCACGACAAGGCCATGAACACCGTCCTGCTCCGGATGTAGCTTCCGCAGCACGCCGCGGCGGGGTGCCACGTTGCCCCGACTTCCTTGGCGATTCGCCACGAATGGCCGCCATGCCACCGGCGGTTCGCCACGAATGGCCGCTAACCCACCCCGCATGGCGGCCATTTGCGTCAGATGGACATACGCGATTTTCCGGGCTGCTGCTGCTCGCGGCGGTATGCCGCCACGGGCCAGCGTGACGTTCTGCAGGCCCCCGCGCGCAGGCTAGGTCTGGCGGCTATCCCTTAGCGGCTAGACCCGGGCCGTCTCACCGGCCGTCTCGGGTGCCGGCGTCGAAGCAGCCTGCCCGGCCCGGACCGTCAGGTAGCCGCGGCGGCCCGCCCAGCGCTCAAAACCGACCGTGGCGAACGGGAACACCGCGGAGAGCCCGGCGAACAGGGCCACCCGGAAAGGCCAGCGCTGCATGCCCCACAAGCTCAGTGACGAGATCCCGTAGCCGATGAAGAACGCCCCGTGGATCGGTCCCGCGATCTCGACGCCGAGCTCCGTGGTCCGGGTGACCCACTTGAGGAACATGCCCACCAGGAGCGCGGCCCAGCTGAAGGCCTCGGCGATGGCCAGGGCCCGGAAGATCCGGATCACGGCAGAGGCGGACGGCAGTTTCATGGCGGAGCTCCAGGTTCTGTCCAGGGGGACGCAGGGGGTGTGGGAATGTCGCGGGTAAAAGGAAACGCCCCGGCTGCCGGCCTGGAAGGCGGTTACCGGGGCGAACCTGTTCTCTGGCGGGAGGCCTAGCGTCCGCGGGCTGCCTTGCGGTCCGGGCGGGCCTTGTAAGGATCGATGCCCTTGGGGATGGGCAGGCGGCTGCCGAGCGACGAGATGCGCTTGGAGACCGTGCTGACTTCAAGCTTGGTCAGTTCGTTCTTCATCTTGGTCATCTTCTTGGCGACCTGGCTGATCGGAACCTGCCCCTCGCCACGGCCGCTTTCAATCACGTGGATGGTGACGTTGGGCAGGATGCGGGCGAGCCGCTTGCGTTCAGCGTCGAGCAGCGGCTTGACCCGGGTGCTGGGACCCTCGCTGACGAGCACGACGCCGGGACGGCCGATGGCGCGGAAGACGGCGTCCTGGGTGCGGGGGTTGACCGCGACGGGCTGTTCTTCGACGATCCAGCCGCGCTTGAGCGTGCCCAGTGCAGCACCCGAGGCGCCGGGCTGGTTTTCAATCCGGGCGAACGCGGCCCGCTCGGCGCGCCGGGACAGGATCAGGGTTGCCGCGAGGACGCCCAGCGGGATGCCGATGATCAGGCCGGTGATCCAGTTGTCCAGCAGGAATCCAATGACGAAGCTGACAGCCACGACGCCGAGGAACGCCAGCAGCATAAGCCACGGGACCATCGGATCGTGCTGGCGGGTCATCTGGAAGACCTCGCCGATCTGCTTCAGGCGGCTCGGCTTCTTGACCTTGGCCGCCTTGGGCTTACGCGAAAAAAGGCCGCGCTTCGGAGCATCAGAAGCCGGAGTGGAGTTGCTGGAATCAGGGGAATTCGCCATAGTGCCTTAATTCTACGTGATGGACCGCGAAGGGCCGGACGCCGGATTACTCCGGTGCCGGCCCTTCGCCGTGATCGTTACAACTGGATTCAGGAGTGCGCCGCGAGCAGCGAGCTGGCTTCCTGGCGGGTGCTGCCAGAGCTTTCGATGTGGGCGAGCTGGGCCGGGATTTCCCAACCCTTCTTGCGCATCGCGGTGGCCCAGAGGCGGCCGGCGCGGTAGGACGAACGCACCAGCGGTCCGCTCATGACGCCCAGGAAGCCGATCGCGTCGGCTTCCTGCTGCAGGTCCACGAACTCCTGTGGTTTGACCCACCGGTCAACCGGGAGGTGCCGCTCGGACGGGCGCAGGTACTGGGTGATGGTGATCAGGTCGCAGCCGGCCTCGTGCAGGTCGCGCAGCGCTTCGGAGATTTCCTCGCGGGTCTCGCCCATGCCCAGGATCAGGTTGGACTTGGTGACCATGCCGAGCTTGCGGCCCTGGGTGATGACATCCAGCGACCGCTCGTATCGGAATGCGGGACGGATGCGCTTGAAAATCCGCGGCACCGTCTCGACGTTGTGGGCGAACACCTCGGGCTTGGAGTCGCAGATCGCTTCGATGTGCTCGGGCTTGCCGGAGAAGTCCGGGATCAGGAGTTCGACGCCGGTGCCCGGGTTGAGTTCGTGGATCTTGCGGACCGTTTCGGCGTAAAGCCAGACGCCCTCGTCCGCGAGGTCGTCGCGGGCCACGCCGGTGACAGTGGCGTAACGCAGCTGCATCGCCTGGACGGAGCGGGCCACCTTGGTGGGTTCGAAAACGTCCACGGGGGAAGGCTTGCCGGTGTCGATCTGGCAGAAGTCGCAGCGCCGGGTGCACTCGGAGCCGCCGATCAGGAACGTGGCTTCCTTGTCTTCCCAGCATTCGAAGATGTTGGGGCAGCCGGCCTCTTCACACACCGTGTGGAGGCCTTCCTTCTTGACGAGCTTCTTGAGCTGCACGAACTCGGGACCCATCTGGACCTTGGCCTTGATCCAATCCGGCTTGCGTTCCACCGGGGTGGCCGCATTGCGCTGCTCGATCCGCAGCATTTTCCGGCCTTCTGGTGCCAGGGTCACAGTAGAGCTCCTTCGTGGGTTGCAACTAGCGCTTCTTCATTGTTGCGCAGTTCTTCGATGATCCGCGAAACGAGGTCGGTGGGGGTGACGTCCCGGCCCGTCTCCTGCGAGATGGTGGTAACGCCGGCGTCGGTAATCCCGCAGGCGATGATCTGGGCGTAGGGGGCGAGGTCGTTGTTGCAGTTGATCGCAAAGCCGTGCATGGTGACGCCCTCGTGGACGCGGATGCCGATCGCGGCGATCTTCCGCGCCGGACCGTTCGCGTCCTGGTCGATCCAGACGCCGGCGCGGCCCTTGATCCGGACCGCTGCAATGCCGTAGTCGGCCAGGACGGCGATGATCACAGCTTCGAGCCGCTCCACGTAGTCGCGGATGCCGGCCTTGTTCCTCAGCTTGATGACGGGGTAGCCAATGAGCTGTCCCGGACCGTGCCAGGTGAGTTTGCCGCCGCGGTCCACGGGAACCACGGGAGTGCCGTCAAAGGGGCGTTCGTGGTCCTCGGTGCGTTTGCCGGCCGTGTACACGGCGGCGTGTTCGAGCAGCAGGACCGTGCTGGGGGCAGTGCCGGCGACGACCCTTTCATGGAGTTCGCGCTGGATGTCCCAGCCGCGCGTATATTCGACGAATTCCGGGGCGAGACCCAGCTGGGAGAACTCAAGAGTCATGGCATCCAGCTTAGACCCCGGCTGTCGCAGCAACCGATTCTGTGGCGAAGCTCTCACCGCCTGTGGATAACTTCTGCGGGATTCTGCGGGATCCGCTATTCCTTGGCTATGGAAGATTACGCACCGTCCGGCGGTTCGGCGCCGGAGGTTCCCGGATACGACGTCGGCCGCTGCCTGGGGAGCGGCGGCAGCGCCACGGTGTGGCTGGTGACCGCACAATCGACCGGGCACGAGTATGCGCTGAAATGCTTCACCGCCGGCGAGAGCCCCGACCGGGATGACGCGGAGGACGCAGCCCGGCGAGAGACCCGGATACTCTCTGTCCTGGACCATGAGCACCTGGTGAGGGCGCACGACGTCGTTCGGCTGGGCGGGTCAGCCGGGGGAAACCTGGGCCTGACCATGGATTACGCGGCTGGCGGCTCGCTGGGGCAGCTCGTGGCCAGCCGGGGGAAGCTGGGACCGGGCGAGACTGTGACCGTCCTGACTCCGATCTCGCACGCCCTCGCGTACCTGCATGGTCGTGGCTTCACGCACGGCGACGTCTCACCCGGCAATGTCCTGTTCACGGCGCACGGCAAACCGCTGCTGGCCGATTTGGGCGTGGCACGCATGGTGGCTGACGCCAGGGCGGTGTCCCGGGCCGGGACCGAGGGCTTCCGCGATCCGGCTCCGGTGGACGCCGTCCGCGCCGGTCTGCAACCGGAACGCGATGTCTATTCACTCGCTGCCGTGGGCTGGTTCTGCCTCACCGGTCACCCTCCTGAGCCCGGGGCTCAGCGTCCGCCGCTGCCGCTGCTGGTTCCCGGGGTTCCGCCGGCGCTGGCCGCAGCGCTGGAATCCGGACTTCAGGAGGACCGCCGGCTCCGGCCCTCCGCCGCCG
>NZ_AUPJ01000206.1 GCF_000427315.1 Arthrobacter sp. TB 26
GGGACTATCTCATAAACGGTGTATCCGGCGGTTTGTTTTAGTAGTTTTCAGCTGCCGGGAATCGGTCGCTGAAAGTGATGGCGAAGGCGTTCAAAGCGGGCTTCCAGCGCATTGTCCATCGGGTCCTGCCGGCACCGGTCGGATCGAGGGATCGGGTGACCAGATACAGGCACTTTAGCGCAGCCTGCTCGGTCGGGAAATGACCCCGGGCCTTGACGGCGCGCCGGTACCTGGCGTTCAACGATTCGATCGCGTTGGTCGAGCAGATCACGCGCCGGATTTCCACGTCGTAGTCCAGGAAGGGGATGAACTCCTCCCAAGCATTTTCCCAGAGCCGCACGATCGCCCCGTATTTCCTGCCCCAGCGCTCCGTCAGCTCCTCGAACGCTGCCCGGGCCGCCGTGGCGTTCACGGCTGTGTAGATCGGCTTCACATCCCGTTTGAGCGCATCCCAGTCCTGCTTCGAGGCCAGCCGGAAGGTGTTGCGGATCAAGTGGATGATGCACGTCTGGACGGTCGTCAGCGGCCACACGTTCGCCACGACCTCGGGCAGGCCCTTGAGCCCGTCGCAGACCAGGAAAAAGCTGTCCTTCACGCCGCGGTTCTTGATGTCGGTGAGCACGCTCATCCAGAACTTCGCGCCCTCCCCGCCAGTGCCGGCCCACAGGCCCAGGATGTCCTTCTCCCCGGCCAGAGTGACACCAATAGCGGCATAGACAGGGCGGTTGGCGACCTGCCCGTCCCGGACCTTGACGACAATGGCGTCGATGAAGATCGCCGCGTAGACCTCATCCAACGGCCGGTTCTGCCACGCGGCCATCTCTTCAAGCACCCGGTCGGTGATCCGCGAGACCGTCTCCTTGGACACCGAGGCGCCGTAGATCTCGGCGAAATGGGCGCTGATCTCCCCGGTCGTCAGGCCCTTGGCGTAGAGCGAGAGGACCATCTCATCGACCCCGGTCAGCCGCCGCTGGCGCTTGGCGACGATCTTCGGTTCGAACGTGCCCTCCCGGTCCCGCGGAACATCGATCTGCACCGGGCCGGTCGTCTCCGTCAGCACGGTCTTTGACCGGGTGCCGTTGCGCGAGTTGGCAGTGTCCTTGGCCGCCGCATCGTGCCTTTCATAACCGAGATGCTCGGTTAATTCCTCATCCAGCGCGGTCTCGATGACGGTCTTGGTCAACTGCTTGAGCAGCCCATCAGGGCCGGTCAGCGCCAGGCCCTGTTCCTTGGCCATCCTCACCAGCTCACGGGCGGCATCGACCTCGGAAGTGTCTGTCAGTTTTTCAACGGTCTTGGTACTCGGCACAGCCTCAAGTGTTGCGGCCATATCGGGCTCCTCCCCGCCAGGCTCACCGCCCGGCGTGTCGAGCCGGATACACCGTTATTTACACAGTCCCATTTCTCTCTCCGGGGATCTGGATCAATCGACCTATAGGGCAGGCTGCCCCGTTATCGAGGCGGCCTGCCCCTCAAAACCACCTTGAAAGGACTGTCATGGAACACAAGACACCGGCTGGATTGAAGACCGGCGGCCGGAAATTGTGGCGCTCTGTCACGGATGAATACGAGTTAGGGGAGCATGAGTTATCTATCCTCTTGGAAGCTTCCCGGACTGTGGACGCCCTGGACGCGCTCGAAAAGATCGTAAGGGATGAGGGCGTCACTAACGTGTCCCCGCAGGGCGTGAGGGCTCACCCCGCGCTTGTCGAGGCCCGACAGCAGCGCGTGACCCTCGCCAAGCTTGTGGCAAGCCTTAGGATCCCACTGGAGGATGAACAGGAGGCCAGCAGATCACCGCAGAAGCGCTCCGGCGTCCGCCAGATTTCGGCTGTCAGATGAGGCGCCGGCAGAAGGAAGAAAAGGCCATAGACGGCAGCAATTACCCGTCCTGGCTGGATCAATTCGAGCCGAGCGAGTGGGGCAGCGGCTCCGATTATCAGTGCTGGAAAGCATGGGAGACGGCCCGCAGGGAGTGGGCCGAAGCTAACCTTCCCGGCGGTGCCGAGCAACTGAATTCCCATTGTGAACTCATCCCGGATCAGCCATGGAGCGAAGCTAAACACCTGATTTGATTGACCACGTACTAGCAAACAATCATGAAAGGGGCCATTGTGCCTGAAGAAACAGCGTCTATTGAAGCACTGACCGCCACCGCAAAGGCCGCACTACTCAAAGCCATCACAGAGGCAGCGCCGAAAGCCAGCGGCGCCGCAGAGCCGCTCGAACTGCTTGCACGGGCTTACGCCACAGTGGCAGGCGCCGGACCGCGTAAAGGCGAACTGACAGACTAGAAGCAACAAAGCGGCCCCGAATCTCTAAGGAGGTTCGGGGCCGCTTTTGTGTTTGGGCTCTGGCTTAGACCTTGGCGGCAGGCGCCAGGGCTGTTACCTCATTTGAAGCCATGAGCACTGCCGATATGCGTTTCAGGTAGCCCACGCAGATGATGAGCAGCCCCAGGATGCCGCCGCCAAGCAGCGTGAATCCGTTTATCGCGCCGGCGACTCCGGAAATTATGTATAACACCACCCCCAGGAAACAGAAGACAAGCCCTGTCTGAATGATGTTTTCGCCCGGAAGTTTACCGTTTTTCCCCAATTTAATCCCCATGCGCTGATCTAACCATGGTCCTCACAGGTAAGCAATGAAGCGGGAAACAGCACGGGTGCGCTAAATACTCACTGGGTTATGCTCACCCCATGATGAACTTTCCAGAACCGCAGGCATGGTGGGATCGGCTTTCTGGTGCGACTCAGGCCAGACTCCTAGTCAGCAATCCGCTAAATGAAGTGCCAGGTGACCTGATACCGGAGGTAGTGAGGGCCGGTGCGCCAGTCGCCGGGGCATGGTTCACAGCCACAGAGAACGGACCGGACAAGTTGAGCTTGCCAAGAAACTTTGAAGAGTTCCTGGAGGCGCGGCGGATTAACCGCTGACGGCACAGAAAAGCCCCGGACCAATGACAGGTGGCGGGGCAGTTCCTAGGGGCTTAGAACGCTGTCAGGCGGTCACGGCGTACTTGCTAGCAAGGGCAGCCAGGGCAGTTCCCGCCGCGATTGCCTGAGCCGGCGTCATTCCGCCTTGCGAATAGTCGGCATTCAACTCGAACTCGACGCCGTGCTCGACCGTGTATGTCGTTTCGATCTGCCACCCGTCGCCAGTTTCAGTCGGCCCGTCGTAGTAGTCTGCCGGCAAGTCCTGCTGTATCGGGTCCATTGCCTGGACGAAGCCCTCAGGAGGTGCGGGGGAAAGTGCTGTGTTATTCATGGCTGATACCTGCTTCTGTTGTGGTGGTGTCGAGGGTACTACTAGGAAAAGTCCGCCTGCTCCTTTCGACCGAGGTTAGTCCGCAAAAAGTCCGCAAGAAGTCCGCAAACCGCCCATTCAGGCCATGTAAGCCCAACCCTAAAAAGCCTGAAAACCCGCGGAAACTAGACGGTTTCAACACCCGCCGTTAGCCCTGGATGACTTCGAGCTGTACTACGGCGTCTAGCCACCAGCGGCTTTCCCTCAAAGGATTGCGCGACGGCGG
>NZ_AUPJ01000207.1:0-2571 GCF_000427315.1 Arthrobacter sp. TB 26
GAGCCACGCCGTCGTCATGCCGACTACCGGAACCAGCAGGGTAAACGGCACGACGGCGGAGGACGGGTACAGCCCCAGCAGCCTGTTCCAGATTCCGTAACCCACCAGGGACCCGAAGATGGCCGTATAGAGCGCGCTCGCCAGGGTGACAGGCTGGACGTGAACCAGGGCCTGAGTCACAGCAGACGGCCCGTCCACCAGCAGGGACAGGCCCAGCAGGGGCAGCGGCACGACGGCCCCTGACCACACCACGAGCCCCAGCCCGGATGCTGCTTTGGCCTTTCGGGCGACGATGTTGCCGGCGGCCCAGGACAGCGCCGCGGCGAGCACGATCATGAGCGGCAGCACCGGGGCGACCAGGCTGCGGCCTACAGCCACGACGGCGAGGCCGGCGACGCCCAGCACCACACCGGCGAACTGCCGCCGGCTCGGCCGCTCGCCCAGGAACCCGGCCGCCAGGAGCACCGTCAGGAGCACCTGCGCCTGCAGGACCAGCGAGGCCAGGCCCGCGGGCATGCCGAGGGCCATGGCCAGGTACAGGAGGCCGAACTGTCCGGCGCTCATCAGCAGTCCGACGCCGATGATCGCTTTCCAGCTCACGTCCGGCTTCCGGATGAAGAAGATGCAGGGAAGAACCACCAGCGTGAAGCGCATGGCCACGAACAACAGCGGCGGCATCTCCGCGCCGTCCGGGTGCAGGCCGAGGTCGATCGCGACGAAGTTGACGCCCCACAGCACAGCGACGAGCAGGGCCAGGGCGGAATGGCGAGGGTTCACACTGCCACTATGCCGGTTCTGGCCGGACGCTGGGACAGGATCGCGCCAGCGCGCCGCAGATGGCTGGTGTGTGAAGGGTCAGAGGTTCCGGGGATGATCGCTGCGGGGCTCATCGGTGCTGCCCTGCTCCCGGGGAACCTGGCTGCCGGGAACCTCGCTGTGGGGAACCTGTCCTCCGTCCGGGTTGGAGGTCTGCTCGCTCGGGACAGGGTTCCGGGCGCCGCGGTCGCGGCGCAACTCTTCCGTGCCTGCGGCTTCCCGGGGCACCTCGTCCCTCTGGGCGTCGCGTTCGGTGGTGACGACGTCAGGGTCCAGTTCGTCCGCCTTCCGCAGCTGTTCCTGCGCGCCGGCACGGACCTTCTCTGCTTCCTGCTGCCGCGCGCTGGCTTCCTCCCGCAGCCGCTCGGCTTCGACTTCCGCCTGCTTGGCGTCGGCTTCGGCGCGGGCAGCCTGCGCCTCGCGCTCCCTGGCACCGATCTGCTCGGTCTTGGCCTGTTCACGCATTTCGACGGCCTTGGTGCGGTTCGCTTCCACCTTGCGCTTGCGGCTGAGCATGGTTGCCACGACGATGATCGCGAGCACCACAACGACGCCGATGATGATCCCAATGAGCTGTCCTGAATCCACGTTGATTCCGCCTTTTCTCTCGATCGCCATACGTCCACGAGTAAACAGCATCAGTAAACCGCAGAATCGCCTGCATGACTATGCATCCGGGGCCCGGGCAGGGAGCACCACCGGGACGTTATTTGGCCCGGGGCACCTTGAAATGCGTAAGCCGGGCGTCCTGGCCGTCGAGTTCGGCCCAGGACTTCTCGGTTTCCATGATGGTCAGCGCGCTGGTGGGGTACCGCGTGGCGGCGTCCATGTAGGCGTCATGGTTGGAGTCGCGGGACGCAAGGTGCATGGCGAGGTCCTGGACCCCCGGCATGTGCGAAATCACCATGAGGGTGGTCACGGTGTCCGGGACGTGGTTGATGACCGTCAGCATCCGCTTCGCCGAAGCGGCGTACAGCCCGTCCTCAAGTTTCGGCGTCGGGGCTTTGTCACCGAGTGCGCTGCAGACCCAGGTGCAGGTCTGGCGGGTGCGCAGGGCGCTGGAGCACAGGATGAAGTCGGGAACCACGCCGTGCTTCAGCAGCCATTTTCCGGCCTGCGGGGCATCGCGGTGGCCGCGCTCTTCGAGCGGCCGGTCATGATCCGCGACTCCCCCGGGCCAGTCCGCCTTGGCATGCCGCATGATCACCAGCCGTTTGATGTGATGCGCGCTCATGGATCAATCCTAGTGCGACGGCTTGTCCGCGGGCGCGCATCCCCTCGGCCGCCGATCAGTCGTCCAAGACGAAGGTCACTTCCAGCACCACGTGCCACGCAACAACGGCGCCGTCGCTGATTTCAACCTTCTGTTCCTTCACCCACGCCCCCGTGACATTGCGCAGGGTCTTGTTGGCCCGGTCGACGCCTTCCTTGATGGCGGCATCAAACGAGGTCTTGGAGTTCGCGCTCAGGGTAGTAATCCGTGCAACAGACATGTCTTCCTCCCAATAGTCGGCTCAACGCTCAAACCCTACGCCGCACCCCCGAAACGCAACAGAGTCCAACAGCCGCCCAACAGCCGCGGAGGCACATGCCCGTCAGCCAGCCCGCGAAAACCGCCCGCCCCGTCGTGCGGGCGCTGAAGCGTAGTGGCGCATCCCGAACGCGCACAGCGTGGCGTTTTGCGTAGTGCCGCATCGCCGACTGAGGAACGAAGGAGGTGTCTAAGGCACGGCAAAATGCCCCGCTGGGCGCGTG
>NZ_AUPJ01000207.1:2581-7585 GCF_000427315.1 Arthrobacter sp. TB 26
GGGGGAAACGCAAAAGCGCCCGCCCCAGTCAAGGGACGGACGCTTTGCGTGGACTGGAAGCTAGATCGAGTATTCCGGAGCGGCCCAGACCACAACTTCCGGGTGCTCGTAGAACCGGTAGCCCTGGCCGCGGACCGTCCGGACGGTGTTGGCGAGGCGGCCGAGCTTGGAACGCAGGCGGCGGATGTGCACGTCGATGGTCCGCTCGTTGGGCACCTCTTCGGCGTTGCGCCACAGGCCCTCGAGCAGCTCGTCGCGGCCCACAGTGCGGGTTCCGTTCTCGACGAGGTAGTTCAGCAGCTCGAACTCCTTGAACGTCAGGTTCAGGGATTCGCCGTCGAGCGCCACTTCGCGGCGGGCAAGGTCGATCAGCACGCCGGACGGACGCGGGTCCTGGGGCTGCTGCAGGCGGGCGGTCTCGGCCCGCTGGCGGGCGCCCACCGTGGGGTCCCCGAAAGTGGAACGGACGACGTCGAGCGCGGAGCCCGGTGCGCTGGCCGGGGCGACGGCGACGGCGGCGTAGCTTTCGGCGCCGGACACCAGCGATTGGGCGTAGGCCCGGATTTCCTGGGCAAGCTTGGCAATGGAGGTGCCGGCAGCCGCCGCGGTTTCCTCATCGATCCCCATGTAGAGCACGAAACCGCGGGCGACGTTGTCGCTCGGGACAGGACGGACGGGGCTGCCGCTTCCCGGGGCAATCACGGGAGTCGGTGCCGTGGCCGGTGCCGGCGGAACAGCGCGGAGCTGTCCGTAGGAGTTGGGGTTGTATCCCTGCGGCGCATAGCCCGGGGCGGGGAAGCTGTTGCCGGCGGCTGCGGGGGCGAAGGATGCCCGGCCGCCGAAGCCCTGGCGGATACCGGAGGCCTGGCCGGCCTTGCTGGCGTTACGGACGGAGATGTGGACGTATCCGGATGCAACTGACATGGATTGCTTACCTCAATGTGAATGGCCGTCATCGCGGCTCGAATGCTACTTTTCCCCGCAATGAAAACTGGGGAGGGGCGCCCGACGCTGGGCTGGGGGCGAATGCCTAGAAACCTTTGGGGTGTAAAAGTTAGGCGTGCATTCGACAACAGCGCTTCTCGGTACCAGCGGGTGCGCTGATCCAAAAAACTGCGGCTGCAGGTGCTGTTGAGTTCTTGTTCACAATTGAAGTGTGCAACGTAACAATGAAAACTTGCAAGTAACACTGGACGCCAAAGTCCACGATGTGAGACAAACCCCGGAATTGTAGCGCAGATCACAATTCTGACCGCCCAATAAAATAACACCTGTTCTGTTAAATCACCGGTCGAAGGTCCAGAAAGCTCGAACATAATTCGATCAAACCCGGCGAATTCCCAAAATCATTCACGGCAGGCCCGAACCGTCAAACCGTTCGCGTACTTACGATTGGAAGTCCAGCGTCCCACAGAGTGGTCACCGGAGGATCCGGGAAATAGCGCCCATCCAGCCGGGCCGGATGTCCAGCTCGCTAGGCTGGGATTCACAGGCGCCGCACAGGATCCCCAAAGCCGTGCTTAACCGGCAGATCGGAGAGTTGTCCCATGGCCAACTCGCACTCCATGACCAACAACCTCCCCCAGCTCACCCATCCGGACGGCTCCCCCATCCGCGCCCTGGTCGTGGACGATGAACCCAGCCTCTCCGAGCTCATGAGCATGGGACTGCGGATGGCGGGCTGGTCGGTGGCCGTCGCCGCCGACGGACCCGAAGCAATGAAGCTTGCCAAGGAATTCCGCCCCGACGTGCTGGTACTCGACGTGATGCTTCCCGGATTCGACGGCGTTGAGCTGCTGGGCCGGATCCGCGCCTTTGCGCCGGAGGTGCCGGCCTTGTTCCTGACAGCGAAGGACGCTGTGCAGGACCGCATCACCGGCCTGGCTGCCGGCGGGGACGACTACGTGACCAAGCCGTTCAGCATGGAGGAAGTGCTGCTCCGGCTGCACCGGCTGGTCCAGCGTTCCGGAGTGGCTGCGATGGATACCGCCGAACTCGTCGTCGGGGATCTGGTCCTGAACATCGACACGCGGGAAGTGCGTCGCGCGGGTGAGGAACTGCACCTCACCGCCACCCAGTTCGAGCTGCTGCGCTATCTCATGGAGAACCCGAAACGCGTTGTCAGCAAAGCCCAGATCCTGGACCGGGTCTGGGACTACGACTTCGGCGGGCAGGCCAACATTGTGGAGCTTTATATCTCGTACCTCCGCAAGAAGGTCGACGCCAACCATCCGCCCATGATCCACACGGTGCGTGGCGCCGGCTATGTCCTGAAGCCGGCGGACTGATCCGTGCCTGACCGCTCCGCCATGCTCGGCCCCTCGGGGCTCAACTGGCGCAACCCCTCCACCTGGCACCTTCGCACCAGGCTTGTCCTTGTCACCATGGCCCTGCTCGTGGCGATCTGCGGCGCGGTCGGCATCGTCAGCTATGCCTCGATGGACTCCTTCCTGACCAGGCAGCTCGACAAGCAACTGGTGCAGGCCGCCGACCGCGCCCGCGAGTTTGGCCGCACCGGCGGCCGCGCCGATCCCTTGGACGCGCGGGGCCAGGGAATCGGCACCCTGAACGCCAGGATCGTGGACGATTCCGTCCGCAGCGCCGGCTTCCTCGCCGACGACGCCACCAGGAAGTCCCTCACCGACGAGGACGACGAAGTTCTCCTCAAGCTCGCCACCCGGAGCGAGCCCGTAAACCGGACCCTGTCCGCCGGGGCCTACCGGCTGGTGGCAGCCGAGACCCCGGACGGCGACGTGATCGTCACCGGACTGCCCCTCGCCGAGAAACAGAACACGCTGGCTTCGCTGGTCTGGACGATGGTGCTCGTGTCCGCTGGCGGCCTCGTTGTGATCGGCCTTGCCGGGACGGCGCTGATCCGCCGGACCATGAAGCCGCTCGATCAGCTCTCCGAAGTGGCCACACAGGTCTCCCGCCTCCCGCTCGACGCCGGGGAAGTGGGGCTCGCCATGCGCGTGCCGGCCACCGCGGCTCATCCCGGCACCGAGGTGGGCAGTGTCGGCCATGCCCTGAACCTGATGCTGGACAACGTCTCCAACGCACTCGAAGCCCGGCAGAAGAGCGAGATGAAAGTCCGCCAGTTCGTCGCGGACGCCTCGCACGAGCTGCGCACACCCCTGACAGCCATCCGCGGCTACACCGAGCTGATGCGGATGACCGAACACTTCACCCCCGACGGCGCAAAATCCCTCGCCCGGGTGCAGAGCCAGTCCGAACGGATGACCACCCTGGTGGAGGACCTGCTCCTTCTCGCCCGGCTGGACGAGGGCCAGCCCCTCAAGCTCACCGAGGTGGACCTCACCCAGCTGGCCATCGAGACCGTGAGCGACGAGAAGGTCATGGCCCCGGACCGGGTCTGGCACCTGGAACTCCCGGAGGAGCCGGTGGTGGTCCGCGGGGACGCGACCCAGCTCCACCAGGTGCTGGCCAACCTGCTCTCCAACGCGCGCAAGCACACCGGCCCCGGCACTATGGTGGTCACCGGCGTGAAGCGCGCATCCGACGGAAGTGCCGTGATGACCGTGACGGACAACGGCACCGGGATCGCACCCGAGTTCGTCGACCGCGTCTTTGCTCGGTTCACGCGCGCGGACGCGTCCCGGAAGAACCCGGTGACCGGCACGACGCCGGCACCCGGCCGGCAGCTCCTTCCCCGCCTTCCGATCCACCCGCCCCGGACACTTCCCGGCGCCCCGGCCGCCGCTGCGGTCGCGACAGCTTCCGCCGCGTCCGCCGAGGGAACCAGCGGGCTGGGATTGTCGATCGTGCAGTCGATCGTCGAGGCCCACGGCGGGACGGTCAGCGTGACCTCGGTGCCCGGCCGGACCGAGTTCACCGTGCGCCTGCCGGCCTCTCCTCCGCCGAGCCGGGGCGGCGCCTCCGCCGGGCAGGATCGCGAGCAAGCCGCCACACCGTCACTGTGATTGCTGTTACCGAAATGTGACTTAGCCGTTCATGTCCTGTACGGTTTTTAGAGTGCGGCCATCACTAGGGCCGCATATCCGGATGTACGCCAAGCTCTGCCGCCTCCCGGATTCCGCTGGACCAGGCAGAGGCGGGGGACCCAGAGTTCCCGGGCATTTCTGCACATTGCACCCTTGGGGTGAAGCCGACACGTGAGATTCCGTGCGGCCGGATGACCTCATCCGAACCCGACAGCTAACTCCGCAGGCGTTGAGAGGCGATCATGACTGAATTCAAGGCACAAACGCGCCCTGACGGCGCTGCAACGACCCGCTCCAAAGCATCCCGTCACCGCGCCGAGCCGGCCAAGCCCGCTTCCGCGCTGGCCCGGTTTGGCACCAGCGTAGGCTCCACCGGCCGCCGGACGGCCGTTGTTGCTGCCGCTTGTGCAGTGCTTGTGGGAGTCGGAGCCGCCGGCCAGGCGTCCGAGACATCGGCCCGCACTGCCAGCGCCAGCAACTCCACGGAATCAACCGTCACGGCGGCCCCCCTGACGCACCTCGATTTTGAACGTGTCCGGGTGGCGAACCAGACCCCCGTCCCCACCGGCGACGTCGCGGCCCAGTCCACCGAGGTGAAGCCCGCCGAAGCTCCGGCCCCGGCGGCTGCCCCGGCCCCCGCGCCCGCTCCGGAACCTGCTCCGGTTGCCGTAGACGACCCTGCCGGCGCACAGGCCTACGCGGCCGGCCAGCTGGGCTCCCACGGCTGGGCCGCCAACGAGATGCAGTGCCTGATGAAGCTTTGGACCAAGGAGTCGGACTGGAAGACGACTGCCACCAACC
Organism: Arthrobacter sp. TB 26; assembly: GCF_000427315.1. Lineage (GTDB taxonomy): Bacteria > Actinomycetota > Actinomycetes > Actinomycetales > Micrococcaceae > Arthrobacter. The sequence goes on from NZ_AUPJ01000207.1 coordinate 7,345, forward strand.
CGAGCAGCGGCGCGTACGGTGTGGTTCAGTCCCTGCCGGCCGAGAAGATGGCCAGCGCGGGCGCCGATTACCGCACCAACTACCGGACCCAGATCAACTGGGGCCTGAAGTACGTCAAGGACCGCTACGGCTCCCCGTGCGGCGCCCTGAACTTCCACTACGCGCACAACTGGTACTAAACAGCAGGCACCGCGGGCCTCAGGCCCGGACGGACGCGAGGCCCCGGATTCATTGGATCCGG
>NZ_AUPJ01000207.1:7595-11436 GCF_000427315.1 Arthrobacter sp. TB 26
GTGTGCCTGCCGCAGTCCGGCGACGGTGTCGCGGAGCGGCTAACCGCCGGGACGGCTGGGGATGTACTGCACCGCCCATTTGTTGCCGTCCGGATCAGCGAAGTAGACGAAGCGCCCCCAGTCCTGGACGTCGACGTCGCTGACGTCCACGCCGTTGTCCTTGAGCTGTTTGTGGGCGGCCTGGATGTCGCTGACCACGAGCTGCAGGCTGGGGGCCGTTCCCGGCGGGGCGTCATTGAGCCCCTCGCCGATGGCTATCGAGCAGCCGGAGCGCTGCTATTTTCCGGGAGGGCTTAGCCGGCCACGCCGTAGAGGCGGTCGCCGGCGTCGCCCAGGCCCGGGACGATGTAGGACTTCTCATTGAGCTTCTCGTCGATCGATGCGAGCACGATCGTCACGTTGGCGTCGGCAAGCTCTTCTTCCAGCTTCGCCAGGCCTTCCGGGGCGGCCAGAAGGCAGATGCAGGTGACGTCGGAAGCGCCGCGCTTGAAGAGGAACTTGATGGCCTCGCGCAGCGTGCCGCCGGTGGCGAGCATGGGGTCCAGAACGAAGATCTGCCGGTCGGTGAGATCCTCGGGGAGGCGTTCGGCGTAGGTGATGATGTCCAGTGTCTCTTCATCGCGGGCCATGCCCAGGAAGCCGACCTCGGCGGTGGGGACCAGCTTGGTCATGCCCTCGAGCATGCCGAGTCCGGCGCGCAGGATGGGGACCACCAGCGGGGTGGGCTTGGTGAAAGCGGTGCCGATGGTGGTGCTGACCGGCGTCTCGATAGTCACCGGTTCGGTGCGGACTTCGCGGGTGGCCTCGTACGCCAGGAGCGTGACGAGTTCCTCGGTGAGCTGGCGGAAGACCGGGGACGGGGTGTTCTTGTCCCGCAGAACGGTGAGCTTATGGGCGACCAGCGGGTGGTCCACAACGAGAGTGCGCATGGGTCAAAACTATCACCCGGCGGCAGGGGGCCCGCCCGTGGGACCGCGGGTCCCGACGTCGTTCTTCTCCCCCGGAGCACCGCTGCCGGCGGCGCCGTCGCGCAGGTGGACCTCGTTGTCGAAAGTCGGTGCGGGTCCGGCGTGTTCCCGGTGCCGCAGGACATGGAAGAGCCGGTGGGCCAGGATCACTATCCCGACCCAGGCCAGTCCCAGGACCCATCCGATGATCACATCGGTCATCCAGTGGTGGCCCAGATAGACCCGGCTCATGCCCATCGCGAAGATGAACACCGCCCCCGCCGCGATCAGGCTGACCCGGGCCAGGGTGCGCTTGATCTGCAGGCAGGCGAGGTACACCACCAGCCCGATCACCACCGTGGTGTTGAGCGTGTGGCCGCTCGGGAACGACGGCGAGGTTTCGTAGGGCGGGACGGCGTCGGCGTGGTCCGGGCGGGTGCGGCCGATCAGTTTCTTGCCCACGGTCGTCGCGGTCACGGAGACGGCGGCAGCACCTCCGATCAGGATCAGCGGCCGCCAGGTCCGGCTGGCCCAGATGAGCCACGCCGTGAGGATACTGGCGAGGATGGGCATCCCGATCCCGCCGCCGATGTTGGTGAAGCCCGTGACAAACGCATCCAGGCCGGGGCTGCGGAGCTGCTCCATCATCCCGAGGGTGGGCTTGTCCAGGTTCGCCAGGCCGGCGTCGTCCACGACGTTGTCATAGACCTCGGCACTCAACAGCGCCAGGACCAGCACCACCACGCCGCCGATGAGCATCGTGGCCCACAGCGCCGCGTAGGGCACCACCCATTTGCCCCAACGCTGCGTCAACCAGCTCTCTGTCCCGGTGTTCACGGTTTCTCCCGAATGTAGGTGCCGGTGTAGTTGCCGGGCAGCCGGGCTGCACAGCTTGCTTAGTGTCGAAACTATCATTGAGCCATGACTTCCCCCGAGCCCCGCCATGCCGAATGGATGGGCCTTGCCCTCACCGAGGCGCGCGCCGCTCTGGCCACCGAAGACGTGCCGATCGGCGCCGTCGTCATCGGCCCCGACGGCACGGTACTCGGCCGCGGGCGCAACGAACGCGAGGCGCTCGGCGACCCGACGGCGCACGCGGAGATGGTGGCCATCCGTGAGGCCGCCGCCCGGCTGCAGGAAATAACCGCCCGGGGCGGGAGCGCCGGTGACGGCTGGCGGCTGGCGGACTGCACGCTGGTGGTCACGCTGGAACCCTGCGCCATGTGCGCCGGCGCCGTGGTGCTGGCCCGGATTCCCCGGGTGGTCTTCGGTGCCTGGGACGAGAAGGCCGGGGCCGCCGGGTCCGTGTTCGACATCCTCCGCGAGCGCCGGCTCAACCACTGGGTGGAAGTGTATGGCGGGGTCCGGGAACAGGAGTGCGCAGCGTTGCTGCGGGACTTCTTTGCCGGGCACCGCGGCGCGTAACCCGGGTCCATCACAGTTCCCCCGTGCCGGTGTTCCCAGGAGTCTTACCTGCCGTCGGCGGAGCCTGCCGCGGCGGCCGCCAGGCCGTCGATCCTCTTCTGCCGGGTGGCCGGTGAATCGAGGCTGAAGGCGCGAAAATCGCCCAGGTCCTCGCGGATCCAGTCCTCGACTTCGGCAATCCGGCGCGTCACGGCGGCCGTGGGCGCGTGGAACACCCAGGGCACGATCCGTTCCTTGCCGGGATCGTATTGCCACAGCCCGATGATCCGGCCCCGGTCGAAGATGGGATGGTCCGGGAGGTCCGCCTGCAGCGCGAGCGAACCCAGGGCCTTCGTGTGCTGGTCCTCGTCGGCAAGCAGTTCGGCGGCGTTGCGCCGCAACAGCGTGAGGGAGTCCGTTCCGGCAAGCAATTGGATCTGCTCCCCGGCCGGCTCTTCAAACGCGGCGAGCCGTTCGACGTCGTCGGGCAGCATCCACAGCGTGTCCCCGGCGGCGGTGGGAACTTCGACCGCGCCGGCTCCGGCCAGCGACGCCCTGCTCTGGGCCACGGTGAAAGCCGTGAACCACTGCGACTGTTTGAAGGTGGCCCCTCCGGTCCAGCCAAGGTAGCGGCGGATCATCTCGGTGCGGGCATCGTCGTCGTCGAGCGGGCTCGGCGGCAGGTCCCACAGCTCGTAGGCGTAGCGCTGCTGGTCCAGGCGCCCGTTGGCCGGGACGCGGCGGATCCGGCCCTGCGACTGCAGGATGCCGAGGGCGGTGGGCAGCGTGGTGGTGGCGCCTTTCTTCTTGCCCTCCTCGCCGAGGTTCCGCACGGATTCGCCGAGTTCCTCCTTGAGCTGCCGCGGATCCATCGGGACGGCGGCATCGGCGAGCGTGTGCAGCACCTGCTCCTCCAGCAGGGTGATTTCGCCGCGGTCCACGCCGAGCCGGCCGACCACCTTGACCGCAGCCTCGGCCGCGTCCCGGCCGAGCTGCAGGGCCCAGGCGAAGTCGTCCCGGCCTAGGACGTAGGTGCAGCCGCGCGCCGTCGGGACTTCCAGGATCCGGTGCGCCAGGACGTCGGAGTCCACTTGTGCGCGGCGGATGCCGGCCCGGGCGAAGAGTGTGAGGTAGGGGTTGGCGCCGCCAACGGAGCGTGCCCAGCCCGCCCGGGCGAACACCTGTTCCGAGGTGCAGCCAGCCAGTGAGCCGTCCAGGCCCTGCTTGTGCCAGGCCCAGGCGCGGAGCCGCTCCCGGGTGAGGGTCCGGGCCGGCGGCGCGTTCGCCGTCAGGGGCTGCGTGGTCAGGGGCTCGGGCGTCATGGGGTCATTGTCCACCAGCTTGTGCGGCAGGGGAATCTTCCGCGGCAGCCTTTTCCGGCCTCCCGACGGGCGGCAGCCCGGTCGGGCGTACCGGGTCAAGGGTTTCCAGCACGGTCCGGGCTGTGGCCTCCCAGCCGGGCAGTCTGTCCCGGGCGTCAACCGCGGCGG
>NZ_AUPJ01000207.1:11446-19903 GCF_000427315.1 Arthrobacter sp. TB 26
AGCGGGCGCGGAGGGCGGGCTCGGACAACCAGCGCCGCAGCACGTCCGTGAGTGGCGCCGGGTCCGCACTGAGCGCGACGGCGGCTCCCGGCAAGACGGCAGCATGGTCCGGCGCGGGCCTTGGATCAGGGGTGCCGGCCGCGAGCGCTTCGACGGCGCCGGTGCCGGCCCGGACCACCACCGGCACACCCCGCGCAATCGACTCCGTGACCACCAGCCCGTAGGTCTCAGCCTGCGAGATGAGCAGGCTGAGGTCGGCTGCTGCCCACTCCGCCTCCAGCGCCGGGCCCCGCAGCTCCCCGGGGATCCTTACGCGGTTCTGCAGCCCCAGCCGTTGCATCGTGCCCCGGAGGACCGCGGCATAGGCGGGATCCGCGGTGTCGGAGCCGATCAGGGAGGCGGTCCACGGCAGGTCCTGCAGGGCGGACAGTGCGGCGAGGAGCGTTGACTGGTCCTTGTTCGGCAGCAGGGCCGCCACGGCAATCAGGTGCGGCGGCTCCGATCCGGAGGCCAGCGCGGCGGTGTCGGTGCCGGGCAAGGCAACCCGGAGGCCATCCATTCCGTGCCGGGCCCGGATGCCGNCCGCCGCTGACGTGCTGGTGCAGATCACCCCGGCCGCTTCCCGTAGTGCCCGGCGTTCCAGACGGGCGTCATGTGCCACGTCATCCAGAGGCATGTGCAGCAGGATCCAGGCCGGGCGTCCGGCGGCCGCTGCGGCCGCGAGTTCCTCCGGCGCCCCGCACGCGAGCAGTCCGTCCACGACGGTGACCGTGCGTCCGGTGCCGTCGCGGCCATCGCCGTCGCCGTCGCCGTCGCACAGAAGGGCGCCCAGCCGCCGCCGGTCCCCGGCGCTGCCCACCGGCCAGTCGCCGTCGACCGGGCAGGTTTCAACGTCCACGCCCAGCGCGGCAAGCTCCCGGGCGAGGGCGGCGTTGTAGACGTTGCCGCCGGAGTTGTGATGCACGTTGCCGGGCACCACCAGGCGGACGCGGAGGGCGTCCGGCTGCAACCTGCTCCTGGCTGGCGCCCCGTTCCTGGCGGGCACCGAAGTCCTAGCTGGCCTCAAAGTCGAGCGAGTAGCTGGCCCAGGCGTCCGGGGTTTCGCGCAGTGTGACGTCCAGCCCGGCGAGCTCGCGCCCGTCCGCCCCCGTGCGGATCCTGGCCGCCACGGCGTCGGCGATGTACTGGGCCAGGGCCTCGGTGGTGCTGAGCCTGCCGGCGAAGTCCGGGTGCTCGTCGAGGTTCTTGTAGTTCAGGCCTTCGAGGATGGAATCCAGCACCTCGCCGGCCTCGCCGATGTCCAGGACGATCGAGTCGTCGTTCAGGGTCCGACGGCGGAAGGTCACTTCCGTGACGAACGTGGCGCCGTGCATGCCCTGGGCCGGGCCGAAGGCGGGGCGCGGGAGGCTGTGGGCGATCATGAAGTTGCGGCGGACGGTCAGGCTGAACACGGATTTACCTCGTGGCTTCTGTTGTGGCTGGGTCGATAGCGGGGTCTCCACTCACCGGGTATTCAATAACGTGGCAGAGCGCGTCCAGTGTGCCGTCGGAGAGCCGCTGGACGACGTCGGGCAGCTCCGCGAGCGGGGATGAGCCGGTGAGGAACGCGTCGAACCCGGGATCGCGCAGCAGTGAGACGGCCAGCTGGAGTCGGTCGGCGTTGGTGCGGCGGTGGCGGTGTGCCCGGGCCACGACGCCCACCTGGCTGGCACGGATGGAGAGCCGGCGCGCGTGGAAGTCTTCGCCCAGCGGCACGGTGACTTTGCGGTCGGCGTACCAGGACATCTCGATGACGTCGCCGTCGTCGCCCGCAAGTTGCAGGGCCCGGCCGAGGCCCGCCTCGGAGGCGGAGCAGTGGATCACGATGTCGCAGTCCGGCAGGGCGTCGTCGGGGTGGCTGAATTCGACGCCGAGCGTTTCGGCGAACGCCCGTTTGGCCGGGTCGACGTCGATCAGCTGGAGCCGCCCGAGCGGAAAGGAGCGCAGGAGCTTGGCCACCATGCCGCCGATGAGGCCTGCGCCGATCACGGCGACGCGGTCGCCGAGGCGGGGCCCGGCCTCCCAGATCCCGTTGATCGCTGTCTCGACGGTGCCGGTCAGCACGGCGCGGCGGGCGGGAACGTCTTCCGGAACCTCGGTGAGCGACTCCACCGGGACGACGTAACGGTCCTGGTGCGGGTAGAGACAGAAAACGGTCTTCCCCAGCCAGTCAGCCGGGCCGGCCTCGACGACGCCGACGGAGAGGTAGCCGAACTTCACCGGGGACGGGAAGGAGCCTTCCTGGTTCGGGGCGGCCATTTCCTCCGCCACGCACTCCGGGACGCGGGCATTGTGGACCACCAGCTCGGTGCCCTTGCTGATGCCGGAGTAGAGGGTGCGCACCAGCGCTTCGCCCGGGCCGGGGGCAGGCAGGTCCTCGCGCCGGAGCTCCCCCTTCTCGGGGCCGACGGTCCAATATGCGGTGGCTGTGGCGGGCTGTGCTGGTAGCTGGTCTGAATTGCTCATCTTGCTGACGAATCTAGTCCCCTGCCCCTTCACGGGGAAGTCCCGGCCGTCCCCGGGCGCGGCGCCGCCCGGGGACCGGACGGACGGCGTCCGGGGTCTGTTGGGGCGCCGTTTTGTGGATGGGCGCTTTGCTCCGGTAACCTATTCAGGTTGGTGACGTGTCCGAGCGGCCGAAGGTGCAACACTCGAAATGTTGTTTGGTGTCAAAGCCAACGTGGGTTCAAATCCCACCGTCACCGCCAAAATAGCGAGGCCCCTGGTTTCCTTTGTTTACAGAGGAGGCCCGGGGCCTTTGCTTTATCTAGACGGCCCTCAGTGGTCGCCGCCCGCATGAAGCAGCCGACCAGCCCGCTTGCTCCCGCAGGGTCCGGGCCAAAGAAGCCCCGCCGGCTACTAGAGCTGGCGGGGCTACTTCCTTGTTCCTACTTCTCGCAGGCGATCCCGTCGCCGTCTCGGTCCAGGCTTCGGCTGTATCCGGGCTGTCCCGCGTAGATCGGAGCAGCCCCCGCCTGCTTTACCGCGGTGCAGTTGGCGTAGTAGGCGGCAGGTGCCGGCGGTACGTAGGGTGCGGGCGCCGGTGCAGGTGCCGGCGGTACGTAGGGTGCGGGCGCCGGTGCAGGTGCCGGCGCTACGTAGGGTGCGGGCGCCGGTGCAGGTGCCGGCGCTACGTACGGCGCGGGCGCGGGGGCAACAACAACCGCTGCCGCCGAGGGCACAGGTTCGGGTGCTGGCGGAGCCTTTTCACTGGTCGGGGCAAGTTGACCGGTGCAGTCGCCCAGGATTCTTGCCATGGCGTCATGTTCGGCTTGGGTTACCCACAGACTATAGGTTGCCTTGACGGAGATCTGTCGGGCCACGTACTCGCACCGGTAGCTCTTATTCGGCGGCAGCCACGTCGCGGCGTCTCCGTCACCCTTCTGCATATTCGTCGGCCCATCGGTGGACTGAAGGTTGAGGGGGTCATTCGCGAAGGACGTGCGCTGCTCAAGGCTGAGCTGCTGTGCGCCCTTCTGCCAGGCGTCGCTCAATGCCACAACGTGGTCAATTTGTACGGCAGAACTTGTAGCTGCGCCGCGCAGAAAGTTGATGCTCTTGCCGGTGTAGGGATCCGACAGGTTTCCGCTTTGGACCTTGCAGGGCACGCTGTTCGTGAACTTCACGTCCGTCAGGTCCCGCTTGAGTGTGTCGTTTCTCGTGTCGCAGCCATTTCGATCGACGTCCGCCCATGCCTGGCCGAACATCGCACGGTCGTAGCCGGTCTTTGGAGCGCGGCCTTTGATCACGAGGGTATCGAGAAGATCAAGTGCTTTGGTCGCGTAAGCAGGCTGGGTTCTAGGGGCGGCGTAGCTGACCCCTACGGCCACATCCGAGTTGTTATCCGGGTCCAGCGGAGCGCCGGTCTCCGTGGCGGACGCCTTTGGGGAGGGAGTCGAGGAAGTTGTTGCGGAACTGGACGGGCTGGCGGCCCGCTTCTCGCTATCTGAAGCTGCTGAGGCATCCAGATTCTCTTTAGGTTTCGCCGTTGTGGTGAGGCCGCCAACCATGACGAGTACCAGTGACGCCGCAAGGACGATGCCGCCCGTTTTTCTTCCGCCGGGCAGGCGTGCCCAGGAGCGACGGCCTGTGGCGAGGACGAACAGACCCGTCATGGCAGCGAATATGCCGAGGAAAATCAGTGCCCCACCAATTCCACCGGTGGCACCTCCGAGAGCCATGAAAATCAGGGCGAGGGCCCCGACGACGAAGGTGGATGCTTTCGGTTTCTTGGGAGGCTTCGGCGCCTCCACCGATAGGTCCCTCGGGCCTAAGAGCGATTTGTAAATATTCAATTGGTGTTCCCCCATTTTGCAGCACCGCAGCGTCTTCGCTCGGTTCCAGACTTAGGACGCTGTCTAGCGCCTAGGGGAGTATATGGCTTTACTTACACTTTCAACCTTCTGTGAAGGCATTCGCTGTGAGGTGCGGGGCCAAGCGCCCGGATTGAGGGGATTCATGCGCGGGTCAGCGTAAGACCTGACCGCGGAAGTTTGCGACCGGCAGGGTGCCGCACCCACCAAAGATTCCTGCAGCTGGCTCCATCGTTTTGAGACCATGGAGCCAGCCTTTGCGGAATCCGGCTCGATCGGTACACCGAAATGGTCTCTCCCCAGAAAGATGCCCGGGCCAGATCCCAACGCAAGAGTAAACGGCTTCGCTTGGGCGGGCAAGAGGTTTCAATGTGAATTGAAAATTCTGCCGCTTTGTGATTAAAGCCCCCCGCGCATTCCACATTTCCGGACCCGACCCAGAAGTGAACTAGCCGGCCGGGCTCACAAAGTCCTCCAGCACCGACCGGTCGAAGAAACGGATCTCGCCGGTTTCCGGAAAGAACACAGGAACGACGGAAGTGCTGGGGTCCTTCGAGGTTTCGTAGATTTCGGGGGCACCCCCATGCCTGCGGGCAATAGTGCCGACCAGGTCCGTACCGCGGACCTTGACGGTCCGATATTTGTAGCTCATTAGGGCTCCTTTGGTGACGTGGGACACAGCCTACCCCCGAAGGCCGGACGGCGCGGGGCGCCCGGCGGGTGCGTCATGGAAGAACGACCGGCCCGCACTGGGGCACAATGCGTTCATGACCAATGACGCTCCCCGCCCGGTCTACTTCCTTTCGGACAGTACGGGCATCACCGCAGAAACGCTCGGCAACACCTTGCTGACGCAGTTCCCCGCGAACGATTTTGACCGCATCACGGTCCCCTTCATCACCACCGTCGACCAGGCACGCGCCGTCGTCAGGGTCATCGACAACCGTGCGGCCGCCGGCCTGCAGCCGATCGTCTTTTCCACTGCCGTCGGCAGCGACATCCGCCAGACCCTGGGCACCTGCAAGGGAATCATCGTGGACCTCATCGGGACGCACGTCGGCCAGCTGGAGCGGGCCCTGGGCACCGAAGCCAGCGGGGAACCGGGCCGGGCCCACGGACTCGGCAACGCCGCCCGCTACCAGTCCCGGATGGCCGCCGTCGAATACGCCATGGAGCACGACGACGGCGCGAGCCTGCGCGCGCTCGAAAAGGCCCAGGTCATCCTGGTGGCCCCGTCCCGCTGTGGCAAGACGCCCACCACCATGTACCTGGCACTGCAGCACGGCATCTTCGCCGCCAACTTCCCGCTGGTGGACGAGGACTTCGAACGCGAGGGACTCCCCAAGCCGCTGCGGCCGTTCGTTTCGAAGTGTTTCGGCCTCACCACCAATCCCCTGCGCCTGAGCCAGGTCCGCACCGAACGCCGCCGCGGCTCGCCCTACGCGTCGCTGCGGCAGTGCGGCTTCGAGCTCCGCAGCGCCGAACGGCTGTACGTGTCCCACGGAATCCCCTACCTGAATTCGGCCAGCGTCTCCGTCGAGGAAATGGCCGCCACCATCCTCCAGAAGATGAACCTTAAACACTAGGGAAGCTGTTCACAAGTGTTGCGTGGACCACATCATGTGGAAACAGCGGCGCAGACCTGTCACTGTGGACAGGACTTGCGCCCATCAACCGGCGATCGCCCCATGCGGGGCGGCGATACCCCTATGCCACCATCTGCAAAGGAGCAGCAACCATGACGACAGACATCCTGTGGTTCTCAGAACTCGGCCTCAAGGATCTGGACCGGGTGGGCGGCAAGAACGCCTCCCTTGGCGAGATGGTGCAGAACCTGACCTCTGCCGGCGTCCAGGTACCTGACGGCTTCGCCACGACGGCGGATGCCTACCGCAGCTTCCTGGCTGACTCCGGCCTGGACCAGAAGATTGCCGACAGGCTGGTGGGCCTGGACACCGACGACGTGACGGCCCTGGCAGCAGCGGGGCAGGAGATCCGCACGCTGATGCGCGAGACGCCCTTCCTGCCGGACTTTGAATCCCAGATCCGCGCCTCCTACCAGAAGCTGGTGGACAAGCACGGCGGCTCCGACGACCTCTCCTGGGCCGTCCGCTCCAGCGCGACGGCCGAAGACCTTCCCGACGCTTCCTTCGCCGGACAGCAGGAAACCTTCCTGAACGTCCGGGGCATCGAGAACATCCTGGTCGCCATCAAGGACGTCTTCGCGTCCCTCTACAACGACCGGGCCATCGCCTACCGGGTGCACCACAAGTTCGAGCACGCCGAAGTGGCACTCTCCGCGGGCATCCAGCGCATGGTCCGTTCCGACGTCGGCGCCTCCGGCGTGATGTTCACCATGGACACCGAATCCGGGTTCCAGGACGCTGTCTTCGTGACCTCCTCCTACGGCCTCGGCGAAGCCGTCGTCCAGGGCGCCGTCAACCCGGACGAGTTCTACGTCTACAAGCCGGCCCTGAACGCAGGCCGCCCGGCCATCCTCAAGCGCGGACTGGGCGAAAAAGCGCTCCAGATGACGTACACGAGCAACCGCGAAATCGGCCACACCATTGATTTTGTTCCGGTTGAGGCGTCGCTGCGGAACCGCTTCAGCCTCACGGACGACGACGTCGAGCAGCTCGCCCGCCACGCCGTCGCCATCGAGAACCACTACGGACGCCCCATGGACATCGAATGGGGCAAGGACGGGATCGACGGCGGCCTGTACATTCTGCAGGCACGCCCGGAGACCGTGCAGTCCCGCAGGACCTCCGGCAGCCTGAGCCGCTTCCTCCTGAACGGCACGAGCAAGGTCCTGGTCGAGGGCCGCGCGATCGGCCAGCGCATCGGCGCCGGCAGCGTCCGCATCCTCACCTCAATCGACCAGATGGCGGCCTTCAAGACCGGCGACGTCCTGGTCGCGGACATGACCGACCCGGACTGGGAACCGATCATGAAGCGCGCCTCCGCGATCGTGACCAACCGCGGCGGACGCACCTGCCACGCGGCGATCATCGCCCGCGAACTGGGGATTCCCGCCGTCGTTGGTACCGGATCTGCCACGGATATCCTCTCCGACGGACTCGACGTGACCGTCTCGTGCGCCGACGGCGAGACCGGTGTCATCTACGAGGGGCTCCTGGACTTCAGCGTCGAGGAAACCGAAATCACCCAGCTGCCCGAGGCCCCCGTCAAGGTCATGATGAACGTCGGCACCCCCGAGCAGGCCTTCACCTTCGCGCAGCTGCCCAACCACGGCGTGGGCCTGGCCCGGCTGGAATTCATCATCAACCGGCAGATCGGCATCCACCCCAAGGCGCTGCTGAACCTGGCGGACCAGCCGGACGAGGTCAAGGCCGAAATCCGGGAGCGGATCGCCGCCTACGACAGCCCGCGCGATTACTACATCAAGCGCCTGGCCGAGGGCGTCGCAACCATCGCCGCGGCGTTCGCGCCGGAACCGGTGATTGTCCGGATGTCCGACTTCAAGTCCAACGAGTACGCCAATCTTCTCGGCGGACCTGCCTACGAGCCGCACGAAGAGAACCCGATGATCGGCTTCCGCGGCGCCTCGCGGTACCTGGAGCCGTCCTTCCGGGACTGCTTCGACCTCGAGTGCGAGGCCCTGTCCTTCGTCCGCAACGAGATGGGCCTGACCAACGTCAAGCTGATGATCCCGTTTGTGCGCACCCTGGACGAGGCCAGCGGCGTCATCGACCTGCTCGCCGAGAATGGCCTGCGCCGTGGCGAAAACGGCCTCGAGGTCATCATGATGTGTGAGCTTCCGTCCAACGCCCTGCTGGCCGACGAGTTCCTCGACTACTTCGACGGCTTCTCCATCGGCTCCAACGACATGACCCAGCTGACCCTGGGCCTGGACCGGGATTCCTCGATCGTCGCCGGCAGCTTCGACGAGCGCAACCCTGCCGTCAAGAAGCTCCTGAGCATGGCCATCAAGGCATGCAAGGCCCGCGGCAAGTACGTTGGCATCTGCGGGCAGGGGCCGAGCGACCACCCGGACTTCGCCGAATGGCTGGTCGAGGAAGGCATCGACTCCGTCTCGCTGAACCCCGACACCGTGGTGGAAACCTGGATCCGGCTCGCCGGC
>NZ_AUPJ01000208.1 GCF_000427315.1 Arthrobacter sp. TB 26
GGGGCCGCGGGACAGGTTCGCGCCTGTCCCGCGGCCTCTTTGCTTGTGCGGGCCCCTGCACTGGACGCCTGCACTGGGCGCCTGCACAAGGCAAAGCCGGCGCCGCCGTCAATTGGTCCATTGAGCAGTGGCCCCGGGACGCGGTTAGCTGGGTGTCATCAGCGTTCCGCACCAATGACGTTCAGGACACATCGTGACTTTGCAGCAGGATCGGGCCAACGGCGCCCCCGGATTTTGGACCGACGCACGGACCGGCGTCCGCCTTGAGGATTTGCCGGCCGACGCTCCGTGCCCCGATGACTGCCACTTCTGCTCGGGTCCCGAGACGGACTGACGCCAAGCGGCGGGCCTAGACCCTGGCGCGCTGCATCCTGCTGGCCGCGGCCGCGTCCAGGACCAGCGTGGCGTTCGGGTGCCGCTGGATGAGCGAGGCCGGGAAGTCTTCCGTGACGGGGCCTTCGACGGCACGCGCCACGGCCTCGGCCTTGGCCTCGCCGTGCGCGATCAGCAGCAGCTGCCTCGCCTCGCCAATGGTGCCCAGGCCCTGGGTGATTGCATGGGTGGGGACATCGGCCGCGGAGTCGAAGAATCTCGCGTTGTCGTCCCGGGTGCTGGGCGCGAGTTCAACCACCCGGGTCCGTGAGTCGAACGCCGACGGCGGCTCGTTGAACGCCAGGTGGCCATTGGAACCGATGCCGAGGATCTGCAGATCGATCCCGCCGGCCTCCCGGATGCTGCGCTCAAAGTCGGCCGCCTCCTGCACGGGGTCCGGCGCAAGGCCGTCCGGCGTGCGGATGAGGGCCGGGTCCAGGCCGAGCCGTTCGATGACTTCCCGCCGGATGACCTGCGCGTAGCTCTTCCCGTCGGCGGCACCAAGCCCGAGGTATTCGTCCAGGGAAAACCCGCGGACCCGGCCCAGGTCGAGGTTCTGCGCTGCCAGCGCCGCGTACAGCGGCAACGGCGAGGAACCGGTGGCCAGGCCCAGCACCGCCGTCGGCGTGGCCCTGACGAGCTCGGCGATGAGGTCCGCGGCGCGGATTCCGGCCTCCGCGCCGGTGCCTGACTCGATGATCTTCACGTGTGCTTCCTTGATCGTGGGACGTCCGGCGGGACGGGTGGTGCGGGGCTGAGGCCGCGGATCTAACCCTGGGCGTGCACGGGCGTGGAGCGGACGAACCGCTCGGTGATGCGCATCGGGTTGGTGACGGCCGTGCCGATCACCACCGCACTGGCACCGAGCCGGAACGCGTCCTCCACCTGCCCGGGTTCCCAGAACCGGCCCTCGGCGATGACCGGGACGTTGACTGCGGACCACAGTTCTTCCAGCAGGGCGAAATCCGGGGAGGTCGGCACGGCACCGTCGGAGGTGTAGCCGGAAAGCGTCGTGGCAATCAGTTCCGCTCCGGCTGCTGCCGCCGCCTGCCCGGCGGCGAGGGAGTCGATGTCGGCCATCACCGGCACGCCGAGTTCGCCCCGGATCCGCCGGATCAGCTCAAAAGCCGATTCCGGGCCGCTGCGTGGCCGGGACGTAGCGTCGAGGGCCACGATGTCGGCGCCCGCCTCAACAATGATTGCTGCATCGGCGAACGTGGGCGTGATGTAGACGGGCCCGGCGTCGAAGACCTTGCGGATGCCGATGACCGGCAGGCTGCACCGCTCCTTGACGGCGCGGATGTCGTCTTCGCCGTGGATCCGGAGGGCCGCAGCGCCACCCTGTTCCGCGGCGAGCGCCATGGCGGCCATGTGGACCGGCCCGTGCAACGGGTTGCCGGCCCGGGCCTGGCAGGACACAATCAGCCCACCCATCAGGGACTTGATCAACGCCGCGTGCCGCGTCATGGCTGCCCCGGACCGGACGGCAGCCGGCGGGCGTAAGTGCGCGGCTCCGGCGCATTGAGCCGCACCGTCACATAGGGGTCCTGTTGCGGGAAGGCCGACGGCGCCCGGAGCAGCACGCGGGCGAGTGTCAGGGCTCCGTCGAGGGAGCCGCCCAGCGGCGTCCGGAGTTCGGCGTCGGGGCGGATCTTGGCGAAGCGGGCGGCCAGGGGTTCCAGCAGCAGCGCACCGGCGTCGAA
>NZ_AUPJ01000209.1 GCF_000427315.1 Arthrobacter sp. TB 26
GAGCCGCGGGTCAGCGCCGTAGGTCAGGTCGCCCGCGCAGGGGTGGCGCAGCGCGGAGAAGTGGACCCGGATCTGGTGCGTGCGGCCGGTCTCGAGGTGGACTTCCACGAGCGAGGCCTTGCCGAAGGCCTCAAGGACCTCGTAGTGCGTGATGGAGTCCCGGCCGTCCTCGATCACGGCGAAGCGCCAGTCGTGGCCCGGATGGCGGCCGATCGGCGCGTCAATGGTGCCGGCCAGCGGATCCGGAAGGCCCTGCACGACGGCGTGGTACACCTTGTCCACGGTGCGCTCCTTGAAGGCACGCTTGAGGGCCGTGTACGCCTTCTCCGTCTTGGCGACCACCATCACCCCGGAGGTCCCGACGTCGAGCCGGTGGACGATGCCGGCACGCTCGGGCGAGCCCGACGTGGAGATCCGGTAGCCGAGGCCGGCGAGCCCGCCGACGACAGTCGGTCCCACCCAGCCCGGCGAGGGATGGGCGGCCACGCCGACCGGTTTGTCGATGACGACAAATTCGTCATCGTCCAGCAGGATGTTCAGGTCCTCCACGACTTCCTCCACAATTTCCAGGGGGTCCCGGCGCTCCGGGACGACGACGTCGAGCACGGTGCCGGGGGCAAGCTTGAGCGATTTTCCGACCGCCCTGTCCTTGCTGACGACGTTGCCCTCGGCGATCAGGGTGGCGGCCTGCGAGCGGGAAATATCCATGAGTTTCGCCAGCCCGGCATCCACCCGGGTGCCCGCGAGTTCATCGGGGACCACAAAGCGGAACGATGACGCGGCCGTCGCGGACGCCCCGTTGGACCCGCCCCCGGCTTCAACGTCGTCGATGTCTTCCGGGAGAATGTCTTCCGGGAGGATGTCTTCGGGCAGCATCCCGGCCGGTAAGGACCCTTCCGGCGTCAGGTCGTCCGGCGTGCTGTGTCCGGGCACCGTGTGCTCAGGAGTCATGTTTCACTGTGTCCTTGGTCAGGTGTGAGCCGTCCAGGGAGATTCCGCGCAGCGTCAGCAGGCAGATGATCACCACGGAGCACACAACGGCTGAGTCGGCGATGTTGAAAATCGCGAAATTGGGAAGCTGGATGAAGTCCACGACGTGGCCCATGGCGAACGAGGGTTCGCGGAACAGGCGGTCCGTGAGGTTGCCGAGGGCACCGCCGAGGAGCAGCCCGAGCGCCAGCGCCCACCAGACCGATCCGAGTTTCCGCAGCTGCAGCAGGATGGCGATCGAAACGGCGGTCATGATGATGGTGAACACCCAGGTGACGTTCTCGCCGATCGAGAAGGCGGCACCGGAATTGCGGATGTAGTACCAGTGCAGCAGCGGCGGAAGGACGGGGATCCTCTCGCCCTCGGTCATGTTGCCGGTAACCCACAGTTTGGTGAGCTGGTCGAAGACGTAGGCGAACACCGCCAGGCCAAAGAAGACGGCGAGCAGGAGGGCCCGCCGCGGCCGGGGCACAGCGGGAACTGTCGGAGTGGACTCTGCTTGCGCGGACCCGGCCTGCGCGGACTCGGCGGGCTGCATTGGGTCAGGTGATGGTGCGTCAGTCATAAGGCTTTCGTTCACGAGCCAGTGCGGGTACTGGGAACCGGGTGCTTGGGCACGGCCGCGGGGGGACCCGGCGGTTAATGCCAAAAGCCGGCGGCCGAGGAATCCTCAGCCACCGGCTTTCAGAATACTTGCTAAATACCTCAGCTGGTGGCTTCGACCTCAGGGGCAGCCACGGAGCCGCGGGCATCCAGGTCACGCAGCTGGCCTTCGATGTAGGCCTTCAGGCGTGAACGGTAGTCGCGCTCGAAGCCGCGCAGCTGCTCGACCTTGCGTTCCAGTACGGAGCGCTGCTGCTCGAGGGCGCCGAGGATCTTGCGGGACTTCTCCTGGGCGTCGTTGACGAGGCTGCTGGCCTCGATCTGCGCTTCGGCGATGATCTTGTCGCGCTGCTGCTCGCCGTCGGCGACGTGCTTGTCGTGCATCTGCTGCGCCATTGCCAGCAGGCCCGCAGCGGACTCGGCTGCCGGGGTGGCGGCGGCGCGTGCCGGGGCAGCTGCCTGCTCGGCTTCTTTCTTTTTGGCAACTTCAGCAGCCTTGGCGGCTTCGGCGGCCTTGGCCTCGGCTTCCGCCTTGGCGCGGTCTTCCTTCTCGGCCTTGACGGGTGCCGGAACCTTTTCCACGACGGGAGCCGCGGCGGCGGAGCTGGCAGGCGTGCCGGCGCCCAGTTCGGCGAGCTTCTTGCGCAGCTCGTCGTTCTCCTGGTTCAGGCGTCGCAGTTCGACGACGATCTCGTCCAGGAAGTCATCAACTTCATCCTGGTCGTAGCCTTCGCGGAACTTGGTCGGCTGAAAGCGCTTGTTGACAACGTCTTCTGGCGTCAAAGCCATCTGGTCACCTCGTTGGTCTAGTTAGTCAGTAGGCCTTCCGGCCGTCAAAACTACGGTACCTAAATATGGTCTGGTTCCTCTAATTCAACACCGCAGTGTCAAACCGGAGTTTATATCTGTTTCGGGCCGCGGACCGGGTCCGCCGCCCGGCTACGCTGCGATCGGCTGGGCGAACACCAGGAACTTGGCAACCGCCATGGCTATGGTGACTGCCACGAACAGCAGCAGGAAGCCGAGGTCCAGTGACATTCCGCCCAGCCGCAGCGGCGGAATGAGCCGCCGCAGCAGTTTGAGGGGCTTGTCTGTGACCGAATACACAGCGTGGGCGGTGACGAGCGCCGCGCCGCGCGGCCGCCAGCTTCGGGCGAACATCTGCACCCAGTCGAAGATCAGCCGGATGATGAGGGCAACCAGGAACAACAGCAGGGCGATATACACAAGTCCGAAAACAATTCCCATGAGTTAACTCATATCTCCATGTTCATTCCGGAAACCGCAGTGTCCTCTTGATAGTTACGCCTCTATTTCAACACGGATAATTCAGCAAGGATGCCAGACAAGGTGTCCCTGCCTGGCATCCTTCGGGAGAATCCGGATCTAGCTCTGGTTGAAGAAGCTCGCCTGTGTCTCGCTGACCTTCTTGTCGTCACCGATGACTTCAACGTACGACGGCGACAGGAGGAAGACCTTGTTCGTGACGCGCTCGATGCTGCCGCGGAGTCCGAAGACCAGCCCGGCGGAGAAGTCAACGAGCCGTTTCGCGTCCGCTTCACCCATGTCCGTGACGTTCATGATGACGGGGATGCCGTCACGGAAGCTCTCACCGATGAGTTTGGCGTCGTTGTAGGACCGCGGGTGGATCGTGGTGATCTGGCGGAGTCCGGTGTGCTCTTCGCGGCTCGACGCCGCTCGCTTGATGGGTGTCACAGGTGCGCGATATTCCTCTTCAGCGGCGTAGGGCTCTTCCCTGGGGGCCTCGCGGACGGGCGCCGGTGCGCGGCGTTCCTCGCGGTCATGCTCCATGGAATCGTCCTCATCCTTGTGCGATGTTTGGTGCTCGGACTCGTAGTGTTCGTCGCCATCAGCGAGCCCAAGATAGATCATTGTCTTGCGCAGAGCGCCGGCCATGGTCGACTCCTAATCGTGTCCGTCAGCGGGCCGATCGATGACTTAGCAGCCTTGGAATCCCCGCCATTACCTTCCAATACGTTGAACCTACCGCAACGCCGGACGCGGACCGAGAATATCGGAGCCAACGCGCAGGTGTGTCGCCCCGAACCGGACGGCCACTTCCAGGTCCTGGCTCATGCCCGCGGAAATGCCGGAGGCTCCCGGATGGTCGGCGGTCAGCCGGGCGGATATCTCCGCGAGCTTCTCGAAAGCCGGGGCCGGATCCTCGCCGAAGGGGGCCACCGCCATCACGCCGGCGAGCCGGAGTCCCTTCGCTCCGGCCAGCTGCCCGGCCAGGGCCGGGACATCTGCCGGAAGGGCGCCTCCGCGGTGACCGCCAGCGTCGCCGTCGAGGCTGACCTGGATGAAGCAGTCCAGTGGCGCCCGCCCGGTGCGGTCCTGCTCGGCGGCCATGGCCCTGGCCAGGGCACTGGCCAGCTGCGGCCGGTCCACGGAGTGCACGGCGTGGGCGTACGTCACGACGGACTTTGCCTTGTTGCTCTGCAGCTGGCCGATGAAGTGCCAGCGCAGATCCAGGCCACGAAGCGCGGCGGACTTCTCCGCTGCTTCCTGGTCCCGGTTCTCCCCGACGTCCGTGATGCCGAGTGCGGCGAGNGAGCCGACGGACGTCCTCGGCGGGATGGAATTTGGTGACCACGATCAGCCGGGGCGGGTGCTCCTGCCGTCCGGCGGCCGCAACGGCAGTGTCGATGCGCTGCCGGACGGCGGTGAGCCGCTCCCTGAGCTGTTCCAGCCGGGCATCGGGCCGGCCGGTTGCGGTCTCCTGCCCCCGTGTCGGCTCATTCACCTGGCCGTTCACGGCTGCGCCGTCCCGGCGTCCGTCCATACGAGCCCGGCGAATCGTCCGGTGTTCGGGTCACGGCGGTAGGAGAAAAGGTTGTTGTCCTCCAGTGTGCAATGGCCGGAGTATTCGACCACAACACCGGCGTCCCGCAACTGGCTGCGGACGGCGGCC
>NZ_AUPJ01000210.1 GCF_000427315.1 Arthrobacter sp. TB 26
GGGGGTGCCGCGGGACGTGGTGCACCGGGCAGCGGGCACGCGGGCGGCGACGTCGTCGCGCATGTCCGCAGGAACCTCGTAGCATTTCCCGCAGACGGACGGGCCGATCCAGGCGCTGAGCGCTGATGCGCCCAGCCCCCGCATGCGCGCGACGGCCGCGGGGACCACTCCGGACGCGACGCCGGGGCGGCCGGCGTGCACGACGGCCAGGACGGGATCCGCCCTGCCGGACCTGTCCCCCACCAGGACGATCGGCACGCAGTCGGCCACCATCACGGCAAGGGGTTCCCCGAGGGACACCATGGCATCCGCAGTCGGGGCTTCAGCTGTCAAGGAATCAGCAGTGGCGGGACGGGCGGCGGCGCTGGCGGCCCCCACGGCGGCCACATTGTTGCCATGGACCTGGTTCATGTACTGGAAGCGCCGGCCGCCGAGTCCCAGTGCCGCTTCAACGTCCCGGCGCCGGCGGCCAACCTCCGCCGGATCGTCGCCGACATGGAGCGCCAGGTTGCCGGCAGCGGCGTCGGTGAAAGCCACCCAGACGCCGGGCCGGACTTCCGCCCGCCAGGAGAACACTAAAAACCCCACATCGTTGCCAAACTTGTTTGCAGAACTTCGATCCTACGAGAAAGCACCATGGCACTGCCATCCGGCAGTGCCATGGTGCTTCAGGACCTACTTGAGGAAGTCAGGGACATCCAGGTCATCGGAGTGGCGGCCGGACAGATCCGGCTCCACTACGGACGGCAGGTCGACGTCGAAGCCGGAGTCGGCCGGAACGGCGG
>NZ_AUPJ01000211.1 GCF_000427315.1 Arthrobacter sp. TB 26
GTACCCCGAGGCGCCGACCGTGGCGTGCAGCGGCTGCACGTGGGCCGAGGAAGGGGCCTGCACCGGGGCGGGGGCTGCTGCCGGCGCCGCCGGGCGCTGCGGGGCCGACTGCGGGAGGGACTGGTCCATGGACGGCGAGGTGGCCTTGACGTCGTCGAAGCCGGCCGCGATGACGGTAACGCGGGCCTCGTCGCCGAGGGCGTCGTCGATAACCGCACCGAAGATGATGTTGGCCTCGGGGTGGGCGACTTCCTGGACCAGGCGCGCCGCCTCGTTGATCTCGAAGAGGCCGAGGTCCGAGCCGCCCTGGATGGACAGCAGGACGCCGTGGGCTCCGTCAATCGATGCTTCAAGCAGCGGGGAGGCGATGGCGAGTTCCGCAGCCTTGACGGCGCGGTCTTCGCCGCGCGCCGAGCCGATGCCCATCAGTGCGGAGCCTGCGCCCTGCATGACCGACTTGACGTCGGCGAAGTCGAGGTTGATCAGGCCGGGGGTGGTGATGAGGTCGGTGATGCCCTGGACGCCGGACAGGAGGACCTGGTCGGCGGAACGGAACGCGTCAAGGACGGAGACGTTGCGGTCGCTGATGGAGAGCAGGCGGTCGTTCGGGATGACGATGAGCGTGTCGACTTCGTCGCGGAGGGCGTCGATCCCGGCTTCGGCGGAGCCGGCGCGGCGGCGGCCCTCAAAGGTGAAGGGGCGGGTGACAACGCCGATGGTCAGTGCGCCAAGCGAGCGTGCGATGCGGGCGACGACGGGCGCGCCGCCGGTGCCGGTGCCGCCGCCTTCGCCGGCGGTGACGAAGACCATGTCAGCGCCGCGGATGACCTCTTCGATTTCCTCGGCATGGTCCTCGGCGGCCTGCCGGCCGACCTCGGGGTTCGCACCGGCTCCCAGGCCGCGCGTCAGCTCACGCCCGATGTCGAGCTTGACGTCTGCATCGCTCATCAACAATGCCTGCGCATCGGTGTTGACCGCGATGAATTCGACGCCGCGAAGACCGACCTCGATCATGCGGTTGACTGCGTTCACGCCACCGCCGCCGATGCCGACGACCTTGATGACGGCCAAGTAATTCTGCGGAGCTGCCACGTTACGTGTCCCTTGTTCGTGTTCTGTTGCGAAAACTGATGGAGTCGGGCTTGAAGCTTTGAACCTTAACCTTCGAGTTGAAGGTTATAGTTATGTCAAGTAACTCATGCTGTGACGCTATTTCCTATGTAGATGACATTCAATAACCGGCCCCGCGTGTCGCAGGAATACCGCCGAAATAGCCTCTTTTGGTGCTGTCGAGGAGCCGGGGTGGTGTCTGCGGCCGGCGGCGGGGCCGGCACCGGGCAGCTCCCGCCACCCTGGCCCGGCCAAGTGATTCGCGGCTATCGGGTGACCGGGTGCCGGGGCACGCTGACGTCGTAGATCCGGACCGGGTTTTTCGGGTCGGCGGGGGCCTTCAGGAGGGCCTCGAGGACCTTTGCCTTGAGCTCCTTCTCCCCCGCGTTGCCCCAAACGATCATCTGGCCATCGACAAGCTTGAGTTCAACGGCGTCCACCGACTTCGCCGAGGCGCTGGAGAGCCGGGCGAGCACGTCGGCGGGCAGCGCCCCCAGGACCCCGGTGATGGCATGGAACAGGTCCTTGGGCAGGGTGCCGTTTCCGCCGTCGATGACCGGGAGGGGAACCGAGGCCGGGTCCGCGGTGTCGCTGAGCTTCACCCCGTCGGCGTCGACCAGCTGGTGTGCCTCACCCTGCCTGACCAGGGCCACCGGCACGCGTTCGGTCACCTTGACCTGCAGCGTCGAGGGCGGGCGGGCCTGGGTGGTGACCTCCTTGACCTGGACGAGGGGCTGCAGGAGGGCCGCGACGTCGCCGTCGCTGATCTGCGGCAGCGGCTTGCCCTGCAGGGGCGCGAGGGCCGCCTTGATCTGGTCCGCCGTCAGCAGTTTCGTGCCCTCCACGGTGACCGTCTGCAGCGCCAGGACGGGCGAGTAGACAGCGGCGGCGAGAATTCCCGCGATCAGTACGGCCAGGGCGCCGACGGTCCCCAGGAGGATGCGTTTGCGGCGTTTGGCCTTGGGCTCCGGAAAGGACAGCACGTTGTCCGGAGCGGGCAGGGTCCGGACTGCGGTGCCGGTTGCGGCGCTGTCCTTGGAAGCCGAGATGACGTCGGCTGACGCCGAGT
>NZ_AUPJ01000212.1:0-1844 GCF_000427315.1 Arthrobacter sp. TB 26
CCCGCGCCTGCCTTGTAGCCGGGCCTGCGGGTGCTAGGCACCGAACGAGCCGTCGTTCAGGGCCGCCACAATCAGGGGCCCGTAGGCCGTGACGTCGCCGGCTCCGACCGTGAGCACAATGTCCCCCGGCGCCGCAGCGGACGCCACGGACTGCACCGCCTCTTCGCCCGGGCCGACGAGCCGGCCGCCGGCGCCAAGGTGAGCGGCGATCAGCTGGCTGCTGACCCCCGGAATCGGGTCTTCGCGGGCGGGGTAGATGTCCAGGACCAAGGCGGTGTCGGCGGTGTTGAGCGCTGCGGCGAACTCCGCGGCGAACTCCCGGGTCCGGGAGAACAGGTGCGGCTGGAAGAGGACGTGCAGCTTGTGGCCGCCGGCCACCGAGCGCGCCGCGGCCAGGGCTGCCCGCACTTCGGTGGGGTGGTGGGCGTAGTCGTCGTAGACCCGGACCCCGCGGCCCTCACCCTTGAATTCGAAGCGCCGGGACGCCCCGGTGAAGGCGGCCAGGGCACCGGCGGCCGTGCCGGGGTCCACGCCGAGTTCCAGGGCGACGGCGAAAGCGGCCGCCGCATTGAGCGCGTTGTGCCGCCCGGGAACGTGCAGGTCGAGGGGGAAACGGCCGGCCGGGGTGGTGATCGAGACGTCGCCCGGACCGCCGTCGTGCAGCAGAAGCTGGGCGTCGCCGCCGGTGCCGTAGAGCACGACGCGTGTGTTGCCGCGCTCGAGTGTCCGCTGGGCAAGTGCCCTGGCTCCGGCGTCGTCCGCGCATGCGACCAGCACACCGTCGGCCGGGAGCAGTGCGGTGAAGCGGTCGAAGGAGGCGTAGACGGCCTCGGCGGTGCCGTAGTAATCGAGGTGGTCCGGTTCGACGTTGGTCACGACGGCGATCTGCGGACGGTAGTTCAGGAAGGAGCCGTCGGATTCGTCGGCTTCGGCGACGAAGATCGGCGTGCTGCCGCTGGCGGCATTGACGCCGAGCGCCGGAACATTCGCGCCGATGGCGAAGGACGGGTCCAGTCCCGCGCCCTGCAGGAGGACGGTGATCATCGACGTCGTGGTGGACTTGCCGTGGGTGCCGGCCACGGTGACGGCGGTGTCCTCCGCCATGGCGGCCGCCAGCGCCTCGGAGCGGTGCAGCACCGGGAGCCCGGCGGCGCGGGCGGCGGCCAGCTCAGGGTTGTCTGCGCGGATGGCCGAGCCGGCCACGACACTTTGCGCGTCACCGAGGTTGGCGGCGTCGTAGCCGACACAGATCCTGGCCCCTGCGGCGGCCAGGTCCGCCATGACCGGCAGGTCCTTGGCGTCGGAGCCGCTGACCGGCAGTCCGCGGGCCACCATGATGCGGGCCACGGCGGACATCCCGACGCCGCCGATGCCGATGAAGTGGACACGTCCGAGGGACTCCCCGGTCCGGGCAGCCGTGGGGGCGTGCGGGTGTTCTGGCTGGGTCATTTCGCTACCGCTTCCTGCTGTGCTGCTTCAAGGACGAGATCGGCCATGCGCCGGTCGGCATCCCGGATGCCAAGCTTCTCGGCGCTGGCCGCCATTCGGGCGAGACGGTCGGGGTCCTGGAGCAGCGGGATGATGTGTTCGCGGACCCAGCCGGGGGAAAATGTGCTGTCCTCCACCAGCAGGGCGCCTCCTGCCCCGACGAGTCCGGCGGCGTTGAGCGCCTGCTCGCCGTTGCCGATCGGCAGCGGAACGAAGACGGCGGGGAGGCCGACGGCGGCGACCTCGCAGACGGTCGCGGCGCCGGAGCGGGCCAGCAGCAGATCGGCGGCGGCGTACACCGTTTCCATGCCGTCGACGTATTCGCGCTGCTGGTAGCCGGGGGCCGCGAGCGGCTT
>NZ_AUPJ01000212.1:1854-2754 GCF_000427315.1 Arthrobacter sp. TB 26
CCGCCGGCGTCGTGGACGGCCTTGCCGCGCCCGGTGATGTGCAGGGTCTGGATGCCGGCCTCCGAGAGGAGCCCGACGGATGCGGCGATGGTGCGGTTGATGCTCTGGGCGCCCGAGGAGCCGCCGGTGACAACCAGGGCCGGACGGTCCGGGTCCAGGCCGAGGGCTGCCCGGGCCGCGGTCCGGGCCGCGGTCCGGTCAAGGCCGGAGATTTCCTTGCGCATCGGCATGCCAACGTGCCGGGAGGCGCCCAGCCGTGTGGCTGCGAAGGCCACGGCGACGTGCCCGCCCAGGCGTGCGCCTACGCGGTTCGCCAGTCCCGGACGGGTGTTCGCCTCGTGGATGACGATGGGGATCTTCCGGCGCCGGGCGGCGAGGTACATCGGGGTGCAGACATAGCCGCCGACGCCGACCAGGACGTCGGCGTTGGCCTCGTCGAGGATAACGCCGGCCTGTTTCACTGCGCCGGCAAGCCGCCCCGGCAGCCGCAGCAGGTCCAGCGACGGCCGCCGGGGGAAGGGCACCCGGTTGATCGTGGCGAGGTCCAGCCCGGCGGCCGGGACCAGCCGGGCTTCCATCCCGCCCGGTGTTCCCACGGCCAGGAGCCGCACGCCGGGACGGGCCTCGCGGAGTGCGTTCGCGATGGCCAGGAGCGGGCTGATGTGCCCGGCTGTTCCGCCGCCGGCAAGGACGACGGACAAAGACGACTCAATGTTCATGGAGGCCTATTTACGCTTTCGTGCGGGATTGCTGGGGGCGGGGGTCCGGGTGGCCGGCGTTCGGGGGGCTGGCTTCCCGGGGCCGGTGGCTTTGACGGCGGACTTTCCGGTGCCGGCTGCCTTGGGTGCGGGGTCCTTGCCGGGCGTGCTTGTGGCCGTAGCCGCGCCGCGGGCCGCAATC
>NZ_AUPJ01000213.1 GCF_000427315.1 Arthrobacter sp. TB 26
CTGAACAGCCGGTCCGGCTGGAGTCCGGGTGCCATCTGGGCCCGGGCCAGGGACAAGACGACGCCGATCGCACACAGCGACATGAGCAGCGCCGAGCCGCCGTAGGAAATGAACGGCAGCGGGATTCCCACCACGGGGGCCAGTCCCGTGACCACGGCCATGTTGACCGTGGCCTGGCCGAGCAGCCAGACCATGATGGTGCCGGCCAGGACACGGTGGAACATGTTCTTTTGGGCCACCACGACGCGGTAGATGGCGGTGCCCAGAATGGCGAAGAGGACCAGCACCACGAGGGTTCCGACGAGTCCGAGTTCCTCGCCGATGATGGCGAAGATGAAGTCGTTGTGGGCTTCCGGGATCCAGCTGTACTTCTGCCGGCTTTGGCCCAGCCCCACCCCGAACCAGCCGCCCGAGGCGAGCCCGTACAGGCCGTTGGTGGACTGGTAGTTCAGGTCGGAGCCGTCTGCGCAGGTCTGCCCGGTCCAGGACAGGATGCGGCACACGCGGTTGGGGCTGGTGATGGCCAGGATGATGGTGCCCGCGGCGATGACGACGCCGGCGATGCCGAACAGGTAGAGCCGCACTCCGGCGAAGAACAGGGCCGCCGCTGTGATCATCATGACGATCATGGCGGTGCCGAGGTCGTTGCCCATGAGGATGAGCCCGATCACTCCGGCGGCTCCCGGGAGCACGACAGGGACGAGGACATGCTTCGTCTGGGACAGCAGCTTGGCTTTGCGGTCCAGCACGGTGGCCATCCACAGGGCAAGCGCCAGTTTTGCCGCCTCGGAGGGCTGGAAGGTGAAGGGCCCGACGTCGATCCAGTTCTGGTTGCCGAGGGCGCTGCGGCCGACGAGCAGCACGAGCCCCAGCAGCACGAACGCCACAATGATGGCGATCCAGGCGCCGCGCTTGAGCCACACGACGTTGACCCGCGAGAGCAGGAACATGCCGAACAGGCCGATCCCGGCGAACATGCCCTGTTTGAGGGCGGCCGTGTAGGGCGATTCGCCTGCTGCGATGGCCTCGACGCTGGATGCGGACAGCACCATCAGGATGCCGATCGCCGTGAGCGCGAGGGTGGATCCCAGGATCAGGTAGTAGGTGGAGCCGTTGCGGGACTTTCCGGTTCCTTCCAGGGCGGACCAGAAACCCTGGTACCAGCCCCGGATCCTCCGGCCGGCCGATAGCGGGCCGGGGTGCAGCCGGGTAGCCGGCGCCTTCGCGGCGGGTTGCTTGTGGGCGGCCGGTCCGGCCGCGGGGGTACGTGTGGGCGTGCTGACCATTGTTACTCCTCGCTGGTCTGAGCCTGCCCTTCCACGAGCTCGCGGACAGCTTCGATGAAGGCGTCGCCACGGTGAGCGTAGGAAGAGAACTGATCCATGGATGCAGCCGCCGGGGCCAGGAGCACAGTGTCACCGGAGGCGGCGAGCTGCGCCGCCGACGCGACAGCCTGGGCCATCACAGTCTCACCGAAAATCGGCGAGGGCCCTGCTACGGCGGCGGCCGACCCGGCAGTCTGCACGTCTTCAGTTTCGCCCTTCCCCGCGCCGATCACGGGGACATCCGGCGCGTGTCGCTGCAGCGCGGCGTGGAGATCGCTGGAGTCTGCCCCGATCAGGACCACGGCCTTGAGCCTGCGGGCGTGCTCCTGGATGAGCGGCTCGTAGTTCACCCCTTTGGAAAGCCCTCCCGCTATCCACACAACGTTCTCGAACGCGGACAGGGACGCGGATGCGGCATGCGGGTTGGTGGCCTTGGAATCGTTGACCCACAGGACGCCGTTGTGGCGGGCGACGAGCTGGATGCGGTGGTCCCCCGGCAGGTAGTTCAGCAGGCCCTTGCGGACGGCGGCCGGCTCGACGCCGTAGGCCCGCACCAGGGCTGCAGCGGCCAGGGCGTTGGCCACCATGTGGCGCGGGGCCACGGGGCCCAGGTCCGAAACCGAGGCGAGTTCGGCGGCGCTGTCCTTGCGCTCGGCGATGAAGGCGCGGTCCACGAGGAGTCCTTCGACGACGCCGAGCATGCTCACGGCCGGCGTGAGGGTGGTGAAGGCCACCGCCCGGCAGCCCTCGACGACGTCGGCGTTTTCCACCATGCGTTCGGTTTCGATCTGCTCGGCGTTGTAGATGCAGGCCTTTTGGGTGTGTTCGTAGACTTTGGCCTTGTCCGCCAGGTAGGAGGCGTAGGAGCCGTGCCAGTCGACGTGGTCCTCGGCGACGTTGAGGCAGACGCTCGCCACCGGCGAGACGGAGTCGCTCCAGTGCAGCTGGAAGCTGGAAAGTTCGACGGCGAAGACGTCGTAGTCCACCGGATCGCGCAGGGCGTCCAGGATCGGGGTGCCGACGTTGCCGACGGCGATGGCCTTCAGCCCTGCCGCCTGGAGCATTGCTTCGGTGAGCCCGACGGTGGTGGTCTTGCCGTTGGTGCCGGTGATGGTGAGCCAGTCGGCGGTCTTGCGGCCCTTGCGTTCGCGCAGCCGCCAGGCGAGTTCGACGTCGCCCCACACCGGGATGTGGGCCCTGGCCGCGGCGGCGAGCAGTGCCTGGTCGGGCCGCCAGCCCGGGGAGGTGACGACCAGGTCAGGCTTTGCCCCGTCAATTTTGGGAACGGTCTCCACGGCGTCCGCGCCCAGCAGGACATCGGCCGCGCCGACGATCCGCAGCGTGTCCGCCTGGGCCTGCGCCGTGGGGCCGGTGGCGGCGTCCACGACGACGACGCGGGCGCCCAGTTCGATCAGGGTGTCGGCGGCGGCGAAGCCGGAGACCCCGATG
Organism: Arthrobacter sp. TB 26; assembly: GCF_000427315.1. GTDB lineage: Bacteria > Actinomycetota > Actinomycetes > Actinomycetales > Micrococcaceae > Arthrobacter. The sequence continues at coordinate 2,775 of NZ_AUPJ01000213.1, forward strand.
CCGGTGACGACCACCCGCAGTCCGGCCCAGTCGGCGTCCCAGCTGACCAGGCTTTGGAGCCGGGGTGAGGTGGTGAGGGGTGCGGGAATCGGACCAGTCACAGGAGTACCACCCATTCGGCGTAGAAGATGCCCAGGCCGGCGGCCACAAAGAGTCCGCACAAAATCCAGAACCGGACGACAACGGTGACCTCGGCCCAGCCCTTGAGTTCAAAGTGGTGCTGGAGCGGGGCCATTTTGAAGAACCGTTTGCCCTTGGTGATCTTGAAGTAGCCGACCTGGATGATCACCGAGAGGGTGATCAGGACGAAGAGGCCGCCGATGAAGGCGAGCAGCAGTTCGGTCCGGGACAGGATGGCGAAGCCGGCGACAGCACCGCCGATGGCGAGTGATCCGGTGTCCCCCATGAAGATCTTTGCCGGTGACGTGTTCCACCACAGGAAGCCGACCAGGGCCGCGCTGAGGATGGCCGCGAGCAGGGCGAGGTCCAGCGGGTCCCGCACGCTGTAGCAGCCGGCGCCGGCCTGCCGCGGGGACCCGCAGGCCTGGTTGCTCTGCCAGATCCCCATCAGGGTGTAGGCGCCGAAGACCATGATGGACGCACCGGCGGCGAGGCCGTCGAGGCCGTCCGTGAGGTTCACGCCGTTGGTGGCGGCGGTGATGATCAGGTTCGACCACAGCACGAAGAGGATGGCGCCGACGACGGTGCCGGCGAAGGCCAGGTTCAGCCACGGGATATCGCGGACCAGGGAGATCTGGTACGACGCGGGTGTCGCGCCGCCCTCGTCCGGGAACTGCAGCGCCAGGACCGCGAAGATGATGCCCACGGCAGCCTGCAGGATCAGCTTGGCCTTGGCGTTCAGGCCCAGGCTTCGCTGCTTGGAGATCTTGATGAAGTCATCGAGGAAGCCGACCAGACCCATGCCGACCATCAGGAACAGCAGCAGCAGGGCCGAGGCGGACGGGCCCGGTGACGCCGGGTTGATCAGCCACATGACGAGGTGGGTGATGCCGTAGCTCGCGAGCACAGCAAGGACGACAACGGTGCCGCCCATGGTGGGGGTGCCGCGCTTCGTGTGGTGCGAGGTGGGTCCGTCATCCCGGATGAATTGCCCGTAGCTCTTCCGGACCAGGAAGCGGATAAACAGCGGGGTGCCCAGGAAGGCGAACAACAAGGCCAGTCCGGCGCCCATCAGCAGTGCAATCACAGCAGCGCACTCCCTTCAGTGGCGGTTCCGGCAGCGTCTGGGGGTAATGCTATCCGATCGCCCAGGTGCCGCAGCCCGATGCTGTTGGAAGACTTGAACAGCACCAGGTCACCGGGCTCAAGCTCGGCCTGCAGCAGTTCGTAGGCTTCCTCCGCGGTCTCGGCGAAGACGCACTCGTTGCCCCAGGACCCCTCGTTGACGGCGGAGACGTAGAGCGAACGTGCCTCGCGTCCGACGACGACGAGCCGGGAGATGTTGAGCCGGACCACCTGCGTGCCCACGGCCATGTGTTCGCGGATCGAATCCGGGCCCAGTTCCAGCATTGCTCCGAGCACGGCCCAGGTCCGGCGGCCCCGTCCGAGGTCGGCGAGGGTCCGCAGCGCGGCGCGCATCGACTCCGGGTTGGCGTTGTAGGCATCGTTGATGACGGTGACGCCGTCGGCCCGCTCGGTGCGTTCCATCCGCCAGCGGCTGGCGGCTGTCTGGGAGCTGAGGGAGGCGGCGATCCGCACGGCAGGGACGCCGGCGGCATGGGCCGCTGCTGCCGCTGCCAGGAGGTTGGCGGTGTGGTGGGAGCCGATCAGCTGGGCCGCAACGTGGTGCGCGGCGGCACCGCCCGGCAGGAACAGTTCGAATTCGGGGCTGCCGCCGGCATTCAGCTCGACGCCCTCGGCGCGGACCCGCTCTGCACCGGCTGCTTTTGTTCCGACTGCGTCGGTCAGCCCGTCGCCGGCCGGCCGGGCGGTGTAGCCGAGCACGGTGGCCCGGGTGCGGGCGGCCATGGCGGCGACGCGGGCGTCGTCCAGGTTGAGGACGGCGGTGCCGCCCGCCGGCAGGGCTTCGACAAGCTCGCCCTTGGCAAGGGCGATGTTCTCGACGCCGCCGAATTCGCCGGCGTGGGCCGTGCCGACGCCGAGAACCACGCCGATGTCGGGGCGGACCATCTCGGCGAGGTAGCGGATGTGGCCCACGCCCGTGGCACCCATCTCGATGACGAGGAAGCGGGTGTCGGGACCGGCTTTGAAGACCGTCAGCGGGACGCCGACTTCGCCGTTGTAGGAACCCTGCGGGGCGACGGTCTTGCCTTCCGCGCCGAGGATCCCGGCCAGCAGGTCCTTGGTGGTGGTCTTGCCGGCGGAGCCGGTGATGCCAATCACGGTCAGCGGCTCGCCGTTGGCGGCACGGCTGGCGCGGATCCGTCGGACGGCCTCCGCGGCGAGGGCCCCCATCGCCAGGACCGAGTCCTGGACCACAACGGCGGGGTAGGTGCGCCCGGCGTCGTCCGTGACATCATGCTCGACGAGAGCCAGCACGGCGCCGCGTTCGAAGGCCGCGGCGACGAAGTCGTGGCCGTCGGCGCTCTCCCCCGGCTTGGCCACGTAGAGGGAACCCGGGGTGGCTTCGCGGGAGTCGGTTACGACCGAACCGGGAGTGACGCCCGGTTCGGCGGCCAGCCGGCCTTTGGTTATGTCGGCGATTTCCGCCGCGGTAAATGCAATCATCTCGGTTTAGGACTCTATCCGCTGGTCTTCGAGAACGGTGAATCCCCGCGCTGTCAAGGCGGAGCGGAGCTCCACCCTGTCGTCAAGGGCGAGGTTGACGCCCTTGACCTCCTGCCAAATTTCGTGGCCCCGCCCTGCGACGAGGATGGTGTCGGCCGGGCCCGCGAGTTCGACGGCCTTCCGGATGGCGGCGTCGCGGGGGAAGACCTCGAGGATGCTGCACTCCAGCCCCTCGCGTTCCTTGGCCTCGACGGCACCGGCCATGACGTCGGCCCGGATCCCCGCGGCATCCTCGTCGTGCGGGTCGTCGTCGCTGATGATGACGGTATCGGCGAGCCGCGCGGCGATGGCTCCCATGGCGGGCCGCTTGCCCTGGTCCCGCTGTCCGGTGGCACCAAAGACGACGATCACACGGGCTCCCGGCTCCGGGGAACGGACGGCTTCGAGGGCCCGGGCCAGGGCGTCCGGGTTGTGGGCGAAGTCGACCACCGCTGCGGGGGCGGTTGAGACGAGCTGCATGCGGCCTGGAACAGCGACCGTGAAGGGGTCGACCGCGTCGAGGGCGGCCTGGACGGCGGCGGCACCGTGGCCGCCCGCGAGCACCATGACCGTGGCCAGCGCGGCGTTGGCGACGTTGAAGCTGCCGGGCAGCCCGGTGTGCACGCGCAACTCCGTGCCGTCGCGGTGGCGCAGGGTGAAATCGGTGCCGAGTCCGCGCGGGACCGGCGTG
>NZ_AUPJ01000214.1 GCF_000427315.1 Arthrobacter sp. TB 26
CGCCCGCGGCTTCGGTGCCCCGGGTCCCCGGACCAGCTACCGCGAAGTCACGGACCCGACCGCGCAGCGCCGGTTCCGGGCGGTGCTGCTGCTGCTCGCTGCCGCCGCGGTGGCCGTCCGGCTCGGGACCTCCTGGCCGGTTGGGGGGCCGGCATGACCGTCGTTGATCGAACCATCGTCAGCACTGACGCCGTGCTTTCTGCGCGGATCGATTCCTTCAGCTTCCACGGCGACAGCACCCCCGCGCTGCACAACGTCCGGTTCAGCGCCAGACCGGGCACCCTGACAGCTGTCCTCGGCGGTTCCGGCAGCGGCAAGACCACCCTGGGCAAACTGCTGGCCGGCTGGCACCGGCCCGGACAGGCCGGGACGCTCACCGGGTCGCTCACGCTGGCAGGGGAGCTGCTGGAATTCCGGGGCCGTGAGGACGACCCGCGGGTCAATCCGTCCGCCTGGTCGGGCCGGGTGGGCTACGTCCCCCAGGATGCGGCCGCCATGCTCTCCACGGTCCGCTCCACGGTGGCCGAGGAACTCGCCTTCGGCCTGGAAAACCGCGGCACCCCGCGGCCCCAGATGCTCCGTGACGTGGCACGCACCGCTGAACTGACGGGCCTCAGCCCGCTCCTGGACCGGGATCCCGCGACTCTCTCCGGCGGGGNCCGGCTGGCCATTGCCTGCGCGGTCATCCAGGCCCCCGCGGTCCTGGTGCTGGACGAACCGCTGGCCTCCCTGGACGCCGCCGGTACCATCCAGGTCCGGGACCTCATCAACCGGCTCACCGCCGCCGGGAC
>NZ_AUPJ01000215.1 GCF_000427315.1 Arthrobacter sp. TB 26
CCCAGGTCCGCGGCGACACGCACGCCCCGGTCACCGTGGCGATGCTCCGGATCCGGCTGGACGACGGCCGCGACATCGAGCTGGACCGCACGGTGCTGGTCGGCCGGAACCCCGCCGGGCACCCCGGCGAGGACTCGGTGCAGCTCATCCCGGTCGCGGATCCCGGCCGTTCCATTTCCAAGACCCACCTCCATCTCCTTGCCGGAAACGGGGGCGTCTGGGTGACGGACCGCAACTCCACCAACGGCAGCGCCGTCACCACCCCGGACGGTATCCGTACCGCCCTCGCGGCGGGGGAGCCCACCCACGTCCGCCCAGGTTCCACCGTGCACTTCGGTGACCGCTCCTTCTACCTAGGACAGGCATGATTCCCCAGCCGGCCGCCGTTCCCCCCTCAGCCAACTCCGACGCCGGACCCGTGCCGGCGCCCGACGGATCCTCCAGCAGTCCCTCCAGCAGTTCCTCCAGCCTGCGGCTGAACTGCGGCTACGGCACCGACCGTGGCCTGCGCCGCGAAATGAACGAGGACTCCTTTATTGCCTCCGACCCCGTCTTCGCTGTCGCGGACGGCATGGGCGGGCATGAGGCCGGGGAGATCGCCAGCGGCATCTGCGTCCGTACACTTGCCCGGATCCCGCAGCTGGCGAGCGGGAAGCGGGACGCCACCGCCGGCGTCGTGCAGGAGCACCTGCTCATGGCCGACGAAGCCATCCGCGAGGCCACCGGCGCCCGCGCCGGCACCACACTCTCCGGCGTCGTGGTGGTGGAGCAGATGGGCGCCCCGTACTGGCTGGTCCTGAACATCGGCGACTCCCGGACCTACCGCCTCAGCCACGGCCAGCTCAGCCAGGTCAGCGTCGACCACTCCGAAGTCCAGGAACTCGTGGACGCCGGGCAGATCAGCCAGGCGCAGGCTGCCGTGCACCCGCGCCGGCACGTCGTCACCCGGGCCCTTGGCACCGGCGACGAGATCGAAGCCGACTACTGGCTGCTGCCCATCGAGGAAGGCGACAGGATCCTGGTCTGCTCCGACGGGCTCAACGGCGAACTCGACGACGAGCACATCTCCAATATCCTCCGTTCCCACGCGGACCCGCAGGCGGCCGTGGATGAGCTCATCCAGGCGGCCCTGCGCAGCGGCGGCCGGGACAATGTCACCTGCATTGTGCTGGACGCAACGGATGTCAGCGACGACGACGGCGCCGCCCGGACAGCGCCGCGCAGCGCCGCCGCAGCGGAGGACGAGGACACCCTGCCCCGGACCGATGCACTGGAGTTGGCCCCCAACGGGGAACTGGCGTCGGAGGACGGGACTGTTGAAGGACAGGCTATAGAGGACCAGGCTGTTGAAGGCCAAGCTGTTGCAGGACAGGGCAAGGACGCGAATGATGGCAGGCAGTAACCCCGCCGCTGCGGCGCGGTACACGCCCGGCAGCTGGCTCGGTGTTGTGCGCTCCGGCACCGTGGTGCTGCTGCGCCCGGACAGTCCGCCTGCCCTTGTCGAGTCACTGTGGGAGCTCCTCGCCACCGTCCCCGAAGCGCACGAAGTGCTCGACGCCGTGTCCTCGGCTTCGGGCGGTTCGCTCGCGCGGCTGCCGTGGTTCGCGATTGTGGCCAACCGGGGCTCCGTGCAGGTTTTCCTGCGCGGCGGGATCGACCTCACCGTGGACCTGCCGTCCGGTCCCGTGGAACTGAGCGGCCGCGACGTCACCACCTGGACGGAACGGCGCTTCGCGGCAGCTGACGGATTCAGCCTGACCGTCCCCGGTGCCGAAGCCGCGGGGGCGCCCGGCGCTGCCCTGGACCTTCCGCTGGCCGACGGCGTGGTCCTGCTCCAGGGCTTGCGGGTGGACCTCACCGGAGCCGCCGCACAGGACATTTCTCCGGCTGTCCCGGCAGCTGCAGTCCCGGCCGCGGCAGAAGATGTGGCAGCGCCGGAGGACGACATCCTGGCGGCAGCCGAAGCCGACATTGCGGCCGAACTGAGCGAGCACGGGGCATCGGCGGAGACCGTGCTGGGGTTCCCCGGCGAGGACCTCGAGCTGGACGGGACCCTGCACGGGGAACCCGAGCCGCTCACCGAACCGGAAGTGGAACCGGAAACGGAACCGGAAGCGGAACCGGAAGCGGAACCGGCCGGGCATGAGCCGGAACCGTCCGGGCCGCAGGAGCCGGCGGCTCCGGAGACGGCCGACCAGGAGCCAACCGGCACCTACGACCACCTCTGGGAACAGACGGTGATGCGGAACATCGAAGACGCGGCCGTCCGCGAGGATCCCG
>NZ_AUPJ01000216.1 GCF_000427315.1 Arthrobacter sp. TB 26
CCGGACGCGACCCGGTTGAACTGGCACGCGCCTCGGCGGCCAAACTCAGCCAGGAGCAGCACCGCCGCCTCTACGCGCTGATTGCCCAGGGACAGGCCATGGGCGCCATCAAGTTGTACCTCGAGTCCACCGGAGAAGGCCTGAGAGCCTCCCGGGACGCCGTGGGGGCGCTTGCCGCCCACCCGCAGCCCTTCCGGCCGGAGACCACCGAACAGCCACCCAGCGAGGACGACGACAACGCGCCGCAGCGCTTCGCCTACCGCTACCGAGCGATCGCCAGCAAGGGCGATGTTACCCGTGAGGTCAGCAGCAACATGCTCAACGATGAGATCTACGGCCGGATCCGCACCATGGCCAGCAGCGGCGACACCGAAGCCGCGGCGGAGGTCCTCACCCGCCACTCGGACATCTCCATCAAACAGGCCCGCGAGTTCATCGCCCTCCTGGAGGACTGACCCCAGCGTCCCGGCGGCTAGAAGTCGAACAGCTCGCCGAGCCAGCCTTCCTTCTTCTTCGGGCGGCGGCGGTCATCGGGCCGGCGGTCATCGCGGCGCTGGTCAAAATTGTAGAGCGGTGGCGGAATGTGGCCGGGTGTCGGCAGCGGCGGTGCGGCGGCCGGGGCGCCGCCGCCCATAGGCTCCGCTGCGCGGTCAGGGATCTTGTCCAGTTCCCCCCGGTCCAGCCAGACGCCGCGGCACTTGGGGCAGTAATCTATCTCGACACCGCTTCATTCGCTCATGATCAGGTCAATTGAATCCACAGGACACTTCATGTCCCGCACACCGACCCGGGTCCACGATTCGTTCGCTGGAGCAACCGGCGGGTCAGGGCCGGCCGGAAATGCCGGCCAGCAATTGCGCGAACGGAAGCGATTCCAGGACGGCCGGCTTCTGCTGCGGCTGCGCGCCCTGCAGCAGGCCGATGAACTCGCTGGCCGCCCGGTCGATCCGCGTGGAGAGGGGTGAGCCGCCGTCGTCGTTATTGCCCCAGTCCTGGGGGCCGGCGAAGACAGCGGTGCTTGCGATCCGGCTGCGGAGGTAGGTGAAGAGGGGCCGCATGGCGAAGTCCAGGACCATCTGGTGCCGGTCTGTTCCGGCCGTGGCGCCGAGCAGGACGGCCTTGCCCTCGAGCGACTTGGGGTCGAGGACGTCGATAAACGACTTGAAGAGACCGCTGTAGGAGGCGCTGAAGACCGGGCTGACGGCAATGATCCCGTCCGAGGCCTCGACCCGGGCGATCACTTCGGCCAGCTTCGGTGCCGCGTAGCCCGTCACGAAATTGTTGGCGATGTCCACGGCGAGGTCCCGCAGTTCCACCACCGCGATATCCACGGCGTAGCCTGCCGTGGCGAGTTGGCGCTCCGCGGAGGACGCCAGTTGGTCCGCGAGCAGCCGGCTCGATGACGGGACGCCGAGTCCGGCGGAGAGAACGGTAATGCGGCGGGATTCCACGGGAATGCTCCTCAAGTTGTGTGACGGCCACAAACGCCGATATATGCGTTTGCATCTACCTATAGAAGCCGGGTCCCGGAACTTTTATTCCCGCCCGTCCGGTAACCTGCCAACCCATTAGGCCGTTCAAACGTTCAGAGCAGGACGAACCCCTCGATGCAGCTCACCGAGCTCCCCCCGACCCAGATGTCGTTCCCCACAGCGTCGATGTGGACTCTTCGGGCCCGGCCCAGCGCCGTTCCCTGCGCCGTGAGGTAGGACTCGGGGGCGCGGCCGCTGCCGATCAGCCACTGGGCCGCGCCGGCGTTGAAGCTGCCGGTGACGGGGTCTTCCGCTGCGGCGTCGCCCGGGATAAACGTGCGCACCTCGAAGCCGACCTCGGATCCGGCCGGATGGGGACCGATCACACCGACCTTGAGTCCCGCCATGGACGCGTAATCAGGCCTGACGGCGAGCACCAGCTCCGACGACTCGAGCAGCACACCGATCCAGTCAGGGCCGTTGACCAGCCAGGACGCGTCCAGCAGCGCCTCCCGCGGCATCCTCAGGCCGGCGGCGATGCGGGTGAGGTCCCCCTCGGCCACCGGCCCCGAGCGGGTCAGCGGCGGGGNCCGCGAAAGCCAGCCGGCCGCCGTCGCGCTTCACCCTGACCAGTCCGGCCCCGCACTCCTGGACCACCATCCCGTCCTGCCGGGGGATGCCGCCGGCTTCCAGCCAGGCATGCGCCGAGCCGAGCGTTGGGTGGCCGGCAAACGGGAACTCCTCGCTGCCCGTGAAGATCCTGACCCGGTAGTCGGCGCCGGGGTCGGTGGGCGGCAGCAGGAACGTGGTCTCGGAGAGGTTGGTCCAGTTGGCGAACCGTTGCATCACGCCGGTGGAGAGGCCCGCTGCGTCGACGACGACGGCCAGCGGGTTGCCCCGGTAGGGCACGTCAGTAAAGACGTCCACCTGGGCGAAAGGACGAAGGCGGGGCACAGGTGCAGGAGTCGAACTCACTGCCGCAGGCTATCACCGGCGCCGCTCCGGCTGACAAGGCTCCCGCTGTCTGCAAGACTTCCCGCATGGCCGCGAACAACACTCAAAACAAGACCTTAGCAACGGGCGCGTCCGTCGGGGAGTTCCTGTCCGCCGTCGAGCATCCCGTCCGACGCCGGGACGGGTACCGGCTGCTCGAACTGATGTCCGGGATCACGGGGCAGCCTGCCGAGATGTGGGGCCCCACGATTGTGGGCTACGGCCGGTACCACTACAAATACGCAACCGGGCGCGAAGGCGACGCGCCCGCCGTCGGCTTCTCACCGCGGAAAGCCAGCCTGTCGCTCTACGGGCTCAGCTATGGGCCGGAGTCCGCCGGGCTGCTGGCACGGCTGGGAAAACACAAGACCGGCGCCGGGTGTCTCTACATTAACAAGCTCGACGACGTTGACGAGGCAGTGCTCACCGAACTGATCCGGAACGGCTACCGGTACGTGAGGACGGTATTGCACCACGAATGAGAGTTGACGCAGAAGGCCCCCGCTTCCGGTTCCCAAGAGGGATCCGAAGGCGGGGGCCTTCCAGCAGTTCAGGACTGCGGAGCCGGTGAGGGCTACTTGCCTGCGACTACGTCGAGTTCGATCACAGCGGCAACGTCGGCGTGGAGGCGGACGTGTGCCTGGTAGGAACCAACCGACTTGATGTGCGTCGGCAGTTCAACCTTGCGCTTGTCGATGCGGCCAAGGCCAGCGGCCTCAACAGCGTCGGCCACGTCGTCCTGCTTGACGGTGCCGAACAGGCGTCCGGTCTCGCCAGCCTTGACAACGAGCTTGACCGGCTTGGCGGAGAGTGCAGCGGCCTGCTTCTGAGCGTCTTCCAGGGAAGCGTGCTCGCGGGCGGCGCGGGCAGTCTTGATGGACTCAACCTGCTTCTCGCCACCCTTGGACCAGGTCAGGGCGAAGTTGCGGGGCAGCAGGTAGTTACGTGCGTAACCGTCCTTGACCTCGACAACATCGCCTGCAGCACCGAGACCGGTTACTTCGTGGGTCAGAATGAGCTTTGCCATGTTAGTTAATCCCTTCCTTAGCCGCGGCCAGCGCCGGAGTAAGGCAGCAGAGCAACTTCGCGGGCGTTCTTGATTGCCTGTGCGATCTTGCGCTGTTCCTGCACCGTGACGCCAGTGACGCGGCGGGCGCGGATCTTTCCGCGGTCGGAGATGAACTTGCGCAGCAATGCTACGTCCTTGTAGTCGATGACAGTGATGTCAGCGGCCTTCAAGGGGTTGGACTTTGGTTTGGGCTTACGGAGTTCAGCCTTAGCCATCGTGGAGCTCCTATTCGATGGAGCCCGTGGATATTGATCCACGGGATGGTGGTGATCCGACGCCGGTCAGCGCACGTCCGCCTTGCGGCGTCCGGCGGGTTCCGTCGTCGAACCTTAGATGTTGTTTAGAAGGGAGGTTCGGAATCCGGGCCGTTGCCCCAGCCGCCGCCTGCATTGCTGACACCGGGCGTGGCCCAGGGGTCATCCTGCTGCTGTGCAGGCTGGTTGCCGCCCCAGGTTCCGCCCGAGTTGCCGCCGCCCTGGTTTCCACCAGAGCCGCCACCGAAGCCGCCGCCACTGTTGCCGCCGCCGAAGCCACCCTGGGCGCCGTTGCCGGCACCCCCACCGCCGGAGCGCTGGGTGCGGTTGACCTTGGCGTTGGCGTAGCGCAGGCTGGGGCCGATCTCGTCGACCTCAAGCTCGATAACGGTGCGCTTCTCGCCTTCCTTCGTTTCGTAGGAACGGCTCTTCAGCCGCCCGGAAACGATCACGCGCATGCCCTTGGTCAGGGATTCGGCGACGTTTTCGGCTGCTTCACGCCATACCGACGCGCGGAGGAACAGGGTTTCCCCGTCCTTCCACTCATTGGACTGGCGGTCGAAGGTGCGGGGAGTAGACGCGATGGTGAAATTCGCTACTGCCGAACCTGACGGTGTGAACCTCAGTTCGGGGTCATTGGTGAGATTACCGATGACCGTAATAGTGGTTTCGCCTGCCATCTACTGCCTCCTTGTTCGTTCCTGCGGGGTGAAGAGTGAAAATCGGGAGCTGAAATTACTCAGCAACAACCTTCTGTACTTCGGGGCGGGTGATCTTGGTGCGCATGATGGTCTCATTGAGGCTCAGCTGGCGATCAAGTTCCTTGGCGGTAGCCGGCTCAGCGGTGAAGTTCACCACGGCGTAGATACCTTCAGACTTCTTCTGGATTTCGTAAGCCAGGCGACGGCGGCCCCAGATGTCAACCTTTTCGATGGTTCCACCATCGGTCGTGATGACGTTCAGGAACTTCTGAAGCGTTGGCTCAACGGTACGCTCTTCGACCTCGGGGTCGATGATTACCATCAATTCGTAAGGACGCATATGTGAACCCACCTCCTTTGGGCTAAGCGGTTACGGCATTTCCGTAACAGGAGGTTCATTTGCGGTGCCATGTGCCCGCAGCACCCCCAGGAACGGGGGCAGGGCGCAGCACAGACTTCAATAGCTTAGTGCATCGGGGCCGGATCCGGCGATTCCATGCCTGCCCAGCGTAGGCGCGGCCGGCTGGTGCCGGAAGCCACGCCGGCCTCCATGTGGAAAACCCTGTGCCATGATCGGGGAATGAACACCGGTTCCCCGTTCCGCGGCAACGCCCGGCCGATCAGGCGCAGCCGGCTGCGCCTGGCGGCAATGCTCCTCGCCGGCCTGCTCGCGGCCACGGCGTCCGGCCTGGCCGGGCACTGGGTGGAGGCTCCGGCTGTCGGCTGGGGCACTGCCTCGCTGACCTATGTTGTGTGGGTCTGGGTGGCGATCGGTCGTTTCGACCCCGCCGAAACCCGGGCGCACGCCACCGCGGAGGACCCGTCCCGCAGTATCACCGACCTGCTGATTCTGGCGGCCAACGTCGCCAGCCTCGGCGCCGTGGCCGCCGTCGTCGTTGATTCCCATGCCAGCGGCGGCGGGTCCCGTTTCGGCGGCGGGCTCCTGGCCCTGGCGTCGGTGGCCTTGTCCTGGTTATTGGTACAGACGCTGTTCACGCTGCGCTACGCCGAGCTCTACTACAGCATTGGCGGGAAGGCCGGGACGGCAGTGGGCGGCATCGACTTCAACCAGGAAAGGCACCCGCAGTACACCGACTTCGCCTACCTCGCCACGAGCCTCGGCATGACTTACCAGGTATCCGACACTGCCCTGCAGAACCACGGGATCCGGGCGGAAGCGCTCAAGCACAGCCTGCTGTCCTACCTCTTTGGCACAGTCATCCTGGCCACGACCATCAGCCTCGTGATCAGCCTGGCCTTCTAACAGGCCGAGGCTGACAGACCTCCCTCCCTTGCAGTCGACCGGCGCTTGGAGGTTTTCCGGACTAAAAACGAGTACCGGGCACCAAAACTACTCGACTTCAGTCAATGCCCTACTCGACTATCCTTGCGGCATAGTCCCACCGACGGGCCCCCGGCTATATTTGCAAAAGCACGGCCATCTGGTCAGGGCTTTCGCTCCAACCCCGAGCGTGACCCCGGCTTTCGTTCTGCAATTGGCGTTGGCGTGCGGAGGTGAATACATCAGTTCGGGATCCACGTTTTCTCATCGAGAAAAGGTACGAAACCCGGCTGAATGGTCTCTTGGGGATGAATAGGGGCGCCCGTGATTTTGTTCGATCGACGTTTAGCGGCTGCACTGGGACAGCCATGAAGGCGGCCATCGGTACCCGGATGACCGGCGCCTCGAATGCTTTTGGCTGGGGTCTGCTCAATACCGTTGTCTCACGGCTCGGGACACTCGGCATAGGAATAGTCCTGGCGCGAGTGTTGGGCCCCGAATCCTTCGGGACTTTCGCCGTCGCCATGGTCGCCCTCGTGGCCGTACTTAGCTTCAACGAACTGGGGGTCTCCCTCGCAATTGTTCGATGGCCCGAAGACCCAGCCAGGATCGTGCCGACGGTCAACACAATCTCCGTCGTCGGCAGCACTTTGTTCTGTACTGCCGCGATGGTCGCCGCGCCGGTCTTCACCACAGCAATGGGAGATCCCGGCGCCACCGATGTCGTGCGGATCCTGATTCTGAGTGTCTTCGTCAACGGGGTTGTTGCCTCGCCGGCGGCCCTGCTGCAGCGCGACTTCAGGGAGAAGGAACGGCTTTGGATCGACCAAGCCAATGTGTGGATCGGCGCCGTCCTCTCCGTGGTGCTTGCCCTCGCGGGGATGGGAGCCATGGCCCTGGCAGCGGGTCGGCTGGCGGGCAGTCTGGTCTCTGGGGTGATGTTTCTGGCGGCTTCACCATTGCCATACCGTTTTGGGCTGGACCGCTCGCTGCTGGGGCCCCTCTTACGCTTCGGGCTGCCGCTGGCCGGGACCAGCGTCATATTCTTCGCTGTCGGCTATGCGGACCAACTCACGGCCGGGGCAGTTCTGGGGTCAACGGTCCTGGCGTTCTACGTGTTGGCTTTCAACCTCTCCAACTGGCCGGTGAGTATCTTCGCCCAACCGCTCCGCAGGGTTGCGCCCTCTGCCTTCTCCGCCTTGCAGGGGAACCGACCGCGTATGAATTCAGCCTTAGAGGCCATTGTGGTGGTGTTGGCAGCCGCAACGTTCCCGGTCATTCTCTTCGTGGCCGGGATCGCCGTGCCGTTAGTGGAATTCGTCTATGGTGCGGCGTGGGTGGCGGCAGCGACCGCCATTTCCTGGCTTGTCGTCGCCGCGACCTGCAAAGTATTTTGCGATCTCGTCTATGACTACCTCGTGGTCCTGGGCAAGTCCGGGACGGTCTTCATCGTGCAGGCCGGAAGCCTGCTGGTGCTGGTTCCCGCGCTCGTGGCCGGGGCCGCCGGGGGAGGGCTGGGCGGACTCGCGGCGGCACAGGCGGCCGTGACAGGATGCGTGGTCCTACCCCTGTACCTCTGGAAGCTCAGGGCGAACGGGCTGTCCCTCAGGGGGATTTTGGCAAAGATCCGTTTACCTTTCGCAGCAGGTTTGGCTACGGGTGCAGCAGCGCGCATCCTGGCGATGACGGTGGCCGATCACCTCGTAGCACTTGTCACCGCCGGGACACTTGCGGTACTGGTGACAGCCGGTTTGCTGTACCTGCAGCGGGACCGCATCCGGGAACTGCGATCCATCGGAAAAGCCGCCACCGTGGAGGCGCCCGTATGAGAATCCTCGTCTACCCTCACGATCTGGGGATCGGCGGCAGCCAACTGAACGCCGTCGAGCTCGCGGCCGCGGTGCAGCGGTTGGGTCACGAGGTCATCGTCTTCGGACGGCCGGGGCCGCTGAACCAGCGCATCGAGGAGCTGGGGCTGGAGTTTATTCCATCTCCGGAACCGCACCGCAGGCCGACCCCCTCGGTGGTGAAAGCACTGGTCCGCGTTGCCCGGGAACGAAAGATCGACATCATCCACGGCTACGAATGGCCACCGGCGCTGGAAAGCCTCATTGCTTCCCGACGGTCGCCAGGCACTGCGGCTGTGGCAACGGTGATGTCCATGGCCGTGGCACCGTTCATTCCCAAGTCGATGCCGATTCTGGTAGGCACCCAAGAGATCCTGACGGCGGAGCAGGAGTTCGGTCGGACCCTCGCCGCGTTGCTGGAGCCGCCGGTGGACCTTGATGCCAACAATCCGTCACTGGACGTCGCCGAACAGGAATTCCGCGGTAAGTGGGGCCTCGATCCGGCAGCCTACACGGTGGTTCTCGTGACGCGACTGGCAAAAGAGCTGAAACTCGAGGGCATCCTGGCTGCGATCGACTGCACGGGAATGCTCTCACAAGAACTCCCTATTCAACTTGTCATTGCCGGCGATGGTCCGGCGCGGCGGCTCGTCGAAAACCACGCTCGGGCGGTCAACGCCGCAAGGGGCCGGCCGGTCATCGTGCTCACCGGGGAGCTCGAGGATCCACGGGCGGCCTATGCCGTGGCTGATGTTGCCCTCGGGATGGGCGGGTCGGCGCTGCGGGCAATGGCCTTTGCAAAACCGCTGATTGTTCAAGGCGAAAAGGGGTTCTGGGAGGTCCTGACTCCGGACAGCCTTCCGCTCTTCCTTGAGCAGGGCTGGTACGGAGTCGGCCCCGGAACCCAGGACGGGCCCGGGCGGCTGGCACAACTGCTGCGCGGCCTGCTTCTGGACGAGTCCTGCCGCAAGACGCTTGGCAGCTTCGGGCTCTCAACGGTTCAGGGCCGGTTCTCGTTGACGCGCGGTGCGCTCGTACTGGAAAACTTCTACTCGCTGGCCAGCGAAGCGGCTGGGGAAGTCAGCATCGTGCAGGAGGCGGGAGCTCTCGCCAGGTTTGTCGAATACGAACTGGCCAGAAGGCTGCGCGGGGTCCTGGGGTCATCTCCAGCTGACGATTTCAATTCCCGTCCGGTGGCGTGGCGCAGACAGGCGGGTCCGGAACTTGAGGCCGGCACCACACGGCAGGCATCACCATGACGCAGCGGCGGACAGCGGCGCAGGAAACGCTCCTCTACCTCCCGGGGAGCCGCTGGGATGACGTGCGCGGAACCGACTACCGGCTCGCCAGGGCTTTGGCCGTCCACGTGCCGGTCCTGTGGATCGATCCGCCACTTCCCATTCACCTGGCCAATCGACCGGGGTCGAGTCTGGGGCGACAAAGTGTCGAAATTACGGAAGTGGCACCGGGTATCACACGAGTGCGTTCCCTCTCGGTCCCCGGATTTGCCCGCTGGGGGTTGTCCTCCGTTGCAAGGGTACTTCTCGGCCGCGCAATCAAGACGGCACTTCGGCGGTGTCAGTTGCGCCCATTCGCGACTATTCTTTCCTCGCCGATCAGCAGCTTTCCCACGGGGGTCGAGGGCACGAAGGTCTTGTATGTCACCGACGATTGGGTTGCGGGAGCCGGACTCATGAACTTGTCCCGTCGTTTTGTGCAACGCAAGCTGCGGGACAACCTGCGAACCGCCGACGTGTGTGCGACGGTCTCTCCACACCTTGCTTCGGTCTTGGAGGGGACCCCCGGCGCGGCGGCTCCGGTCGTCCTGATCCCGAATGGATGCGATCTTCCTGATCTCGAGGACCCTGGCGTGCCGCGCCGCCGGAATGCCGGTCTCATCGGACAGCTGAATGAGCGATTGGACATGCAGCTGCTCGAAGCCGTGCAGGACGCTGGAATCCCACTGCTCGTGATCGGCCCCCGCACCGAGCGCGACGCGGAAACGGGACGACGGCTCGATGCCTTCCTTGCCGCACCCAATGTGACCTGGCTCGGCCAACTCCCCGCCAAGGAACTGGCGCCGCACCTGGCTGAGATCGGTGTTGGTTTGACCCCCTATGCGGATACGGCCTTCAACCGCTCCAGCTTTCCGCTCAAGACCTTGGAATATCTCGCCTCCGGAATGCCCGTCGTGGCGAGCGACCTGCCGGCAGTCCGCTGGCTCAACACCGAACTTGTCGCCGTCGCATCCGGCCCTGCTGAATTCGCCAACCAGGTCCGCAGGATCCTGGACAGCCCCGAGGAGGCGGGCCTGGGACATCTGCGACGCGACGTCGCGTCCCTGCATACTTGGCACGTCAGGGCGAACCAGTTTCTCGGGATTATTCAAGGAGTCAAGCCGTGAGCCCATCGAGGCCCTTCCGGCCGCCGGAAGGAACAAAGAGCAGCGCGGATGTAGATCACGTTCTGCTAACCAGATTCAACCTTCCATCAGTAGGGGCGGAGAGCGTTGTCCGGGCGAAGGATGGCTGGCTGCGTACGCGGCTGGAATTGTTCCGCCGGTTCTGCCTTCCGTCAGTGCTGCAGCAGTCGGACCAAAACTTCAAATGGATCATCTACCTCGATCCGCAAAGTCCCGAATGGCTTGTCAGGTCGCTCGACGACCTCAATGTCCGCGGGACATTCACGCCCATCTACAGGGCCGAAGTCGGCCGCGGCGAACTTCTCGAGGATTTGCGCGCAGTGTCAGGAGCCCAGCACGGGGAGCTCATGACCACCAATCTGGACAACGACGATGGCCTCGCTTCGGACTTCGTTGAGCGCCTTCAGGCCGCCGGAAGCGACGGAACCCGCACAGCGATTTACCTCGCCCATGGTCTTATCCGGAATGGCAGTGCCCTTTACCTCCGCCGGGATCGATCAAACGCTTTCTGCTCGGTCCGGGAAGACTGGGAAGCCGCCCGGACCTGCTGGTCCGATTGGCACAACTTGCTTGGACAGTCGATGAACGTCAGGGAGCTCGCCGGCGCCCCGGCCTGGCTTCAGGTTATTCACGGTTCAAATGTCAGCAACAGAATCCGCGGGAAACGTGTTTCTGCCGCGCCCTACATGGGTACCTTCGGAAGCCTGCTGGACGGCGTCGATGACGTCGGCCGCCTTGACCTTATGCGGGACGCCGCGCTGGAGCGGCCACGCCGGATCGCGCTGGATTCCGGACGCTCGCTGCTAAAGCACGCTGCCATGACTGTGGTCGGCAAAGAGGGTCTCGACCGGCTCAAGACGCAGTGGGCACTCCGCACGGCGCCGCAGCGGGACACTTAGCCGTGCGCGCTGCCACCTGCCCATCTGCCTACGCCGCCGTCCGGAAAAACAGCTCCGTCACCCTCGCGAGCCGGTAAGGATCCTCGACGCCGCAAAGTTCACGGGCCGAGTGCATCGAAAGCAGGGGCACGCCGATGTCGACCGTCCGGATGCCCAGGCGGGTCGCCGTCAGCGGACCGATGGTGGAACCGCACGGCATCACGTTGTTGGAGACGAACTCCTGGTACGGGATGCCGGCGTCCGCGCACAGCCGCGCCCACAGGGCCGCGCCCGTGGCATCCGTGGCATACCGCTGGTTGGCGTTGATCTTCAGCAGCGGGCCGCCATTCAGGGCCGGCCGGTTGGCCGGATCGTGCCGTTCGGCGTAGTTCGGGTGGACGGCGTGCCCGGCGTCGGCGGACACACAGAACGACGCCGCGAATGCCTGCCGCCGCTGGCTCGCCGAGGCACCCAGACCGTCGGAAATGCGCACCAGCACGTCCTCGAGGATGGGCCCGCTCGCGCCGGAACGGGACGCGGACCCGATTTCCTCATGATCAAACGCGGCCAGCACGGCAATGGGCGCCCCGGCCGGCAGCGGCTCGGCCGCGTGGGCGATCAGCGCGGTGAGCCCGGCATGGGTTGCCGACAGGTTGTCCAGCCGCCCGGAGGCGAAGAACTCGCCCTTCGCGCCGAAAACGGCAGGGGCCTGGGTGTCCGCGATGACGACGTCGTAGCCGCCGATCTGCGCAGCGTCCACGTCCGCGCCGGCAACCCGGTCCGCCAGCAGTCCCAGCAGGTCTTCGCCCGCCGGATCCCCCAGCCCATAGACCGGGTTCATGTGCTGCTGCTTGTCCAGGGCCAGCCCCTCGTTCACGGCGCGGTCCAGGTGGATGGCCAGCTGAGGAAAACGCAGCAGCGGCCCGGTGGCGGTGAGGTGCTGGGTGCCGTCCCGCAACACCAGGCGACCGGCGAGCTGCAGTTCGCGATCCAGCCAGGAGTTAAGCAGCGGGCCGCCATAAACCTCGACGCCGGCCTGCAGCCAGCCGAACCTGCCCGTGGTGGGTTTGGGCTTGAGCTTGAACGACGGCGAATCGGTGTGGGCGCCCAGGATGTTGAAACCGGTGGTGGGTCCGGCCGTCTCCGGAGTCACCCAGGCGATGATCGCGCCGTCGCGGATCACGTAGAACTTCCCTGCCCCGGCGGCTTCGTCCCAGGGCTGCAGCTCGTCGAGGGCCGTGAACCCCGCCCCGTTCAGCCGGCGGGCTGCTTCGTGGACGGCGTGGAAGCTTGACGGCGATGCGGTGACGTAGGCGCCGAGATCCTGGATGTGGGCTGCGGCGTTGGGCTGTGAAGGCATGGCTCTGAGTCTAGCGCCGGGCCCCCTGGCCGGCGGGTTCCTACACGGTCACGTTGAGGCCGGCCGTGTAGCCGCCGGAGACTGACCCGGTCATGGCGGCCAGCTGGTAGATGCCGCCGTCGTCGCCGAAGACGTTGTCCGATTTCAGCGTGGTCCGGGGGAAGTTCCGGGCGCTCGATTCGTAGCCGGCGGAGGCGTAGACCTCCTTGCACGCGGCGTCCGTCAGCGCGATCTGGGACACGGCGAGGACCTGCCCGGCCGCCGTCGCGTTGTCCATGGATTCGAAGACTTCGAAGTGGATGTGCGGCCAGCGGCCGCTGTACGCACCGGGGAAGATGGTCTGGAAGGTGACCTGGCCGTTGGCGTCCGCCTCCTGGACGCCGCGGAGGTAGTTCTCGTTCTTGAGTCCGGCGTCGTACATCGAGTACTTGCCGTCCTTGTCGCAGTGCCAGGCGTAGACCGCGGCCCCGGCCAGTGGAACGCACCCGTTGGCGTTGTCGAGCAGGGTCAGCGTGACGGTGAGCGGCACGCCGTCGACCTTGGTGCTGGAGGTGCCGAAGCTCGACGTGATGTCCTGCCGGACCACACCCGAAACCGCCAGTACATTGGGTCCGTTGGAGCCATTGCCGGGATACGGTCCGGCCGTTTCCTCCGGGATTTCGACGCCGCACTCGGCGATCGCCCGGGTCAGCGCGGGCGAGGCGGAGGCTGACGGCGTGCCCGGGGCGGCGGTTCCGGAGGATGCCGGGGCCGAACCTGCCGTCGTTGCCGCCGAGGAGGGCGCGGTGGCCGTGGAGCCGCCCGGGGTACAGGCTGCCAGGGCGGATGCCGTGCCGGCACCGAGGAACATGCCCAGCGATCGGCGGCTCAGAAGGGTGGAGAGATCGAATTCCAGGCCGCGGTCGTGGTTGGGGTGCGGCTCGTGGGGTGGCTGCGGGGAAGAGGTCATGCGTCCATGGAACCCCGGGGCACTATGCCCTGACTGGGCCCCTCCTGTGAGGGAGCTGTGGCCTGCACAGGTGCGCCCCGGACGCTGGCTGGCCGCTGGACATGCCCTCCGCGCGCCCCGGGGACTGGGCATGTCCCGCCTGGCCGCAGGACATGCCCTCCCCTGGTGATGGCGAGTGGACATAGTGGCACGATGTCCAACGCTGCGCCGCAGGACTGGACATGTCCCGCGGTGCTGGCGAACCCGCGTGCCCTGGCTGCGCGGCAGGAATGGGCATGTCCCGCCTGGCCGCAGGACATGCCCTCCCCTGGTGATGGCGAGTGGACATAGTGGCACGATGTCCAACGCTGCGCGGCAAGAATGGGCATGTCCCGCGGTGCTGGCGGGCACAGGGCCACGCCGCCAGCGGGCCCTGTGAGCTACGACGCCGGGCCGGCACCCACGGTGGCGACTTCGGCTGGCGCCTCGGCCTCGGCCGCGCCTGCCTCGGTGTCTCCGCCAGCCGGGGACTTCCCGCCGTTCTTGCGGTAGCGCCACAGTCCGAGACCCACCACGACGGCGGCAAGGGCCAGGGAGAGCAGCAGCGACTCGCGGGTGGAATCCAGGACCACCATGCCGATCAGCAGTGCGACGATGCTGATGATGGCGACCCACGTCAGGTAGGGGAAGAGCCACATCTTGAGCTGGAGGTCCTTGGCCGCCGCGCCCATGCGGCGGCGCAGGATCAGCTGCGAGCCGGCAATCACGAGCCACACGAACAGGGCGATGGCCCCCGAGGTGTTGACCAGGAACAGGAACACGGTGTCCGGGGCAATGTAGTTCAGGCCGACGGTGATGAAGCCGACCACGGTGGAGGCCAGGACGGCGGCGGCCGGAACGCCGCGCTTGGAGATCCGCATCCAGGACCGCGGCGCGTCGCCGCGGCGGGAGAGCGAGAACAGCATCCGGCTGGCGGTGTACAGGCCGGAGTTGAGGCATGACAGGACGGAGGTCAGTACCACGATGTCCATGATGGTGCCGGCGCCGGGGATGCCGAAGAGTTCGATCACGGCGACGTACGGGCTCTTCGCCACGGAAGCGGAGTTCCAGGGCAGAAGGGTGACCACAACCGCGATGGAGCCGATGTAGAAGACGAGGATGCGCCAGACGGTGGACTTCACGGCCTTCTTGACCGCATCGACCGGGTTTTCGGACTCACCGGCGGCGATGGTGGCGATTTCAGCGCCGAAGAAGGAGAACACAACCACGAGGATGCCGGCCAGCACGGCGCCCGGCCCGTTGGGCATAAAGCCGCCGTTTTCCAGCAGGTTGCTCACTCCGGGGGCCGGAACGCCCGGAACCAAGCCCAAAATGGCCGCGACGCCGAAAAGCAGGAACAGCACAATCGCCGCGACCTTGATCGACGCGAACCAGAACTCGAACTCACCAAAGGACTTCACCGAGCCCAGGTTGGTCAGGGTCAGAAGCACCATCAGCAACAGCGCCCAGACCCACTGATCGATCCCGGGCACCCAGCGGTGCATGATCGCCGCGCCGGCCGTGGCCTCGATGCCCAGGACAATGATCCAGAACCAGGCGTAGAGCCAGCCGATGCTGAACCCTGCCCAGCGGCCCAGGGCTTTGTCCGCATAGGTCGAGAAGGAACCGGTTTCCGGGTTGGCCGCCGCCATCTCACCGAGCATCCGCATGACCAGGATGACAACGAGGCCTGCCGCCGTGTAAGCGACCAGGATCCCGGGGCCCGCCTGCTGGATTGCCGCGCCGGAGCCGACGAACAGGCCGGCGCCGATAACGCCGGCGATGGCGATCATGGACAAGTGCCTGGGTTTCAGGGACTTGGAGAGCTGCTGGTCAGCCTGCATAAGGCGCCGTCCTTCGTGGATTGTGCGGGTCCGCGGGTGAATAGTGGAAACATGTGTGGCGGACCACATTGACGTTTCACCCTAGACCGGGCCGGGGACCGTCTGTTCTGTGCAATCCCACAAATGACGCACGCGAAGTCCGGGCACACTTCCAACAACACGGCCCGTTAAGCAAGGAAAGTTGCTTCACGGGCAATTTTGTAATGTGCCTGAAACCACTGCTTCAGGCAATCCGCGGACCGAGCGGCCGGCCGCTGCACTCCCGCCAGCCGACATCCGCCCGGCCGCCGCACCTGGGCCGGCTCAATAGTCCGGGTTGCTGGGCACCACCAGACCGGTCTCGTAGGCATACACCACGGCCTGGACCCGGTCACGCAGGTGCAGCTTGGTGAGGATCCGGCGCACATGTGTCTTGACGGTGGCTTCGGAAAGGAAGTACCGGTGCGCAATTTCGGCGTTGGAGAGTCCCTCAGCCATCGCCCCGAGCATCTCGCTTTCGCGCGGGGTGAGGTCCTCCAGCAGCGGATCCTTGCCGGGCCGGACCGCGGTGGCGGGTGCCGGACCGGAGGCGCCGCCGGGGTCAGACCGCCCGTCCGCCGCGCCGCCGGCCCCGCTGCCCCGGACATACGTCTCCAGCAGCCGCCGGGTGATGCGTGGCGCCACC
>NZ_AUPJ01000217.1 GCF_000427315.1 Arthrobacter sp. TB 26
CGGGCGCCACGTCCTTGAGCAGGAAGGCGGAGGCCCCGGCTTGGAGCCCGGCGAACGCGTATTCGTCGAGGTCGAAGGTGGTGAGGATGATGATCTTGGTGTGGGCACCCGATGCGGTGATGGCCCGCGTGGCCTCGATCCCGTCCAGCACCGGCATCCGCACGTCCATCAGCACGACGTCGGGCTCGAGGTCGCGGACCTGGCGGATGGCCTCGGCGCCGTCGGACGCCTCGCCCATGATCCTCAGATCGTCCTCGCCCTCCAGGATCAGGCGGAACCCCATCCTCAGGAGCGGCTGGTCATCCACCAGCAGGATACGGATCGGTCCGGTCTCGCTCATCGGTTCCCCTTGGCTCATCTGCCGTTACTTTCCGTTCTCGCCGTTCCAGTGCAGGACGGCGTGCACGCGCCAGCCGTGATCGCCGCTCCGTCCGGCCTCCACGGTGCCCGCGTAGATACGGGCCCGCTCCAGCATCCCAGCAAGGCCCTGGCCCGTGCCCACGGTCCCGGCGGAGCCCCGGGACCCCGCCGCCGTGCCGCCGGCGTCGACGGTGCCCTTGCCGTCGTCGACGACGTCGATGGTGACCGTCGAGCCGTCCCGGACAATCGCCACGTCCACCCGGCCCAGCGAACGGCCGTAGCGCAGCACGTTCGTCAGCGACTCCTGCACGATCCGGTAGACCGTCAGCTGGAACGCGGCGTCGTCCGGCAGCGAGGGACCGGTGTGCGTGTAGTGCAGCGGGAGCCCGGCGGTGCGGAAGCCCCCCAAAAGTTTGCCAAGGTTGTCCCCTGCCACGAGCGGTTCGCGCGGAGCCTGGCCGTCGGCCGAGTCGTCGCGCAGCACGCCGAGGACGCGCCGCATGTCCGCGAGTGCGGTGCGGCCGGTGCGGGAGAGTTCCCCGAGTACCTCGGCCGCCCGCGCCGGGTCCTTTTTGACCACGACGGCGGCGCCGTCCGAAAGGCTGATCATCACCGTGAGGGAATGCGCCACGATGTCGTGCATTTCCCGGGCGATGCGGTTGCGTTCGGTGACGGACCCGAGCCGCGTGGCCCTCGCGGCCCAGGCGGCAATCTCGTGCTCGTGCTCGCGCCGCTGCCGGACCGAGACGCCGAGCCCGGTGGCAATGACGTTGGAGAGGGTGATGCTGATGCCGGCGGCGATGCTGCTGATCAGCTGGAAGTTCTCCGGAGTGTTCACTCCCATGTCCGGAAGCCTGCCGTCCAAAGGACCAACGGCCAGCAGGAGGTACAGGAACACCAGCGGCGCGGTGGCCGCCGTCAGGCACACCAGCGCGAACCGCCGGCTGCGCGCCACTGCCACGGGGTAGAGCGCAAACCACAGCCCGACGGCGACGTTGGAACCCCACGGATGCAGCAGGGTCACCCCCACTTCGAGCACCGCAACCACGGCCACCACCGGTACCGGATGGCTCCGCCGGAACAGCAGCGCCGCCGCGGCGGCCGCGAGGAGCACGGCGGCCGGCCAGACGCCGTCGCGCACCGATTCGACGGCAGTGGGGATAACCAGAAGCAGGTAGCAGGCCACAACAACGGCATCCATGGCCCGCGGATGCTGGAACAGGTAGCGCCGGATCCGGCCCCGGCGCCGGGCGGTGATTTCAGCGAAGGACGCGTCAGCCTGGCCGGCGGGCGCGTCCTTCACTGAAACTGCATCCATCATGCTCTGAGCCTAGACGGGGGTGCCTAGACGTCGCGCCTTTTCAGCAGCACAGCTGCCAGGACCACCGGGACGACGACCCAGGCGCCGAGCACCAGGGCGGCCTGCCAGGCCTCCAAGGTGTCCGGGACATGCTGCACGGCCGTCATTGGTTCGACGGTGTTGCCGGGCAGGTACTTGCGGGCCTCGACGAAGAAGTCGCCGGGGATCAGCTGGAAGGCGATCGGTGCCACGAAGAACAGCCCGACCAGGCTCATGATGCCGCCGGCGGAGTTGCGGATCAGCGAGCCCAGGGCCATGCCGATGGCGGCGACGGCGGCGACGTAGAGGCTGTTGACGAGCAGCATCTTCACCGACTGCGAGCTGGCGAGATCCAGCTTGAGGTTGTAGTTGTCCAGGATCGGCAGCGACACGAGGCCAGCCAGGTACACGGAGGCCGCCGTGAGGACGAATGCCGTCACCATCACCACGAGCAGTTTCGCGGCGTACGCCGGGACCCGTTTGGGGACGGCCGCAAAGGTGGAGCGGGCCATGCCCGTGGTGAACTCGGAACTCATCAGCAGCACGCCGAGCGAACCCAGTATCAACTGGGCGAACGCGATGCCGGACGTGGGGACGCCGACGGCGAGGTCCCCGCCCTGGGCGGCGAAGGCTGCTGCCGCTTGCGGGTCGGTGGCCGCGGCCTCAGAGAACTGCCCGGTTCCCCACGCGGAGAGGGCACCGAAGCCGACCACCACCAGGACGGTGCAGCCAAGCAGGATCACGGTGGACAGGAGGGTGCGGAACTTGATGAATTCGGAGTTCAGCACCCGGAGGAAACTGGGGCCGGGGCCGGTGCTGGTGCCGGACATCGTGCCGGCAGGGACGTCGCCGGCGTGCGCGCCGCGGCGGGAGGGGTCAAGAGTTGTGGAGCTCATGGCTTAGTTGCCTCCGGTCTGGACAGGGGCGGCAGCGCCCGTTGTGATGAGCGAGTGGTATTCGACCTCATCCTTGGTCAGTTCCATGTAGGCCTCCTCAAGGCTGGCCTGAAGCGGGGTGAGTTCGTAGATCATGACGCGGCTGTCGAGGGCCGCGCGGGCGATCCCGCGGGGATCAAGGCCCGTGACCTCGAGCAGATCGTTGTCCTGCAGCTCCACGGAGACGCCGTCTCCGGCGAGGAGGCGCATGAGCTGGTCCGGCTGGTCGGTGCGGACGCGGGTGCGGATCTGGCCCTTTCCGCTGATGATGTCCTGGATCGGCGCGTCGGCAATGATCCGGCCGCGGCCGATCACGATCAGGTGGTCCGCGGTGACGGCCATTTCACTCATCAGGTGGCTGGAGAGGAACACCGTGCGCCCCTCGGAGGCCAGATACTTGACCAGATTGCGGACCCAGACGACGCCCTCCGGGTCCAGGCCGTTGACGGGCTCGTCCAGGATGACGGTCTGCGGGTCGCCGAGCAGCGCTGCGGCGATCCCGAGCCGCTGCCCCATGCCGAGCGAGAAGCCGCCCACCTTCTTCTTGGCCACGTCGGCCAGCCCCGTCATCTCAATGACGTCGTGCACGCGTTTCTTGGGGATGCTGTGCGTGGCGGCCATCGCGAGCAGGTGGTTGTAGGCGGAGCGGCTGGTGTGGACGGCCTTGGCGTCGAGCAGGGCGCCGACGTCGCGCAGCGGCGCGGCGTGCCGGGCGAACGGGGTGCCGTTGACGGTGACGGTGCCCGACGTCGGCCGGTCCAGCCCCATGATCATGCGCATGGTGGTGGACTTGCCGGCTCCGTTCGGGCCCAGGAAGCCGGTGACCCGGCCGGCTTCGACGGTGAAGTTGACTCCGGCGACGGCGGTTTTATTGCCGTAAACCTTGGTCAGGCCTCGTGCTTCGATCATGGAAGCGTTCCTTTGCGTAGCAGATGGGGATGGTGTACCCACCACGCTACCGAGGCGAAGGACCGGATTCGCCGTTCTCAGGGATGATTCAGGGTCGAATCAGGGTAGTCCGGGAGGATGACAGGGCAGGCTTCAGGAGGCCGGCGAGTAGTACGTCAGGGCGCCGGGCAGGACCGAGAATTCGACACCACGCACCCCCGGCATGACCTCGCCGTCCACCGCGAGCACCATGGTGGTGTCCCCCGGTTCCACCCGGATGCTGCTGGTTTCGCTGAGGTGGGTGATCCGGGACGTCGCGACTGTTCCGGTCAGCACGGACCACAGCAGCCGGAGCCGGGCAAAGGATTCGTCCGCGGTGATCATCCTGAGGTCGAAGACGCCGTCGTCCAGGACCGGGCGGACCAGCGGGGCATGGTCGCGGGGGTAATACCGTCCGCGGCCGATGTACAGGATCCAGAGTTTGTGCCGCACCCCGTCCACGACCAGGGTGGTGGGCGTCCCCGCGGCGAAGGTCCGGAACATCGCGACGACCCCGGCCAGGGGTTTGCCAAGTGCCGGCTGGAGCAATTCGCGCCGGCGGACCAGGTTCGGGTAGAGGCCGATGCTCGCGGTGTTGAGCATGGTCAGGTGCACCAGTTCGGGGCTGTCGGGGAGTCCGCGTTCGACGGCCACCAGGCCAAGGTCCGCCCGCGCCGCCTCCCCCCTGGTCGCGGCCTCGACGGCGGCCGTGAGCGTCGGGGTTCCGGCGTCCCGGGCGAAGTGGTTCAGGGTCCCGCCCGGCAGGACCAGGAGCGGGAGGGAATGCTCGACGGCGACTGCGGCCGCCGTCCCGACGGTTCCGTCCCCGCCCCAGACACCCAAGGCGGCGGCCCCGGACCGGCNNNGCTGGCGACCCGGGCGAGCTCCTCCGCGAGGTCCTCGTCCTGGGCAACTTCCTTTATATGCGCCTTGGGGAATACCTTTTGGAGGGCTGCTGCGGTTTCCTCCGCGTAGGAGCCGCCCAGCGTGTTGACCACGATGCCCAGACCTGCACCCTCCGGAAGCCCGGCGGCTTTCACGGCGGTCCGCCGGACCCCGGGGAAGGGCGGCCGGACCGGCCACCATTTCCGTGTGACCATGGCAGCCCCTGCCCCGATTGCCGATCCGAAGAAGACATCCGAGGGCCAGTGGGCTCCGGTGTGGACACGCGAGTAGGCGACGCCCGCGGCAAGGGGTGCCAGCGCCGCGCCGAGGGGCGGCCGCACAAGTCCGACGCCGAGGGCGAACGCCACGGCCGAGGCCGAGTGGCCCGAAGGCATGGAGGAGCTCGTGGGTTGGGGGTGGACAAACCTGAACGCCGGAAGGTGCTCCGGCAGCGGACGGGCCCGCGGCAGCAAGGTCTTGAACCCGAGATTCGTGACCGCGGAGGCCACGGCCTGCGCCAGCACCCCATGCAGGGCAGCACGCCTCGTGCGCCCGGGGAACAGGGCCATAACGGCGGCGATGCCGATCCAGAGTTTGCCCTTGTTCGCCGCCGCGGAAAGCCGCCGGAAGAACTCGTCGTGGTTGCCCCCGGGGAGGTTGGACACGGCGCGTACGATTTTTCGGTCGAGTGTTTCCAGCCGCCCCGGCGCCTTCCTCAGCATGCTTCGCATCCGACCACCATACTGCCGGCGCGGGCCGCTGGGCCGTCAGCCGCGGGTGGAACCGCCGAACGTCCCGTGGCGGCAGGGCCCGGCAGCAGCGTGCCAGCACGCCTGGCGATCGGTTGGCTAGGATGAGGCGATGACCCGAGTGCTGGACCCTCAGCGATTGTCAGCAGGCCGCGTGCTCGCGGCCAGTACCGTCCTGCTCACGCTGGGCGCGGTGCTCGGGGGACTGCTGCTGGCGGACGTAAGACAGCCCCCTTTCCAGAGCCTGGACGAGGGCTGGGCCGGTTGGATCACGTCCCTGCGCAGTCCGTTCTGGGACGGCCTCAATGGCTTCCTCAACCTGGCCGGCTACCGGGGCGTCCTGGTGCTGCACGGGTTGCTCGTCGTGGCCCTGCTGCTGCGGAGACGCCCGCAGGCGGCCTCCTTCGCCGCTGCTGCCGGCGCCGCCGTCCTGATTTTCACCCAGATCCTCAAGGCGGGCATCCTCCGCGACCGGCCCGACAACACAATTGTCCTGACCGACACCGGCTCGTTCCCCTCGGGCCATGTGGCAAGTACCGCGGCGTTCCTGGTGGTTGCGGCCCTCCTTGTGGGCCGCGCCTGGGGAGCGGTGCTCGCGGGGCTTGGTGTGCTGGCAATGATGGTCAGCCGCACCTACCTGTCCGCCCATTGGATCGTGGACACCGTCGGCGGCGTGTCCCTGGCGGTCCCGGTGGTGCTCCTGCTCTGGCTCTCCTTCCAGAATGGATGCATCCAGGAAAATGGAGACGCCCGCCGGTTGCTTAGCTGGCGCGCAAGGGCTTCGCGGCGCCGGCGAGCAACAGCGCACCCAGAATCGGAATCATGATAGCCAGCAGCGCCAGCCGGATGCCGACCAGGTCCCCGAGGTAGCCCAGGAGCGGCGGGCCGGCCAGGAACGCGATGTACCCGATCGTCGAAACCACGGACACACGGGCGGCGGCGTGCCTGGGATCGTCGGCCGCGGCCGACATTCCCATCGGGAACGCGAGGGCGGCCCCGGCGCCCCAGAGCACGGCGCCTGCCGTGGCCAGCCAGAAGTCGCCGGCCAGGACGAAGATCCCCAGCCCTGCGGCGGCGGCAGCCATGCTGGCACGGAGCACGGGCACCCGGCCGTAGGCGTCAATCGCCCGGCCGCCGAAGAAGCGCACCGCGGTCATGGCCAGGACAAAGGCTGCAAACAGCAGCGCACCGGTGGACTCCGTGGCGTCCAGGCCATCCACGGCGGCTTTCGCGATCCAGTCATTGCCGGCGCCCTCGGTGAGCGTCGCGCCCAGCACCACGACGCCGATCAGCAGCGTCCGTCCGTCCCGCCAGGCCGAGGGCCCCCTGGTTTCCCGGGTCTCCCCGGCCGCCGGCGCGGGGGCCTGCGTGTGCGGCAGGAAGTAGCGCGGCGCAAGCATGGTCAGTGCGGCGACGATGACGGCGATGACCAGCAGGTGCGCCGGCAGCCCGACGCCCAGACCCGCCAGACCCGCGCCGATCAGGGCGCCCAGGAAGGCGCCGCCGCTGAAGGCGGCATGGAACTGCGGCATGATAGTGCGCCCGAGCTGGTGTTCGACGTCGGCGCCTTCAATATTCTGGGACACGTCCCAGAGCCCGATGCCCATGCCGAAGAAGAACAGGGCAACGGCGG
>NZ_AUPJ01000218.1:0-4570 GCF_000427315.1 Arthrobacter sp. TB 26
CCGCCGGGTCCGCTGGACGGCATCAGCCGCAACCTCGCCATTACCGGGCTGGGAGGCTGAGTGGCGCGTTGGTTGGCCCCTTCAGAAACCGATAGCATGGACGAGGCTGGCTGTGGTCCCCGTACGCCACAAGCTACGAAGCCCTAACTTTGAATAGGAGACACCCGTGTCAGATGCCCAGCAGATCACCCTTCTCGTCGATGGCGAAGAGACCAAGGTGGCTACCGGGACCACCGGCGCGGAACTCTTTTTTGAGCGCCGCGACGTCGTTGTGGCCCGCGTCAACGGCGAACTGAAAGACCTGGACCAGCCGCTGCCCGAGGACGCCACGATTGAGGGCGTCACCATCGATTCCCCCGACGGCCTCAACGTCCTCCGCCACTCCACGGCCCACGTGATGGCCCAGGCCGTGCAGCAGCTGCGCCCCGACGCCAAGCTTGGCATCGGCCCGTACATCACCGACGGCTTCTACTTCGACTTCGACGTCGAGGAGCCGTTCACGCCGGATGACCTGAAGGCCCTGGAAAAGATGATGCAAAAAATCATCAACCAGAACCAGAAGTTCGTCCGCCGCGTCGTCAGCGAGGACGAGGCCCGTGAGGCGATGAAGGACGAGCCCTACAAGCTCGAACTGCTCGGCAAGAAAAACAACGCCGCCGACGCCGGTGAAGGTGTCAACGTCGAGGTCGGCGCCGGAGACATCACCATCTACGACAACGTGGACCGCAAGAGCGGGGACACCATCTGGTGTGACTTGTGCCGCGGCCCGCACCTGCCCAACACCAAGCTCATCTCCAATGCCTTCGCCCTGACCCGGTCCTCCGCCGCCTACTGGCTGGGCAACCAGAACAACCAGCAGCTGCAGCGCATCTACGGCACCGCCTGGCCCACCAAGGACGCCCTCAAGGCCTACCAGGAACGCATCGCCGAGGCCGAACGCCGCGACCACCGCAAACTCGGGGCCGAACTGGATCTGTTCTCCTTCCCGGACGAGCTGGGTTCGGGCCTGCCGGTGTTCCACCCCAAGGGCGGCATCATCCGCAAGGCCATGGAGGACTACTCGCGCCAGCGCCACGTGGAAGCCGGCTACGATTTCGTCTACACCCCGCACATCACCAAGGGCCACCTTTACGAGGTCTCCGGCCACCTGGACTGGTACCGGGACGGCATGTTCCCCCCGATGCACATCGACGCGGAACTCAACGAGGACGGCACCGTCCGCAAGCCCGGCCAGGACTATTACCTGAAGCCGATGAACTGCCCCATGCACAACCTCATCTTCCGCTCCCGCGGACGGTCCTACCGCGAACTGCCGTTGCGCCTGTTCGAATTCGGCTCCGTCTACCGCTACGAGAAGTCCGGCGTCGTGCACGGCCTCACCCGGGTGCGCGGCATGACCCAGGACGACGCCCACATCTACTGCACCCGCGAGCAGATGAAGGACGAGCTCACCACCACACTGAACTTCGTGCTGGGCCTGCTCAAGGACTACGGCCTGGACGACTTCTACCTGGAGCTCTCCACCAAGAACGAAGACAAGTTCGTGGGCGACGACGCCACGTGGGACGAAGCCACCCGCACCCTCGCCGAGGTTGCCGAAGCCTCCGGCCTGGAGCTCGTCCCGGATCCGGGCGGAGCCGCGTTCTACGGCCCCAAGATCTCCGTCCAGGCAAAGGACGCCCTCGGCCGCACCTGGCAGATGTCCACCATCCAGCTGGACTTCAACCTGCCCGAGCGCTTCGAACTTGAGTTCCAGGCCGCCGACGGCACCCGCCAGCGCCCGGTGATGATCCACCGCGCCCTGTTCGGTTCCGTGGAACGGTTCATGGGTGTGCTGACCGAGCACTACGCCGGCGCGTTCCCGGCCTGGCTGGCCCCCGTGCAGGTGGTCGGCATCCCGGTCGCCGAGGCGTTCAACGACTACATGTTCGACGTCGTGGACCAGCTCAAGGCCGCGGGGATCCGCGCCGAGGTGGATATTTCCTCGGACCGTTTCCCGAAGAAGATCCGCACCGCCAGCAAGGACAAGATCCCGTTCGTACTGATCGCTGGCGGGGACGACGCCGAAGCCGGCGCCGTGTCCTTCCGCTTCCGTGACGGCAGCCAGGACAACGGCGTGCCGGTGGCCGAGGCCGTCCAGCGCATCGTCGACGCCGTCCGCAACCGGACCAGCTAGCGGACAGGGAAGAACCAGGCATGCAGGAAACCACAGGGGCCGCCTCGGAGTATCCGGGCGACGACGGCGTCACCGACGACTTTGGCCTGGCCGGGGTGCCGGACGCGTTCCAGCGCCTGTGGACTCCGCACCGGATGGCGTACATCAAGGGCGGGCAGCACCAGTTCAAGAACGTGGACGACTGCCCTTTCTGCGTGGCGCCGGAACGCGAGGACGGCGATTCACTGATCGTCTACCGCGGGCGGACCAGCTACGTCGTGCTCAACCTCTTCCCCTACAACCCGGGCCACCTGCTGGTCTGCCCCTACCGGCACATTCCCGACTACACGGACCTGACCGTGGAGGAAACGGCCGAATTCGCCGAGCTCACCCAGACGGCCATGCGCGTGCTGCGCAAGGTCGCCAATCCCACCGGCTTCAACCTGGGCATGAACCAGGGCGTGACCGGCGGTGCCGGGATCGCCGGGCACCTCCACCAGCACGTGGTGCCGCGCTGGGGCGGGGACGGGAACTTCTTCCCGATCATCGCCCAGACCAAGGCCATCACACAGACCCTGGGCGAGGTCCGCCAGCAGGTGGCGGACGCCTGGCCCCAGGCCACCGCCGGGGCGACGGATACGGGGCAGGCGACTGCCGGGGCGACGGATGCTGAATAGGCACGCGCGCGGTTTTTTCACCGCGCTGTTCTCCCCGCTTGCCCGGTGGCTCCTGCGGATTGGCGTCTCCCCGGACGCCGTCACCATCGTCGGAACGCTCGGCGTCGTGGTCGGGGCCCTGGTGTTCTACCCGCTGGGCCAGCTCTGGTGGGGCACCCTCTTCATCACAGCGTTCATCTTCTCCGACGTCATCGACGGCATCATGGCGCGGATGCAAAAGAGCGGCGGCCGCTGGGGCAACTTCCTGGACTCCACCCTGGACCGGGTTGCCGACGGCGCCCTGTTCGCCGGCGTCGCGGTCTGGTTCTTCACCGGAGGGGCGAACCCCCCCATCGCGATTGCCGCCGTGGTCTGCCTGGTCCTGGGGATGGTGGTCTCCTATGCCCGTGCCAAGGCCGAGGCGCTGGGATTCCAGGCCAACGTGGGCATTGCCGAGCGCGCCGAGCGGCTGGTGTCCGTCCTGGTGGTCACCGGCTTCACCGGTCTGGGCCTGCCCACCGTGGTGCTTTTCGTGACGCTGTGCCTCCTGGCCGCCGCGAGCCTCGTGACGGTCATTCAGCGGATCATCGCAGTGCACCGCCAGTCACTCGAGGAGACCGAAGGCACCGCAACCGAACAGGCCGCCTGAGCGCGCAGGTTCGGCGGGTGTAACCGGAATTCAGCCGGGCGCGGCGGGGGACTAGTATTAGCACTACCGGCCAATGGATCCGGTAATCCGGTGTGTGCGAAGCGGTATTTGTGTGCCGTCCGCGCTCCGGCGAGGTCATCTATCTACCCATAGGGGTTTTTGTGTCTACACCTGATGTAAGCAGCGAAGCCGGCGCGTCCGCACAGAGCGTTACGGGCAGCAACCGCGTCAAGCGCGGCATGGCGGAGATGCTCAAGGGCGGCGTCATCATGGACGTCGTCAACGTCGAGCAGGCCCTCATCGCTGAGGATGCCGGGGCCGTGGCAGTCATGGCGCTGGAACGCGTTCCCGCCGACATCCGCGCCCAGGGCGGCGTGTCCCGGATGTCCGATCCCGACATGATCGAGGCGATCATCGCCGCCGTGTCCATCCCGGTCATGGCCAAGGTCCGGATCGGCCATTTCGTCGAGGCCCAGGTCATCCAGACCCTCGGTGTGGATTACATCGACGAGTCCGAGGTCCTGACCCCGGCCGACTACGCGAACCACATCGACAAGTGGAACTTCACGATTCCCTTCGTCTGCGGTGCCACCAACCTCGGTGAGGCCCTGCGCCGCATCAACGAGGGCGCGGCCATGATCCGCTCCAAGGGCGAGGCCGGCACGGGAGATGTCTCCAACGCCACGACGCACATGCGCCAGATCCGTGCGGAGATCAAGCGGCTTGCCGGCATGGCCGAGGACGAGCTTTACGTCGCCGCCAAGGAGCTGCAGGCCCCGTACGAACTGGTCAAGGAAGTTGCCGCCACCGGCAAGCTCCCGGTCGTGCTGTTCACCGCCGGCGGCATCGCCACCCCGGCCGACGCCGCCATGATGATGCAGCTCGGCGCCGACGGTGTCTTCGTCGGCTCCGGCATCTTCAAGTCCGGCAACCCGGCCCAGCGCGCCGCCGCCGTCGTGAAGGCCACCACCTTCTTCGACGACCCGGAAGAGGTCGCCAAGGCCTCCCGCGGCCTAGGCGAGGCCATGGTCGGCATCAACGTGGACGACATCCCGCAGCCGCACCGCCTCGCCGAGCGCGGCTGGTAGTACAGCTAGTCATTAACGACGG
>NZ_AUPJ01000218.1:4580-6985 GCF_000427315.1 Arthrobacter sp. TB 26
CCGCCGCCGTTTTCCATCGATTGCTCCGTAACGGCCCTTATGAGGCCTCAAAACGGCCGTTACGGAGCAGTCGATGAGGGGGTTAGTCGAGGCCGCGGCGCTTGAGGAGCGGCTCGAGTTCGGCGTCGCGGCCCCGGAAGGCGCGGAAGGAATCCAGCGGGTCGCGGCTGTTGCCCCGGGAGAGCAGTTCGGCGCGGAAGAACCCGCCGTTGGCCCGGGTGAGGCCGCCGTGTTCCTTGAACCATTCCACCGTCTCGGCGTCCAGCACCTCGCTCCAGATGTAGGAGTAGTAGCCAGCGGCGTAGCCGGCGCCGGCGAAGATGTGCTGGAAGTAGCCGGTCCGGTAGCGCGGCGGGATCAGATGGTGCGCCACACCGGACGCAGCCAGTGCCTTGGCCTCGAACTCCAGGACATCCTCGGGCACCTCGGAGCTGTCCAGGACGTGCCAGGCGAGATCCAGCAGGGCGGCGCCCAGGTATTCGGTGGTGCCGAAGCCTTCGCCCCACAGCTGCGCGGCGTCGAGCTTGTCCATGACCTCCTGCGGCAGCGCCTCACCCGTAGCGTGGTGGCGTGCGTAGTTGGCGAGGACCTCCGGCCACATGATCCACATTTCGTTCACCTGCGAGGGGTACTCCACGAAGTCCCGCGGCACCGAGGTGCCGGAGAACCGCGGGTAGGTGACGGAGGAGAACAGTCCGTGCAGGGCGTGCCCGAACTCGTGGAATGTGGTGCGGAGCTCATCGAGGGTCAGGAGCGTGGGTTCGCCGGCCGGCGGCTTGGAGATGTTGAGGTTGTTGATCACCACGGGCCGGGTGTTGAGCAGCCGGGACTGTTCCACGAGGGAGTTCATCCAGGCCCCGCCGCGTTTGGACTCGCGGGTGTAGTAGTCGCCCAGGAACAGGCCCAGCCCGGTGCCGTCCGCATTACGGACTTCCCAGACGCGCACGTCCGGGTGGTAGCCGGCGAGGTCAGTGCGTTCGTGGAACGTGATGCCGTAGAGCGCGTTGGCGGCGAAGAACACGCCGTCGTTGAGGACACGGTCCAGCTCGAAGAAGGGTCGCAGGGCCTGCTCGTCCACGGCGTACCGTTCGCGTTTGACCTTGGCGGAGTAGTAGGCCCAGTCCCAGGCTTCCAGCGGGTGCCCGGCGATCCCGGCCAGCGCTTCGGCCTCGGCGTCGGCATTGCGGACGGCGGCCGGCGNNGAGCCGGTTCATCATGGTCTGCACCGCCGCGAAGTCCGGGGCGGTCTGCTGGTCCACGACGAGTTCGGCGTAGTTCGCGAAGCCCAGCAGCGCCGCCTTCTCGGCGCGGAGCCGGACCATGTCCTTAACGAGGTCCAGGACATCGAGGCTGCCGCCGTCGCTGCCGCGGCCGATCGAGGCCTCATAGAGGCGGCGGCGGACGTCCCGGTTGTCCAGGGCGGCTAGGGCGGGCTGGTTGCTGGGCTGGATGAGGGTGAGCAGGAACTTGCGCTCGTGCCCGGCGGTGCGGGCGGCTTCCGCGGCACTGGCAACATCATCGGCGGGCAGCCCGGCGAGCTCGGCGGCGCCGTCGAGAAGCAGCGAGGCGGACTTCATCGCCTCCTTCACCCGCTGCCCGAACTCGGTGCCCAGCCGGGAGAGCTCTGCGTTGACGGCCTTCAACCGCTCCTGGCCGGCGCCGTCGAGTTGGATGCCGGACTGGCGGAATTCCTTGAGGTACTCGTCCACGAGGCGCGCGGATTCGGCGTCCAGCTGGTCGGTGTTGATCGAGGCGAACCGTTCGAACAGCCCCCGGTTGAGGTAGACGGCGTCCTGGTGGGCCGAGAAGCGCGGGGACAGTGTGGTCTCGAGTTCGCGGATGGCGTCCGACGCGTCGGCCGAGACGAGCGTGAAGAAGGACGCGGCCGCGCGCTGCAGGAGCTGTCCGGACCGCTCCATTGCCAGCGCGGTGTTCTCGAAGGAGGCAGCTTCCGGGGTGTCCACGATTGCCTGGATTTCAGCGAGGTGCTCGGCGAGGCCGGCCTCGACGGCCTCGGCGTAGTGCTCGTCGGTGATGTCCGCGAACGGCGGCAGGCCGAACGGCAGGGGGCTGGGGCTCATCAGGGGATTGGTCATGAAATAACTCTTTCATGTAACGGGGGGAGTCTCAACGGTCTGCTGGGCGTGTTGTGACCGGCGCCACCGTAGGATGGGCGCCATGCGTACCATCACTCCCACGCTGCGCGGCCGTCTGCTCACCGCCGCCGCAGCCCTTTCCCTCGTGGCCTCCGTGGCTTCCTGCGGCATCGGCGCCCGTCCGGAAAGCAGCGGGCCGGGTTCCCCGGCGGCCGCCGGGAGTTCCGCCAGTTCGGCAGCGGCAGAGGCGCCGGGAACCACGCCGTCAGTGTCGCCGTCGGGCACCCCGACCCCGACGCCGACCCCGGG
>NZ_AUPJ01000218.1:6995-9839 GCF_000427315.1 Arthrobacter sp. TB 26
CTTGCGCGGCCGTCCGCTGCACCTCGGTACTGGTCACCGGGGACATGCTGGTCCACGCCCAGCTCTGGGAGCAGGCCCGCGCCGACGCCCTTGCCGCCGGGGCCAAGGGCCTGGACTTCGGACCCCTGCTCGAGGGCCAGCGCAAATACATCGAGATGAGCGACCTCGCGATCTGCCACCAGGAGACCCCCGTGGCGGCCCCGACCGGACCCTTCTCGGCCTACCCCTCGTTCAACGTTCCGCCGCAGATCATCAGCGCTGCCCAGCAGGTGGGCTACCAGGCCTGCACCACCGCGAGCAACCACACCATTGACCGCGGCACCGCCGGGCTGGTCCGCACGCTCGACGCCCTCGATGCCGCAGGGCTGCAGCACACCGGCTCCTACCGGAGCGAGGCCGACGCCCAGGGCATCATGATCCTGCAGACCGCCGCGGCCAAAATCGCGGTGATCGATGCGACTTACGGGCTGAACGGACAGCTCCCCGAGGCGGCCTGGCAGGTGGACATGCTCGACCCTGACGTCATGATCGCCAAGGCGAAGAAGGCCCGGGACCTGGGGGCCGACATCGTGTTGGGTGCCATGCACGCCGGCGACGAGTATTCCAGTGTGCCCAACGCCGAGCAGACGAGCGTTGCCCATGCTCTCGCGGACAGCGGCCAGTTCACCATGATCTACGGCCACCACACGCACTCGGTCCTCCCGATCGAGCAGTACAAGGGAACGTGGATTGTGTACGGCCTGGGCAACGGGATCACGGAGCTCTCGCCAAATTATGTGGTGAACAATGAGGGCCTCCTGGTCCGGGCCCAGTTCAGCCAGGACGCCGCCGGCAAGTGGACCGCCTCAGACCTGGCCTGGGCGCCGTCGGTGATTGTCCGCGGCCCCTACCGCTGGTGCTCCGTTGCCTCCGATGCCCCGCAGGGCCCCTGTGCCGGTGCCGCCGCCGACGCGGCCACCCACCGGCGCACCCAGACTGTGGTCGAGTCGATGGGGGCCGCGGCGGCGGGAGCCCACGAACTGCTGATCACCAAGGAACCCTAGGAGCTTGGCGGAACCGCCGGAGGGACTGCGGATCTTGCCCGGATACAAACCGGCGCATACCGTGGTGGTGACGCGAGGGGCTCGAGGACTTGGCTCCTGTCACATCCGGACAGGAGGCATTCGTGGGCAGAGTATCGACGGCGGACCGGGAACCCCGGGACGGGACCTTCCCGAATGGCATGGACTACCTGAGCTGGGGCAACGGGGCGAATACCCTCCTTTTCATCCAGGGTGGCCCCGGGAGCACGGTTCCCCATGGGGTATTGCGCCGGATGCTCCGGCGGCAGTTCGATCCCTTTCTCCAGGCCGGTTACTCCGTCTGGATTGTCACGCGGCGCCGGGGCATGCCGCCGACGCACACGGTCGCCGACATGGCGGACGACTATGCGCGGCTCATCGCCGAGAAGTTCGGCGGGCGCGCCGATATCGTCGTGGCGGAGTCCTTTGGCGGAATGATTGCGCAGTATCTGGCGGCGCGGCATCCTGAATCGTTCGGCCACATGGCCATGGTGGTCACCGCTGCGGAGCTCAGTGACTGGGGCAAGGACGTCGACTCCCGGATGGCGCGGGCCATCGCGGACGGGGACACAGACGGCGCCGGGACGGTCTTCGCCGAGTACCTGCTGCCGGGCCGGCGCATGAAGTGGCTGCGGCAGCTGATCGGGCCGGTCATCCGGCGCCGGCTTCTGAGCGGATCCGAATACCCGTCCCAGGATGTCCTCACCGAAGTGCAGGGCGAAGTGAGCTTCAATTCCCGGGGCGTCCTCCCGCTGATCCGGCGGCCGGTGTTGCTGATCTGCGGGGGCTCCGACCAGTTCTTCCCCCGCGACGTCGCCCAGGAAACCGCCGGTCTCATTCCGGACTGCACGCTCATCTGGTACGAGGGGAAAGGCCATGTCCGGGCAGCCTCCAGCGGCCGCATCGCGCAGGATGTCCTTGCGTTCGCCGGCCGCGGCTGATCCGCGGCCTGGTGGTGACCGTGACCGCCTCCTCCACTGGTTCCGCAACTGGCCACCCCATCTACCCGGCGGCGGCGCAGTTGCGTTATGGGTCGATGGCCTGCACGGAGACCAGGATGAGGCCGAGGTCCCGGACCTTGACGAGCAACCCGTGCAGGGCTGCCTGGTCCGGGACGAAACCCGTCAGGCTGGTCGTGCCGTCCCTTTCGCGGGTCAGGGTGAGGTCGCCGAGCCAGGCAGACCAGTGGTCTTCGAGATGTCCATCGACCCGAAGCTGGTAGCCCGTCGGCGCCGGTCGTTTGGGGGACCGGGTCATGACGACCCGACCTCCGCCGTCGCCCGGGGCCGGCTGGCGCCGTGCCGGCGGATGATGTGTTCGGCGACGGTGAGATTAATGGCCCAGCCGGCGCCCAGCATAAGGGTGGTGGTGAGTTCACTGGCGCCGAAGACGGCGTTGCCGATGCCTTGCGTGAACACCTGGGTGCCGGCGCCGAGCGCCAGCGCGTAAGCACGTGTCATCTAGGCCCGATGGCGTGTGACGTCGCCGTGGCGGATCGCGGCGACGCCGAGGATGATGGCGGCGGCCATGCCCGACCCGAACGCGAGCCTGAAGACGTAGACCAGTGCGCCCGTGCCGGGCTGGCGGGGATAGAACAGCGTCATCCACAGCGCCGAGAGTGCCACCGCCAGGCCCAGCACCACCAGGACCCGTCCGGCCGACCGGTGCCAGCCCGGCCGGCGCCGCCGGAACCCGGCGGAGAACTGGAAAGCGCCGAGGACCGCGTACAAGATCGCGCTGATGATATGCACGACGACGGCCACAGGCGAGGCTGTCATGGCGG
>NZ_AUPJ01000219.1 GCF_000427315.1 Arthrobacter sp. TB 26
CCCGCCGTCGGGGCCCTGGTCTGGAAGCACTCACGCGCACAGCTGGTACTCGGCTCCTCCAACGGCATCCGCGATGTCGACTTCGCCGGCGCACCCGCCCCGGAGCCGGCCGCCACGGTCTTCGCCAACCGCGGCCTGTCCGGGATTGACGGAACCATCGCCACTGCAACCGGCATCGCACTGGGCGGCCGGCAGGAAACCACGGTGCTGCTGGGCGACGTCACCTTCCTGCACGACGCCGGCGGGCTGCTGCTCGGCGCCGGCGAAGAGGAGCCCGCACTGCGGATCGTGGTCCTCAACGACGCCGGCGGCGCCATCTTCGGGCTGCTGGAACACGGCGCCGTCGAAGCCGCGGGCCGCTACGGAACCGCCGTCGAACGGCTCTTCGGCACGCCGCACAGCGTAAACATCGCCGGACTCGCGGCCGCCTACGGCGTTGCGCACCGTCGGGTCAGTACGACGGCGGAGCTCGCGGGGGCGCTGGCGGAGCCGTGGGAGGGCCGCAGCATCATCGAGGTCCGGACGGAGCGGCGCGGGCTGCGGGAGTTGCACGCACGCATCAGGTCCGCCGTGGGCGCCGCGGCAGCAGGGGTGCTCGCCGCGGAGTAGGCCTGGGCGGCCGGGTAAGCCGGGCGGCACGGGATGAGGTGGCGCACCCGCGGCCTGGCGACGCGCCTCGAGCTTGGCGAGGCGCAAGATACCGTGCGCGGCCCGAATACCCGCCGCGTCAGGACTTTCGCGCCGCGCGGCTTGCTGGTGGCTGACCCTTAAGTGAGGTGTGGCCTCGTCGATGATTGTAGTCATGGGGCCAGCCCGGGAAAGCGGCAACGCGCTCGGCCTCTGAGGCGTAGGGGCGGGCGTAGGCCCATTCCTCGAGCATCGTGCGGTTGAAGCGCTCGACTTTGCCGTTGGTCTGGGACCGGTAGGGCCGGGTTCGTTTGTGTGTGATGTCCGGGCCCAGGGCGTCTTTGAAGGCGTGTGAGCGGTAGCACGAGCCGTTGTCTGTCAGTACGCGCTTCACGGTGATGCCGGCGGCGGTCTCTTTCTTCTCGTCTTCGAGGATCTCGGTGTAGGCGAAGCGGGAGTGGTCATCCACGGCGTTGTGCAGGTAGGCGTAGCCGGGGCGCCGGTTCGCCGCGGTCCCTGTCTTGTTTTTCTTGCCCGCCGCCCGGTCCATGGCGCGGTGGCCGCCGCCATCAGGGAGGTAGCCGACTTCGGAGGTGCCGCCGCCGTAGATTTTCACGTTCGACGCGGACCAGAGCTTCCTCATGCCTTCCAGGGACCAGACCTCCACGCCCTGGGACCAGGACTGCAGGATGGTCATGAGGATGATCCCACGCGAGCCGTAGTGGCTGTACTGGTCCGGCAGGGCCTTCCACCGGCAGACATTCGCAGCCTCATCGAGGATCCCGAGCAGCGGTGTCGCGAGCCGGCCGCCGGGCTGGGAAGTGGCGTACTTTTCGGCGGCTTCCACGACGGCGACGGTCAGTGCGGTGACGAGGGGGCCGGCGGTGCCGACATCTTCACGGGAGGCGCTCTCCGCGGACGCTGTTTGAGGACATGCTCACGGGCTGGAAACAGCAGCAGCTGGCACGAAACTTTACGGCCGGCACGATCCGGGAACGTGAACGGCTGGTCCGCCGGTTCATGGATCACAGCGAGTGGAGGCGTCTTGGCTCCCGATTGGCGGGACGATGGCCCCATAGTTGTAGGCCTTCTCAGAGGACTGGACCTGGCTGACGAAGCAGAAGCCCCATTCGTCGAAGACGTTCAGTATGGGCGCCATCGGTACGCGAGCGTCTCGCGGAGGTGTTCGCCAGGGTCCGCCTTTCTTGGTTCTCGCCCAGGCCTATTGATGCTCGCCGTGCATCGATCTCCCTTAATATCGAACCGTCCGAACCAGCGGGGAGCATCTGCTGCTGAACTACTTCCAGGATGGCGTCCGCTTATCGCATGCGCCGCATCGTAAATTGGAAGTATTCGCTCAGCATCCAGGCCTGGCTCCAGTTGATGATCCGGCCTTGGTCGGTGCAGGTCAGTTCGTTCATATAGAACGCCGGACTGCCCGCTGGCACGTTGAGGTGGGCGGCGGTCGCCTCGTCCAGCGGGACGGCGGCAACTTCACAGTCGCTGTAGGAAACGTCCAGTTCCTCGTGATCGAGCAGGATGTCCAGCACGGATCCGTCAAAGGCGCTGCGGACGGTGGCGGGCGGCAGGACATCGTAGGGGACGACGTCGATGATCCAGCCGACGCGGTCCTTGCCGTAGGCCTTGACCCGTTCAATTACCAGTGCGCCGCTGCCCTGCGGGCGGTCCAGTTTGGCCGCACTCTCAGCATCGAGCTCGGTGTCGAAGATCCGCAGATCCAGGGATGAGACCTCGGTGCCTTGTTCGGCCGCGAATTTCTCGAACGACTGCAGTTTGAGCAGTCCCGAGGACAGGGTCTGCGGACGTGGCAGAACCAGTGATCCGCGGCCTTGGCGGCGGTGGATGTACCCGGCCTCCTGCAGGCTGGACAGTGCCGAGCGCACCGTGATGCGTGAAACCTGGTAGCGCGCGCACAGGGCCGTCTCGGTGGGGAGGTAGTCCCCCGCACTGACGGCCCCCGGCAGGATCAGTTCCTGCAGGATGGCAGTCCGCACTTCATCCGCCAGCGTCTGTCGGGCCCCCCGGACGGACGTGGGCGGAAGCTGGGCGCCGCGACTGCCGAGGGGCTGGCCGGAATCGGTCGTAGTAGGCATGCCCACATAATTGCACACAAATATTACATATGACTGTTGTTGGTTGACTGCCAAATTGGCATAGTCGGACATTACAGGCTCCCAGTGGGCGTCTCACGCGGCTTGGGGGCTTCATCTCGAAAGGGGCATTCCATGTCTGCACCCGGCACCACGGCGTTCACAGTCGCCTGCGTCCAAACGGAACCGGTGCTGGGGGACATCGAGGCCAATATCCACCTAACGGTTGCCGGGCTGACCGAGGCTGCCGCTGCCGGCGCGAGGCTGGCTGTCCTGCCGGAGGCCGCGAGCTCGGGCTACATGTTTCGTAACACGGCTGAAGCAGCCGCAGGCTCCCAGTCGGTACACGGAGGCCCCACGATCCGGGCCTGGGCGCAGATGGCGCGTGATTCGGGCATGTGGGTCTGTGGCGGTTTCGTCGAAAACGACGGCGGGACGCTCTACAACAGCGCCGCGCTGATCGGGCCCGACGGTGTGGCGGCCGTCTACCGGAAGGTTCACCTTTGGGGCTGGGAGAAGTCACTCTATGCCCCTGGCAATCTCGGATTTCCCGTGACCGCGACGCCGTTCGGCCGCATCGGCATGGGCATCTGCTACGACGCCTGGTTTCCCGAAACGTTCCGCAGCTCCGCGCTGGCGGGTGCCGACGTCGTCTGCCTTCCCAGCAACTGGGTGCCGGTGCCCGGTCAGCCAGGGGGGTTGCTGATGGCCCACATGATGTCCATGACCGGCGCCAACAGCAACGAGCTGTACGTCCTGGCCTGCAGCCGCTCCGGGACCGAGCGCGGCCAGGAGTTCCTAGGGTCCAGCGTGGTGACAGATCCCGGGGGCTGGCTCGTGGCCGGTCCGGCGCCCCGTGAGGGTGCGGCCGTCATTACAGCCGCTATCGACCCCGCCGCGGCGCGGGCTGCCCGCCTCGCGGCGCCGTTCAATCAGCCCGTCGCCGACAGGCGCCCCGAGGCCTACCGGACCCGCTGACGCCCCTCTAGCGGTGCGGGCGGGGTTTACATGTTGTTTACATTGTAAGTCGTCAGTTGTCATATAACTGCTAAATACTGGTTCTCAAGAAGATCCCCGGTCTGGAATCGCTCCGGACCGGCGGGTGAAGCATCTAGATGCGAGAGGACCAGGTGAACGTGGTCGAAACGATAGAGCCGGAGATCATCGCTGGCATGCCGCGGTCATCCGCGGCGCGGCGGCCGTCAGCTGCGTCCGCCCACAGGCTCCGGTGGCTCCGCTCCGCGCTGGCGACGGTGGCGGTGTTCGTGGGCCTTGGCGTGCTGTGGGAGGCCTACAAGGCGGCCGGACGGGCCGCCGGGGATGTGATCCCGGGAACGTCAATCGCCTTTCCGGTCCCCACGACGGACGATGCCATGCCGCATCTGATGACGATCGTCAACGCCCTGCTGTCCCCCTCAACCCGGGCCGGCGGCCAGACCCTCCTGGCCTACTATCTAGACGAAACCTCGGTCACGCTCCGCGAATCGCTTTATGGGGTGGTGGCCGGCGGCCTGATCGGTGTGCTGGTGGCAATCCTGTTGCGGGAGTCAAAGTTCCTGACCCGCGGCGTGCTGCCGTGGCTGGTGGTCTCGCAGACCATCCCGCTGGTGGCCCTGGCCCCACTCATGATCGTCCTGGTGGGAGCGACGGGGGCGCCGAGCTGGGTGGCGATCACAGTGGTGGCCGCCTACCTGTCCTTCTTCTCCGTGACCGTCAATATGCTCACGGGGCTCAATTCGCCTACAGCCGTGCACGTGGAGCTCATGCGCTCGCTGGCGGCGCCCCGGTGGTTCACACTGCTCAGGCTCAGGCTGCCAGCGGCGCTGCCCAGCCTCTTCACCGGCCTCCGGCTGGNGGCCGCCACCGCCTCGGTGGTCGGGGCGGTGACCGGTGAGCTGACTGCCGGCACCGGCCGCGGAATAGGCCGCGCGATCCTCACCGCGGCCTATTACTACTCGAACGCCCCGGAAAACCTTTATGCGGCCGTCCTCGTCGCGGCCATCGCCGGAGTCCTATTCGTCCAACTCATCAATGCCGTGGAGTACTTCACGCTGCGCACCAGGAGAGTCCGATGACATCCCCCACCCCCATCCCGGCTGCCCCCGCAATCCGCGTCAGCGGGGCCGGCAAAGTGTTCCGGGCCTCCGGGCGCGACGTCACGGCGCTGACCGGCGTCGAACTCGACATCGCCGAAGGCGCGTTTGTCTCGCTGCTGGGGCCTTCCGGCTGCGGCAAGTCGACGCTGCTGCGGCTCATCGCGGACCTGGAGGAGCCCACCACGGGCGCAGTTGAGGTTCACGGCCGCCCGGCCGCCGAGGCGCGGCGAGCCCGCGACTACGGCATGGTCTTCCAGCAGCCCGGCCTCATGGACTGGTTGTCCGTCCGTCAGAATGTGGAACTCCCGCTCCAGGTCCAGGGCGTCAAGCGCGCCCGGCGCCGGGCCGTTGCCGACGAGATGTTGGATTTGGTTCGCCTCAGCGATTTCGGCGGCCACCGGCCGGCCCAGCTCTCGGGCGGAATGCAGCAGCGCGCGGCGATCG
The DNA here is from genome assembly GCF_000427315.1 of Arthrobacter sp. TB 26. GTDB lineage: Bacteria > Actinomycetota > Actinomycetes > Actinomycetales > Micrococcaceae > Arthrobacter. The sequence continues at coordinate 5,279 of NZ_AUPJ01000219.1, forward strand.
CCCGGGCATTGTCCTTCTCACCGCGCCTGCTGCTCATGGACGAGCCGTTCAGCGCCCTGGATGAGATGAACCGGGAGTACATGCAGGCCGAACTGCGCCGCATTTGGCACAGCACGCAGACCACCGTGGTGTCCGTGACGCACAGCGTGCCCGAAGCCGTCTTCCTCTCCACCGAAGTGGTCATCATGTCCCCGCACCCGGGCCGCATCGCCGAACGCATCACGGTCGACCTTCCCGACGTCCGGACGGTCGAAACCCGCACGTCGCAGAAGTTCTACGAGATCGAGACCAGGGTCCGCCGGGCACTGCACGGAGTCCTGGACTCGGCCATCGGGAGCGTGGCATGAGCTCGGGGCAGCTGCAGGGCAGGGCCCCCGGCCCGGCGATCGGTACCCGTCC
>NZ_AUPJ01000220.1:0-2729 GCF_000427315.1 Arthrobacter sp. TB 26
CCCGCCGGTCCTTGTCGGCATCGCCGGGCTGGCACTGTGGGAGTTTGGTGTGCGGGCCGGCGGCGTGAAGTCGTTCATCCTGCCCGCGCCCTCCGGCATCGCGCTGACGCTCGCAGGCAGTTTTCCCCGGATCGCGGCCGCCACCCTCACCACACTCGAGGCCGTTCTTCTCGGGCTCGTCCTGGGCGTGGCGGCAGGCGTGCTCGCTGCCGTGCTCGTGTCCCTGGCCAAGAGACTGTCCGCGCCGCTCATGACGGCGGCCGTCGTCCTCAGCTGTGCACCAATCATCGCCTTGGCGCCGATCTTCAACGCTTGGTTCGGCGTGACCGGCCTCATGTCCAAGGCGGGGGTCGCCGCGGTGATGGTGTTCTTCCCGGTGTTCGTAAACTCGACGCAGGGGCTGCTCCTCATGCGCCCGTTGCACCGCGAACTGATGGAGTCCCTTTCTGCATCCTCCGGCCAGACCCTGCGGCTGGTCCGCATCCCCGAGGCCCTGCCGTCCTTCTTCGACGGGCTCCGGGTGGCGGCAACCGTCAGCGTGATCGGCGTACTCGTAGCCGAGTACTTTGGCGGCCCCGCGACCGCCCTGGGCGTCCTAATCGCCAACGAAGCGGCCCTGTCCCACTTCGAGCTGACGTGGGCCGGAGTCGTGATGGCCAGCGCGCTCGGCCTGACCCTCTACGGCGCCGTCGTGCTGCTCGAGCGGGTGTGCGTGCCCTGGAAGCGCGCCGCCTGAGACCGCAGGCCCCACACTCTTACCCCTCTCCGTTCCGCAACTGAGCAAGAAGTGAAAGGAAACACCATGTCCCTCCCCCCGAAGCGTTCCCTGGCAATTGCCGCGGCGATTGCCGCCGGCGCACTGCTCCTCACCGGCTGCGGTGGCATGTCCGAGGCCGCATCCGTCAATACGGCCTCGGCCAGCAGCAAATGTGCCAGCACCGACACCGTCAAGGTGGTCCTCCAGTGGGTTACGCAGGCCCAGTTTGCCGGGTACTACCAGGCCCAGGAAAAGGGCTACTACGCGGACAACTGCCTGGATGTGAAGATCCAGGAAGGCGGTAACAACGTCTCGCCGCAGCAGGTGCTCGCCAGCGGCAACGCCGACATCGCCGTCACCCAGGCTCTGCCCAGCATGGCGAGCCGGGAGGCCGGATCGGACCTCGTGGACATCGGCCAGGTATTTCAGAAGGGCGCGTTCCTCCAGGTCTCGTGGGCCGATTCCGGGATCAACAGCATCAAGGACCTCAAGGGCACCAAGATGGGCAGCTGGGGCAGCGGCAACGAGACGGTCCTCTACGCCGCCCTGCGCGCCAACGGTGTGGAACCCACCACCGATGTGAACGTCATCCAACAGCCGTTCGACGTCTCACCCCTGCTCAAGAACGAGGTCCAGTCGATCCAGGCCAAGACCTACAACGAGTATGCACAGCTGCTGGAAACGGTGAACCCGAAGACCGGCAACCTCTACCAGCCCGCGGATTTCAAGGTCCTGAACCTCAACGACTTCGGCTATCAGACCCTGGAGGACGCCATCTACAGCACGGACAGCTGGCTCGCCGACCCCAAGCACAAGGACGCCGCCACGCGATTCCTGGCCGCCAGCTACAAGGGCTGGATCGACTGCCGCGACAACGCGGACAGCTGCGTCGACACCGTACTGAACAACGGCAGCGCCCTCGGCAAGGGACACCAGACCTGGATGATGAACGAAGTCAACAAGGTCATCTGGCCCAGCGACAAGGGCATCGGCTACCTCGACCCGGTCGTCTGGGACAAAGCCATGCAGAACGGCGTCGACGGCAAGGCGATCAAGACGCTGCCCCAGGGCGGCTACCGGACCGACATCAACGACGCGGCCCTCGCGCTGCTGAAGAAGGACGGCGTCGACGTCACCGGAACCTCCTACAAGCCGCTCACCGTCACCCCCACGGCCGGCGGCAAGTAGGAGCCGGGCCGCAGCTGACATGCCGCCCCGTCGGGGCTGCCCGGCCGGCGTTCCAATGCAGAAGCCGNCCGGGCCAGTCCCGGCACCCTTGAGACCCTTTACCCGCTTTCCGCAACGCAAGGACAGATCCATGGGCTCGTACCTGATCACAGGCGGCACCGTCGTGACAGCAACCGATACAGTCGCCGCCGATGTCTTCCTTGACGGCGAACAAATCGCGGCGATCCTGGCTCCGGGCTCTCTCCTCGGTGCCGGCCTGCGGCGGGAGGGAGTACCCGTCATTTCCGCGGATGGCTGCTACGTACTGCCCGGCGGAGTGGATCCGCACACGCACTTCGAAGCCGAGGGCCAGTCCGTGCCGGTCCTGGACACGTTTGCCACCGGTACCCGCGCCGCCGCCCTGGGAGGCACCACCACCGTCATCGATTTCGCTTACGCCCGGCCCGGCGAACGCCCGGCCCAGGGGCTGGACTGGTACCACTCCAAGGCCGATGGCCAGTGTGCTGTGGACTATGGGTTCCACATGATGCTGACGAACTGCGACGCGGAGACCGTTGCCGACGTCGACCAGCTCATGGACCGCGGCGTCACCAGCTTCAAGCTCTACACCGCCTACACGGGCACGCTCTATTCGACCGACGACGTCATCCTGCGCATGCTCCAGCACTCCCGGCGCAGCGGCGCACTGATGATGCTGCACGCCGAGAACGGTCCGGCCATCGATGTCCTGCGGGAACAGGCTGTCGAAGCCGGACAGACCGAGCCGCGCTATCACGCCCGGACC
>NZ_AUPJ01000220.1:2739-18528 GCF_000427315.1 Arthrobacter sp. TB 26
CGCTCTCGAGGCCGAAGCGGTGCACCGGGTGACCCGGCTCGCCGAGGTCGCGGGCGCCCCCGTCTATATCGTCCACCTTTCGTCCGCCGAAGGACTCGGTGAAGTGGTCCGTGCCCGTGCCCGCGGCGTGCGGGTCCTGGCCGAGACCTGCCCGCAGTACCTGTTCCTCGACGAGGACCGTCTGGCGCTGCCAGGGTTTGAGGGGGCGAGCTTTGTCTGTTCGCCCCCTTTGCGGGCCAAGGAGGACCAGGAAGCGCTGTGGAAGGGCCTGTCGGACCGCCACCTGCAGAACGTCGCCACCGACCACTGCCCCTTCTGCCGCGACCAGCGGTTGCCCGGCGTGGACGACTTCCGCAAAATACCCAACGGCCTGCCCGGCGTCGAACACCGCCTGGAACAGGTCTTCCATGGCGGCGTGGCGGGCGGGAAAATCAGCCTCAACCGCTGGGTCGAAATCTGCTCCACGGCGCCGGCCAAGATCTTCGGACTGTACCCGCGCAAGGGGACCCTGGCGCCGGGCGCCGACGCCGACGTCGTGATCTTCGATCCGCACGCCGGGCACGTGGTGTCGGCGAAGACCCACCACATGAACGTCGACTACTCCGTCTACGAGGGCCAGGCGCTCTCCGGTGCCGTCCGGACGGTGCTGCTGCGCGGAAAGGTCGTGGTCGACGACGGACGCTACACCGGTGCGTCGGGAGACGGCAGGTTCCTCGCGCGGGGAGCCTCCATCACCGAGCCGTAAGTTCCGCAGCCCGCGGCACTGCCGAGGAAAGCTTGCCGGGCACCGTCCCGGGATGAAACAGGAGAAAAGCATGGAAACTGAACTACTGATTGCCGGTGCACGGGTGGTGGATGAACACGGCATCCGCACAGCCGATGTCGCAGTCGACGGCGGCCGCATCACCGCCGTCGGGCCCAACCTTCCCGTCTCATCCGCCGGCGAACGGATCGACGGCTCCGGACGGTTGCTGTGCCCCGGTTTCATTGACCTGCACGCCCATAGCGCCCTGCGGTCCTTCGACGACCCGCTGCTCTCGGCCAAAGTGGGCCAGGGCTTCACTACCGAACTCATCTGCCCCGACGGGCTGGGTCCAGCACCCGTAACCGACGCGCTGCTGCCCGGCCGGAAAAAATATCTCCACGCCCTTGAACCCAGCACCGCCGCCCCCTGGGACTGGCGCACCATGGGTGAGTTCCTTGGCGCCCTCGACTCCTCGCGGCCGGCCACCAACATGGTCAGTTGCGTTCCGCATAGTGCCGTCCGCGAGACGGTGATCGGTGCCACCAGCCGCCAGCCGGACCGGCGCGAAATGTCAGCCATGAAGGACCTCGTGGGACAGTCGCTGGAGGCCGGATGCCGGGCCGTTTCCTTCGGCATGATCTATGCCCCCGGGCTCTACGCGGCCACGGACGAACTGATCGGGATCGCCGAGGTGGCCGCGCGGTACAACGTTCCCTTGGTGCCGCATGTCCGCAATGAAGCCAGGGGAGTCCTGGATTCGATCGGGGAGTTCGTCCGCGTGGCCGAACTGACGGGCGCCGCGCTGCACGTCTCCCACGTCAAACTTGTCGGCTGCGCCGATCTTCTCGGCGACTTGATCGACCTGCTCTCCGCAGCCCAGGACCGCATCCGGCTGACGTTTGACCAGTATCCCTACGGGGCGGGCAGCACCCTGCTCGCCGCGCTCCTTCCCCCGTACGCCTTCGACGGCGGCCCGGCCGCCATGCTGGACCGGCTGCAGAACCCGCGTGAACGCGAGCGCATGGCACGCGACATGTACCGCGGCCTGGACGGGTGGGAGAACCTGTTTGAGGCCTGCGGCCCGGACAACGTGGTCATCACGCAGGCGGCGGCCCCCCGGGACGGCGATATCGGCAAGACACTGGCCCGGATTGCCGAAGAGACGGGGACGGACCCGGCATTCGTGGTCATGGATCTGCTCTTGGACACCGACCTCGATGCCGGCATGATCGACCACTATTCGGCCGAGTCCGTTGTGAAAGAGATCTTCCTGCGTTCCGGGGCCCTGGTCGGTTCCGACGGCGTCTTCAACCCGCACCCGCACCCGCGGCTGTACGGGACGGCCCCAAAGGTCCTCGGACGCTTCGCGCTGCAGGAGAAGCTCATCAGTGTTCCCGAGGCAGTGGCCCGCCTCTCCAGCCGGCCTGCGCGGCTGTTGGGGCTGGATGACCGCGGGCGGATCGCGGAAGGGCTGCGGGCCGACATGATCCTTCTCGATCCGGAGCGGTACATCGACAACGCCACGTTTGATGCCCCGCACCAATACCCGGCCGGCGTCGACCTGGTCACCGTCGGCGGAACGGCGGTCTGGCGGAACGGGCAGCACACGGGCGCCCGGCCGGGGACGGTCGCCTCCACGGCTGCCGCCGAGAGCCTGTAGACCACCTCCACCCTATTTGACAGTTGTCATACAAATTTGTATTTTGAATCCATTAGACCCGGCCCCGCAGGAGCAACCATGACAATGCCACGCCTCGTATCAAATCCGCTGCTCAACAAGGCGCAAACCGGGACCCTCGTCCGCGAGAGCCTCGGCTTCCACCAGTCGCTGCCCGGCTACGCGCCGACCCCGGTCCGTTCACTGCCCGGCGTCGCCCGGCAGTTGGGCGTGCGGTCGGTCCACGTCAAAGACGAGTCCGTCCGGCTGGGCATGCCCTCCTTCAAGATCCTGGGCGCCTCGTGGGCCACCTACCGGGTCCTCCTCCGGCACCTCGGCCTGGAGCTGAAGTCCAGCCCGTCGCTGCACCGGTTGAAGGAACAGCTCGCCGAGCACCCGGGCTTGCGGCTGACGGCGGCAACGGACGGCAACCACGGCCGGGCCGTTGCCCGGATGGCCGCCCTGCTCGGGCTCCCGGCGCACATCGTCGTCCCTGCCGACATGGTCCAGGCCCGGATTGATGCCATCAGGAGTGAAGGCGCCACCGTGGAAGTCGTCGACGGCGGGTACGATGACGCGATCGCCCGCAGCGCCGCGCTCGCCTCTGCCGACACACTGGTCATCTCGGACACATCCTGGGAGGGATATGTGGACCCGCCGTCGTGGGTGATCGACGGCTACTCCACGATGATTACCGAGGTGCTCGGGCAGATCGAACGACGGGAGATGCCCCGACCCACCGTCGTCGCCGCGCAGATCGGCGTCGGCGCGTTCGCCGCCGCCGTCGTCCGCGGGTTCAGCGAATTCGAGGGAACCCTGCTGCTCGGCGTCGAGCCGACCGAGGCGGACTGCGTGATCACCAGTGCGGAGCAGCACCGGATCACCACCATCCCAGGCCCGCAGCGCTCCATCATGGCCGGACTCAACTGCGGCACCCCGTCGCTCATCGCATGGCCGGACGTCTCCCGCGGGTTCGACTACTTTTCCACCGTCACGGACGCGGACGCGGCGGACGCCATGCGCGCCCTGCACGCCGACGACGTCATCTCCGGCGAAAGCGGCGCGGCCGGACTTGCCGGCATCATGGCCCACGCAGCCGGCCTCGGACTCGGCCCGGAAGATGACGTCCTGGTCTTCTCCACTGAAGGGGCCACCGACCTGGCCAACTTCAACCGCATCTGCGGCATCGAACTCACGTCACTCTAATAGCACCCTGGAGGCACGCCATGTCCCACCCTATTGTCTTCCCTTCCGCTGAATCCCAGTCCAGCGTGTCCCATATCCGCGTGGACCAGGACCGGCTTTGGAATGCCCTGCAGGAACTTGGGGAACTCGGCGCCTACCGCGACGAAGAGACCGGGCTCCATGGCGTGCGCCGGCTGGCCCTCACGGATCAGGACATGGAGGGGCGGCGCCTGGTCATGGGGTGGATGCAAGAGGCAGGTCTGTCCCTCCGCGTGGACCAGATCGGGAACGTCTATGCCCGGCGAGCGGGAGCCCAGGATGTTCTCCCTCCGGTGATGATCGGCTCGCACATCGACAGCGTCGGGACTGCGGGGAAGTTTGACGGCTGCCTGGGCGTCCTCGGCGGTCTGGAAGTTATCCGGACTCTCAACGACCATGGTGTCATCACGCGGCGCCCGATCGAGGTGGCGATCTTCACGGAGGAGGAGGGGGTCCGCTTCGGGACGGACATGCTCGGGTCTGCGGTGGCCGCGGGACGCTTGGGGCTGCGCGAAGCGCTCGAGACAACTGACCGTGACGGTGTCTCGGTCGGAGCGGAACTCGAACACCACGGATTCGCGGGCGAGGTCCAGGTGCCGATTACTGCCCCCTATGCCTACCTTGAATGCCACATCGAGCAGGGACCCATTCTGGCCGCAGACAACACCCGGATAGGAGTGGTTCGGGGAGTGCAGGCCATTACCTGGAAGGAGCTCCAGCTGACCGGGCGCGCCGCCCACGCCGGGGCCACTCCGCACTCCCTACGTCGCAATGCCGGTCTCGCAGCGGCTCTGGTGACCGTCCGCCTCAATGAGATGGTGGAATCCGGGGAGTATGGACAGATGCTGGCGACGGTCGGACGGCAGGATACCTATCCGAACCTCATCAACATCGTGCCCTCGAATGTGCTCATGACAGTCGACCTGCGCAACCCGGACGCGGCAGCCATGGAGCGCGCGGAGGCGGACCTTAATACCTATCTGGGCGACGTGGAACGGCTCACCGGAGTCTCCATTACTTCCCGGACCACCGCGAAAACCCCGCCCGTGGCCTTCCCCGTGGAGATGCAGGACCTCGTCGCCAAATCAGCTACCAACCTCGGGTTCAGCTATGCCGAAATCACCTCGGGAGCCGGCCACGATGCCGGAGAAATTGCTGCTCTCTGCCCGGCGGGAATGATCTTCGTTCCGGGCCTCTACGACGGCATCAGCCACAACCCCCGCGAGTACTCGACGCCCGAGGCCTGTGCCGACGGAATCAACGTTCTCCTTCAGGCAGCTGTGGAACTGGCCAACTGAGGAACGGCAGGCACCCCCGAAGCGACCCGCACGACGCAACCGGTGCTGGTACAGATTTCAGCTTTAGCCGGGGGCGCCCCCGGCGGGAGACATGCCTCTAGCGGCTGAGGACGCGCCTCGTCGTGACGCCTACAGGCCAGCTCAGAATGGCGGCTTTTCACTGCTACGTAGAGGGTTGACCGCACCGCTTCGATGACGTCGTCCTGCGCGTGAACCGGCGGTGGGGGCCGGCCCGGATCGGGTATCTGCTGGGCCTCCACCCATCCACCGTGCACAAGACGTCAAACCCGAATACTTGAAGGGCCGGAACACCTCGCAGATCGTCGTCGACGAAAAGCAACGTGAAAACCGGATCCGGGCTGTGGGAAACGGCGGCGGCCTCCGGGAATTCGCTACGGAAACGGACAGCCGCCACGTGGATTCACGTAGCGGCTGTTCGAAATCGGTGCGGATTACCGGAACTACAGCACCCGGCTAAGGAACTCCTTGGTGCGGGGATGCTGCGGGTTGGCCAGGACCTCCTGGGGATCCCCGGATTCAACTACCACACCGCCGTCCATGAAGGTCAGGCGGTCGCCCACTTCGCGGGCGAAGCCGATCTCGTGGGTCACCACAATCATGGTCATGCCGGACTGGGCAAGGTCCTTCATGACGTTCAGGACGTCGCCCACCAGTTCCGGGTCCAGCGCTGAGGTGGGTTCATCGAAGAGCATGAGCTCCGGATCCATGGCCAGGGCGCGGGCAATTGCCACCCGCTGCTGCTGACCGCCGGAAAGCTGCGACGGGTAGTGGCCGGCGTGGTCCGACAGCCCCACGCGGTCCAGCAGTTCCATGGCCCGCTTCCGTGCAGCATCGCGGGACTGGCCCTTGACCTGGACCGGCGCCTCCATGACGTTGTAGAGGGCCGTCTTGTGCGGGAACAGGTTGAAGCGCTGGAACACCATGCCGATCTCGCGGCGCTGGGCGGCGATCTCCTTGGTTTTCAGGTCATGGAGCCGGCCGTTGACTTCGCGGTAGCCGATCAGCTTTCCACCGACGGAGATACGGCCCGCGCTGATGGTCTCCAGCAGGTTCACGCACCGCAACATGGTGGACTTGCCCGAACCGGACGGCCCGATCACCACGGACACCTCGCCCCGGTTGACCTCGAGGTCGATGCCGCGCAGCACATGGTGCTGGCCGTAGAACTTGTGGAGGCCCTCGATGCGCACCAGCGGATTCTCAGTGGTGATCGTCATTTTGCCTCATCCTCGGGAAGGTCCATCTTCAGCGCCGGCTCCGCCGCAGCGCTCGGCGCCATGGCTGCGGCGGCCTTCGCTGCGGCCGGGTTGATCGCGGCCGGAGCAAGGTTGTCCACTCCCTTGCCGTAGTAGGCCTCGATGAAGTGCTGGCCCACCATCAGCAGGCTGGTGATCACGAGGTACCAGATAGCCGCCACGATCAGCAGGGGTACCGGCAGATAGGTCCGGTTGGCCAGGGTGTTCGTGGCAAACGTCAGGTCCAGGGTGAACGGCACGGCCAGGACGAGGGAAGTGGTTTTCAGCATGCCGATGGTTTCGTTGCCGGTTGGCGGCACGATCACCCGCATGGCCTGCGGCAGGATGATCCGCCACATGATCTTGGTCTTGCCCATCCCCAGGGCCGCGGCGGCTTCCTCCTGGCCGCGGTCCACTGACTTGAGGCCGGCCCGGAAAATTTCCGCCAGGTAGGCGGACTCGTTCAGGCCCAGGCCCAGGATGGCCGCAGCCGTGGTTGTGATGACGGCGCTCGTGTCCACGGCGAACCACTCGGGTCCGAACGGGATGCCGGCGGTGATCTTGGGGTACAGGACGGAGATCAGGCCCCAGAAGACCAGCTGCGTGTATACCGGAGTGCCACGGAAGAACCAGACCCAGGCCCAGCTGGACCACCGGAACACCGGGTTCTCCGACTGGCGCATGAACGCCAGGAGGATGGCGAGGACAATGGCCAGGACCATGGCGGCCGCGGTCAGCAGCAGCGTCCAGCCGACGCCCTGCACCACCTTGGTATCGAGGATGTAGGTCCCCACAATGTCCCAGCGGAAGTTGGGGTTGGTGACCAGGCTCTGCAGGAACAGGGCGAGGGCGCCGAGGATGATGATGGCGCTGATCCAGCGGCCCGGATGCCGAACGGGCACCGGATGGTTCAGGACTACCGGTGCCTCGTGCTTGTCCTCATGACTGGCCATGTGCGCACCTGGTGTGTGGCCGGTTGCGGGAAGACTCAAGATCCGACCGCCGGGTTGACCTCAGACTTGGTGATGGCGCCATCGGCGTTGCCCCAGCCTTCCAGGATCTTCTTGTAGGAGCCGTTCTCCATGAGCTTGGCGACGGTCTTCTGGACGACCTCGGCCAGGGCCATGTCCGACTTGGCGACGGCGATCCCCTGCGGTGCGGAATCGTAGACGTCGCCGAGCTTTTCGATCTGGCCGTTGGTCTGGGTGATGGCGTAGCCAGTGATGGGGGAGTCAGCGGCCATCGCATCGACGCTGCCGTTGACCAGGCGGGTGGTGATGTCCGTCTGGTTCTTGAGGGTCACGACGTTGATGGCCGGCTTGCCGTCGGCCACGCACTTCTTGCTGCGGTCCGAGAGGTCCGGGTCTTCCTGGACGGTACCGGTCTGCACGCCGACGGACTTGCCGCAGAGGTCATCCAGGGAAACCTTCTTCGGGTTGCCCTTCTGGACGGCCCAGGCGGTGCCGGCGTTGAAGTAGCTGACCATGTTCACCGCGCCGAGCCGCTCCGGGTTGATCGTGAACGAGGAGATGCCGAGATCGTACTTCGGGCCCAGTGCCGGGAGGATGCCGGTGAATTCGGACGTCTGCACCTGGACCTTCAGGCCCAGGGTGGCGCCGATCGCCTTGGCGATGTCGACGTCGTAGCCCACGGGGGTCTGGCCGTCGGTGCCAAGGAATTCCGCGGGGGCGTAGGAGGTGTCCGAGCCCACGGTCAAGGTGCCTTTGGACTTGATGGCCTCGGGAACCATGGCCGCCAGGGCATCATCCTTCTGGATGGTGCTCGGGTCAAAGCTGGCCGCGGCGCTGCCGGACACGGACGGAGCCGCGCCGGAGGGTGCCTTTTCGGAGGCATTGGTGCAGGCGGAGAGCGTCAGGACGCCGATGGCCAGCACGGTGGCTGCCTTAAGCGTGGAGGTGCTCAGGAGCGAACGGGAGATCTGCATGTTCTTACCTTTTGTTGCAGGAGGGATGCGTAACCAAGTCGGTTTATAGTGTATCGCCGAAGAAGAGATGTGCGTCACAGAAAACTAAGTTTCACTATTGGATAACTATTTTGGCCTTAAAGACAAGACTTCCACACGCTGGAGTGTCTGGAATCCCGGATTCAACGACGAAGCGGACGGGTATGCCCGGACGTCCCAGTCGATCAGCTGCTGATGCCCAGCGACTCCAGCATCGGCCGGAACTTCGCCCAGGTCTCGGCGAGTTCGGCTTCCGGCACGGAGCCTTCGACGACGCCGCAGCCGGCGTACAGCCGCACGCTGGTAGGGGATTCGATAACGGCCCCGCGCAGCGCGATGCCCCATTCCCCGTTGCCGGCCGCGTCGAGCCAGCCGACCGGTCCGGCGTAGGGGCCGCGGTCCAGGTGCTCAAGTTTGCGGATCAGGGCGCCCGCCACGGTGGTCGGCGTGCCGCAGACCGCCGCTGTCGGGTGCAGCGCGTTGATCAGGGCGAGGCTGGTGGGCACGTGGCCCTCCACCTCGGCCAGCTCCGCTTTCACATCCGAGGCCAGGTGCCAGACGTTCGGCAGTTCCAGGATGAAGGGCTCGCTGTGCGCGTTCATGGCCTCGGAGAAGGGGGCCAGCTGGGTGGTGAGCGACTGGATGGCGATGTCGTGTTCGTGCCGCTGTTTCTCGGATCCGGCCAGCACCCGCTCGGCGAACTCCAGCGGCGAGCCGGCCATCCCGTCGGCGTCGCGCCGGTCCAGGGTGCCCGCCAGGACGCGGGCCTGCGCAGTGCGGCCCTCCACCTGGATCAGCATCTCAGGGGTGGCGCCCACGAGCCCGTCGACGCCGTAGGTCCAGCATTCGCGGTAGCGGACGGCGAGCTGGCGGAGGATCTCGGCGGCATTCACTCCGGCGGGGACGGTGGCGACGACGTCGCGGGCCAGCACCAGCTTTTCAAGCGCCCCGGTGCGGATCTCCGCCACACCGGCGGCCACGGCCGCCATCCAGTCCGCCTCGCTCAGCGAACCCGTGGTCAGCGTCGCCTCAACCGGCGCGGCGTCTGTTCCGGCGTCCGTTGACGGCACGACGCCGGGCGTCCCCAGCCAGCGGTCCAGCGCGGCGCGCGCGCCCGCCTCGGTGAGGTCGCCGTCGTCGAACGTCAACTGGGTCAGCCACGCCTTGCCGTCACGCAGTCCCACGACGATTTCGGGCACGATCAGCCGCGACTCATGCGCGGACGCTTTGGAGAAGGCGAAGGAGCCGAAAGCGACCGGGCCGGTGCCGGGCCATTCCACGGTGTCCTGGATCTCGGCCTCGAGGACCAGGTGCCGCCACCAGATGTCCGCCTCGAGGAAACGGTCGGGTCCGGTGGCGGTGAACCGGGCCACCTCGCCGAAGCCGACGAGGCCGGCTTCGCGGCGGGTCCAGCAGAGGAGGTCGTCGCGGACCAGAAGCGACGGCAGCCCCCCGGGGAATGCATCAGCATCGAGGGGCAGTGTCAGAGTCCTGACAATTCGGGTACGGAACGCGCTCGTCATAGTGAGACAACACTACTCCCGCGTCCGCCGGAGGCCCTGCTCAGGGCGTGGTTAGGGTGTGTGCTGATCATTTGAGACAATGTCAGGGTGAACCGAGCATCCTTGGATAAGCGTCCGGACGAAGTAGCCACGATGTTTGACGACGTCGCCCCTAAATACGACGTCGTCAACGACGTTCTGTCGATGGGGCAGACACGCCGTTGGCGCAAGATTGTGGTGGAAGCCATGGATGTGAAGTCCGGCCAGCGGGTGCTCGATCTCGCCGCCGGCACGGGTACCTCCAGCGAGCCGTATGCCGACGCCGGCATCGACGTGATCGCCTGCGACTTCTCGCTGGGCATGCTCAAGGTCGGCAAGCGCCGCCGCCCCGACATCGACTTCATCGCCGGTGACGCCACCCGCCTGCCCTTCGCGGACAACACCTTCGATGCCAGCACCATCTCCTTCGGCCTGCGCAACGTCAACGAGACGAAGAAGGCCCTGGCCGAGATGCTGCGCGTCACCAAGCCCGGCGGCAAGCTGGTCATCGCCGAGTTCTCCCAGCCTGTCGTGCCGCTCTGGCGCACCATGTACACCGAATACCTGATGCGCGCCCTGCCCGCGATCGCCGTCAAGGTCTCCTCCAACCCGGATGCCTACGTCTACCTCGCCGAGTCCATCCGCGCCTGGCCGGACCAGGACCACCTCGCGGCCTGGCTGCAGGAGGCCGGCTGGGACAGCGTCACCTACCGCAACCTCAGCGGCGGCATCGTCGCCGTGCACCGCGCCGTCAAGCCCGGCCCTGAGGTTGGCCCCGCAGCGGGCGCGGCAGCCCTGGCGGCCCACACGGGACCGGTGGCGAAGCTGCGCCGCAACACCCGGCCCGGGCGTTAGTTTGTCGCTGCCGTGAAAGTACTGATCGTCGGAGCCGGTCCGGCCGGGTCCACCGCTGCCTACTACCTGGCGCAGGCTGGCATCGACGTCACGGTGGTGGAGAAGACCAGCTTCCCTCGTGAAAAAGTCTGCGGCGACGGGCTCACCCCCCGCGCCGTCCGCGAGATCCAGAAGCTTGGCCTGCCGCACCCCGAAGCCGACGGCTGGCGCCGCAACAAGGGCCTGCGCCTGCTCGCCGGCGGCCGCAGCATCGAACTCCCTTGGCCCGAGGTCTCCGATTTTCCGCAGTACGGACTGATCCGCACCCGCCTGGGCTTCGACGAGGAACTGGCCCGGCACGCCCAGTCCGCGGGCGCCGTCGTGCTGGAACGACACAGCGTCACCGAAGCACTGCGCGCCGGCGACGGCCGGGTCACCGGGGTCCGTGCCGCGCTGCTGGACGAATCCGGCCGCAAGACCGGCGAGACCTGCGACTTCAGCGCCGACGTCGTCCTCGCCGCGGACGGAAACTCCAGCCGCACTGCCGTGTCGCTGGGCATCCGGAAACGCGACGACCGGCCGCTCGGCGTCGCCGTCCGCACCTACTTCACGAGCCCGCGGCACGACGACGACTGGATGGAAGGCTGGCTGGAGCTTCCCGGCCGCGACGGCAAGCTGCTCCCGGGCTACGGCTGGGTGTTCGGCGTGGGCGACGGCACTTCCAACGTGGGCCTCGGCATCCTGAACTCGTCCAAGGAATTCGGCAAGCTCGACTACAAGCAGGTCCTGCGCGAATGGACCGCCGGCATGCCCGCGGACTGGGGATTCACCCCCGAGAACCAGGTCGGCGAGATCCGCGGTGCCGCGCTGCCGATGGGCTTCAACCGCACCCCGCACTACTCGCCGGGGCTCCTGTTGCTCGGCGACGCCGGCGGCATGGTCTCCCCGTTCAACGGCGAGGGCATCTCCTATGCCATGGAATCCGCCCGTTTCGCGGCCGAATTCATCATCGACGGCGCCGCCCGCTCGGCGTCCGCCGGCTGGGGCTCCGGGACGGAAGCCAGCAGGGCCGCCGATGCGCACCTCGCTCGTTACGCGGACTACGTGCGGGACCAGTGGGGTTCGCACTTCACCCTGGGCCGTGCCTTCGCGGCTCTCATCGGCAAGCCGGCCGTGATGAAACTGGCCCTCCGGACGGGCATGCCCATCCCTGTCCTCATGCGGTTCGTGGTCAGGCTGCTGGCCAACCTGACGGATCCCGCGGCCAAGGGCTTCGAGGACCGCGTCATCCGGGTCCTGGAATCGCTGGTACCGGCGACGTCCAACCAAGGCCCGTCCGGCTCCCACTCCAGCGCCAACTCCGCGGATTCCGCAACAAAAGTTAGGGTTAACCCGTGACCAACTCTGCAGACCAAAGCTGGACGCACGCCGGACACGGCCTGCCGAGCTCTGAGCCCGACCTCAACACCACCGCCATCGCCACCGGATTGCAGCTGCCGGCCGGCTTTGCCGCGATCGCAGGGGACCCCGAACTCGGGCCTGCCATCACCACCAACCTGGCCCGGGTGGAGAAGAAGCTCCGCGAAGCCATCGCCAACTCGGATCCGCTTGCCGACGCGACGTCGCGCCACCTCGTGGAAGCCGGCGGCAAGCGCATCCGTCCCCTCCTGACATTGCTCTGCGCACACCTGGGCGACGCCTCCCGGCCCGCCGTGGTGCAGGCCGCCGTCGTCGTGGAACTGACCCACCTCGCGACGCTCTACCACGACGACGTGATGGACTCCGCACCGTTCCGCAGGGGCGCCCCCACGGCCCACGAGGTCTGGGGCAACTCGGTGGCAGTCCTGACCGGCGACCTGATTTTTGCCCGGGCCTCCATCCTGGTCTCCGAACTCGGGTCCCGCGCGCTCGGCATCCAGGCCCGCACCTTTGAGCGGCTGTGCCTGGGCCAGCTGCATGAAACCGTGGGTCCGCGCCCGGACGAGGACCCGGTGGAACACTATCTCTCGGTCATCGCGGACAAGACCGGCTCGCTGGTGGCGGCCTCGGGCCAGCTCGGCGCGATCTTCTCCGGCGCCGACGAGGCCTACGAGCCGATGCTGGTCGAGTACGGCGAAAAGGTGGGCGTCGCCTTCCAGCTGGCGGACGATGTCATCGACGTGACCGGCGTCAAGGTCAAGTCCGGCAAGTCCCCGGGCACCGATCTGCGCGAAGGTGTGCCGACCCTGCCCGTCCTGCTGCTCCGCAAAAAGGCCGAAGCCGGCGACCAGTCCGCCGTCGAACTCCTGAAGCTCATCGACGGCGACCTCAGCTCCGACGAGGCCCTCGCGGCCGCCGTTGCCGGCCTCCGGGAACACCCTGTAACGGCGGAATCCTGGGTGGTGGCACGCGCTTGGGCCGACGAGGCGATTGCTGCGCTCGCGCCGTTGCCCGAGGGGGTCGTGAAGAGCTCGCTGACCAACTTTGCGCTGGCCGTGGTGGACCGCGCCAGCTGATCCGGGTCCGCCGGGGTATGGCTTCCGGCCGGACCCCCACGGGTGCTCCGATTTAAACGGAATGGCCCCGGTTCCTCACAACGTTTTCGAGTCATCCGTTGTGTCGAACCGGGGCCATTTCTCCGTTCGCATCAGATCCACCGGAGGCATTTGGTGAACCCATGAATGAGCCTATGACAGAAATGTCATGCTGTCTAGGCTGTCTGTAAATTCGTTGTCACAGGTTATCCGAGTGGCCCGGGCGGAATCTCCCCACTTCTGGGGCAGATCCAGCCGGAAACCCGTGCGGCACGCCGTACAGTCGTTCCAAAGATGGGGAGGGCCGGCGCCAGGAATGTCCACATAGCCGGCTCCGCGCCTGTCGCTCCGTGGAGTCCCAGACTGTGCTGGGTGCATGGACCTCGCCAGTTACCTGAAATACGCCGGTTCCGTGGCCCGGACGGGGACGCTGTTGCAGGCAGGCTTCTCTGAGCGGACTATCCGGAATGCCGTCTCAGTGGGGGAAATGGTGCGGCTACGCCATGGGGTCGTGGCACTGGCGGGCGCAGCTCCTGATCTGGTTGCGGCGGTGTTGGCCAATGGACTGCTGTGTTGCGCGTCGGCGGCCCCGCACCAGGGGCTGTGGCAGCTCCACGCACCCGAGCGGCTTCATCTCCTTTGCCGGCACGGCGCCGCGGCCGGTGTGGTAATCCACCGCGGCAGCCTGGTTCCGCCGGAGTTTCCCCGGCCTGTGGCCGGGCTGACTGATACGCTGCTGCATGCGTTGCGGTGCCTGCCCCCGGTGGATGCCGCGGTGATGGTGGAAAGCGCCCTGTTGCAGGGGCGTACGACGCTGGACTACCTGAGGCAACGGTTGCCGGGAAATCGTAACGGGGCGGCCCGCGGGGTCCTTGAGCTGGTCGATGGTACGGCGGAGTCGGCGATTGAAGTCGTTGCCAGACTATTGTTCAGGGACCAGGGCATCTATACGCAGACGCAGGTGGAGCTGCCCGGAATTGGACGTGTGGACTTCCTGCTGGAGGGGTTCCTGATCGTGGAGATCGACGGAGGCAGCCATCTGGAGCCCGTACAGGTGAAGAAGGACCGCCGGCGGAACAACGCCAGCACCCTTACGGGCTACGCCGTACTCCGGTATGGGTATCAGGATGTGGTCTACAACCCGCAGAAGGTCATCGATGAGGTGTGGCAGGTGCTGCGCGGCCGGGTCGTCCGCTGAATTTCCCCAGGTACGAACTTCCGACGCCCCAGATTCCCGGCGGTTCCGCCCGACACCCCGGTGAAGGCGGCCAATCTTGGGGAGAACCGGCGACCGGAAGCAGCGGAACCTGCCTTAGTCCTCGTCTTCGTCGTTGAACGCCCACTCGAACATATCGAAGACGAACTCGGAGAAGGTTCCTTCCTCGCTCTTCCACTGGCCACGGGCGTTGTTGCGGCGGTACACGATCGGGTCCGGAACGCTGAGGTCGCCCACCCGGAAACCCCAGGTGAACTGCTCTTCCTCGTCCTCGAGGAACATCAGGAAGCCTTCGTCATCGACTTCGAGCTCTTCGGGGTCCCAGAAGTAGTGGTAGGCCTCCATGATGTCCTCGCAGCCGCCGACCGCGAGGTAGAACTCCCGCAACACCAGCGGGACCTGGAACTGGTGCTCGGCGAGGGCCGCGTCCAGCTCGTCGGCCGGGAGGCCATCCTCTTCCTGCCATTCGTCTTCGAGATACTTCGGAACAAGCGCGCGGAACTTCTCGAGGAACATGTCAGTCATGGTTCTTATCCTAGCTAATCCTTTCGCCCGCCATCCGCCGTGTCCAAGCCGAGCCGGTGCCAGCCGCGGACCGCCAGCGGAACGTGCCACTGGCGCCGCCAGGCGGTGACGCGGAAGGCGAAAACGATGGCAGCTACGGCGCCCGCGGTCACCGCATTGAAGGTACCGGTGACGGACAGGACCATGGTCATCGCCGCCCCCGCAAACGCCGGCAGCGCATAGAGATCCTTCGGGTCGAAGAGCTGCGGCACCTCATTGGCGGTGATGTCGCGCAGCAGGCCGCCACCCACCGCCGTCGTGACCCCGAGCAGGACCGCCGCAACCGGGTTCATCCCGGCGGACAGCGCCTTGAGGGTGCCGGTGATGCAGAAGAGCGCGAGGCCGCCGGCGTCGAACAGGATAAGCAACGAGGTGTAGCGCTGGACGCTGGAAAACAGGAAGTACACCAGCACCGTTGCCAGAAGCGGGGGCGCCAGATAGGCGGGGTTGGTGAACGCTGCGGGCGGGCCGGCGTTGATAATGATGTCGCGGATGACGCCGCCGCCCAGGCTCACCACCGAGGCCAGCAGGAGGGAACCGATGATGTCGAACTGCTTCCGGGCCGCGAGCAGTGACCCGGAGACCGCGAAGAAGAAGACGCCGGCCAGGTCCAGCCAGACCAGGACAAGGCTGAAGTAAGAAGTCATGGAGTGTCCCGGTCGAATCTCAAAGGGGGCGGATGGGGCGGCTCCAAGGTTACGCTAACGGCTATGAATAGCCCCATCCTGATCGCCTGCGCCCACGGCACCTCCAGCACCGACGGTGCCGCCGAAGTCAACGCCCTCCGGGACGGGATCGCCGCGCTGCGGCCTGGGCTCGACGTCCGCGAAGCCTATGTCGACGTCCAGGACCCCGCGCTGCCGGCCGTTGTCGCCGGACTGCCGGCGGGGGAGACCGCCGTCGTTGTCCCGCTGCTGCTCAGCGTCGGCTACCACGTCAAGGTGGACATCGCCCGGGCGGTCAAGAGCCGGCCGGGCA
>NZ_AUPJ01000221.1 GCF_000427315.1 Arthrobacter sp. TB 26
CGTCCGGCTCCGGGAAGCCGGCGTGACCGACAACGACGCCGTGATCCTCGCCGCTGCCGGGTCCTCCGACCCCACCGCGGCGCAGAATGTCGAGGAACTCGCAGACCAGCTCCGTGCCCTGCGTTCCAACCGCATCATGGCCGCGTACGGCGCGTCCGCGAAGCCTTCAGTGCCCGACGCCGTCGCCATGCTGCGCGAAGAGGCGGCTGGCGGCGCCGGCGCAGGGGAGTCCGCCGGGGCGGTGGACCTGGGCGGCCGCGTGGTCATCGCCGCCTATCTGCTGGCCCCCGGCTTCTTTCACGACCAGCTCGGTAAGGCCGGCGCGGACCTGGTCACGGCGGCCCTGCTGCCGTCCCCGGTGCTCGCCGAGATCGCGCTGGAACGCTACGACGCCGCCCTCGCGGCAGGCGCCTGAAGCCCGGCGGCGGCCCCGCCACACTGCCCCGGACCATGCACAGGAACCGCGCCACTTCAAGGCTCGCCGAGGCTTCGTGACGATTTGTTGCCCTAGGTGACCCCGCGTTTCTGACCCTTTGTGACGGCATTACGGGCCGCCCTACAGTCGATCCATGACTGATACAGCTCTAGCCGGAGCGTCCTCGGACCAGGCTGCCCCAGGCCGCACCAAGCGCCCCACCTCCCGCCCCGCCGCAAAGCCGCACGGGCAGTGGAAAGTGGACGGCACCGCGCCGCTGAACGCCAACGAAACCTGGAAGCAGGAAGACAACGGCCTGAACGTCCGCGAGCGCATCGAGTCTGTCTACTCCAAGCACGGCTTCGACTCGATCGACGGCACGGATTTGCACGGCCGCTTCCGCTGGTGGGGCCTTTACACGCAGCGCAAGCCCGGGATCGACGGCGGCAAGACCGCCACGCTCGAACCGCACGAGCTCGAGGACAAGTACTTCATGCTGCGCGTCAGGATCGACGGCGGCGCCCTCACCACCGAGCAGCTGCGCGTCATCGGCCAGATTTCCGTCGACTTCGGCCGCGACTCGGCCGATCTCACCGACCGCCAGAACATCCAGCTGCACTGGATCCGGGTCGAGGACGTGCCGGAAATCTGGCGCCGCCTCGAGTCGGTGGACTTGTCCACCACGGAAGCCTGCGGCGACGTGCCCCGCGTCATCCTCGGCTCCCCGGTTGCCGGCATCGCCAAGGACGAGCTCATCGACCCCACGCAGCTGATCCACGAGCTCGCCGAACGCTTTATCGGCGACCCGGAACTGGCCAACCTGCCGCGTAAATTCAAGACCGCCATCACCGGCCACCCCAGCCAGGACGTGGTGCACGAGATCAACGACGTCGCCCTCGTGGGCCTGGTCCACCCCGAACTCGGCATCGGCTACGACCTCTGGGTGGGCGGCGCGCTCTCCACCAACCCAATGCTGGGCAAACGCCTCGGCGCCTTCGTCCGGCCGGACCAGGCCGCCGATGTGTGGCTCGGTGTCACCAGCATCTTCCGCGACTACGGCTACCGGCGCATGCGCACCAAGGCCCGCCTGAAGTTCCTGCTGGCGGACTGGGGTCCGGTGAAGTTCCGCCAGGTCCTCGAGGACGAATACCTCGGCTACAAACTCGACGACGGCCCGGCCGCGCCCAAGCCCTCCACCCCGGGTGACCACATTGGCGTGCACGAGCAGAAGGACGGCAGGTTCTTCATCGGCGCCACCCCGCTGGCCGGCCGGCTCTCCGGCAGCCAGCTCGTGAAGCTCGCCGACACCCTGGAGGCCCGCGGCTCGCAGCGGCTGCGCACCACCCCGCACCAGAAGCTGGTGGTCCTCGACGTGCCCAAGGACCAGGTGGAACCGCTCGTGGCCGAGCTCGACGCCCTGGGCCTGTCCGCCCGGCCGTCCGTGTTCCGCCGCGGCACCATCGCCTGCACGGGCATCGAATACTGCAAGCTCGCCATCGTCGAAACCAAAGTCACGGCCGCCACCGCCGTCGCCGAGCTGGAACGCCGCCTCGCCGACCTCGTCGAGTCCGAACAGCTCCCGCAGGCCCTGTCGCTGCACATCAACGGCTGCCCCAACTCCTGCGCCCGGATCCAGACCGCGGACATCGGCCTCAAGGGCATGATGCTTCCCACGCCCGACGGCGACCCCACCCCGGGTTTCCAGGTCCACCTCGGCGGCGGGCTGGCTTCGAACAGCCGCGAGGAGGCGGGCCTTGGGCGCACCGTCCGCGGACTCAAGGTCACGGCCGAGGACCTTCCCGACTATGTGGAACGCGTGGTCCGGAAGTTTGTTGCCGACCACACCGAGGGCCAGACCTTCGCCGAATGGGCCTTCGCCGCCGACGAGGGTGATCTGCAATGAGCGCCACCCTCCGCACCCACGACGAGCTCAAGGCCATCGCCGAATCCGGCGCCGCCGAGCTCGGTTGGGACGCCCCGGCCCGCGAGGTCATCGCCTGGGTGGCGCGCAACTTCGAGCTGCCCGCCGTCGCCGTCGCCTGCTCCATGGCCGACGCCGTCCTCCCCGCGCTCGTCGCGGACCAGCTCCCCGGCGTCGACGTCCTCTTCCTGGAAACCGGCTACCACTTCCCGGAAACCCATGCCACGCGTGACGAGGTGGCCGCGAGCCTGCACGTCAACGTCGTCGACGTGCAGCCGGTGCACACCGTGGAGCAGCAGGACCGGCTGCTCGGCAAGGACCTCTTCGCCCGCGATGCCGCCCAGTGCTGTGCGCTGCGCAAGGTGGCCCCGCTGCGCCGCACCCTCGCCGGCTACGAACTCTGGTTCACCGGGGTCCGCCGCGACGAGGCGCCCACCCGCACCAACACCCCGCTGGTCACCTGGGACGAGACCAACGGCCTGGTCAAGGTCAACCCGGTCGCGGCCTGGAGCTTCGACCAGCTGGTGCAGTACTCGATCGACTTCCTCCTCCCCGTCAACCCGCTGCTTTCACAGGGCTACCCGTCCATTGGCTGCCAGCCCTGCACCCGCAAGGTGGCGCCGGGCGATGACCCCCGCGCCGGCCGCTGGGCAGGAACCGACAAGACAGAATGCGGACTACACGTATGAGCAATGTTGAGACTTTCGTGGCCGTCGACCCCGATGCCGCCCCCG
>NZ_AUPJ01000222.1 GCF_000427315.1 Arthrobacter sp. TB 26
CGATGCTGCAAGCAGCATCGCGTCCCGCTCCGACAGCGGCAGCGGCCTTCCCAACGCTCGCAAGCTCGCGTCGGGTCCCTCGGCCGATGCCTTAGATGCCACTCCCGGGGCGGCATCTGCTGCTGCGGCTCTGCGGTCATCCCGCCTGTCGTCTTTGGACACGTTGGAGTCGGAAGCGATTCACATCATCCGCGAGGTGGTTGCCGAATTCGAGAAGCCGGCGCTGCTGTTCTCCGGCGGCAAGGACTCCGTGGTGATGCTGCACCTGGCCACGAAGGCGTTCTGGCCCGGCAAGGTGCCGTTCCCTGTCCTGCACGTGGACACCGGGCACAACTTTCCCGAGGTCATCGACTTCCGCGACCGGACCGTGGAACGGCTGGGACTCAAGCTCGTCGTCGGCTCCGTCCAGGAGTTCATCGACTCCGGCGAGCTTGCCGAGCGCGCCGACGGCACCCGCAACCCGCTGCAGACCGTCCCCCTGCTGGACTCGATCCAGCGCAACAAGTTCGACGCCGTCTTCGGCGGCGGCCGCCGCGACGAGGACAAGGCCCGGGCGAAGGAGCGGATCCTGAGCCTGCGCGACGAGTTCGGCCAGTGGGATCCGCGCAACCAGCGGCCCGAACTGTGGAACCTGTACAACGGCCGCCACACGGTGGGCCAGCACGTCCGGGCGTTCCCGATCAGCAACTGGACCGAACTCGACGTGTGGCGCTACATCGAGCGCGAAAACATCGACCTCCCGGGCCTGTACTACGCCCATGACCGCGAGGTCTTCGCCCGCGACGGCATGTGGCGCGCGGTCGGCGAGGTGTCCCAGCCGCGCGAACACGAGCAGGTCATCACCAAGACTGTCCGTTACCGGACCGTGGGCGACATGTCCTGCACCGGCGCCGTCGAATCGGCCGCCGCCACCGTGCGCGACGTCGTCATCGAAGTTGCCGCCTCCACCATCACCGAACGTGGCGCCACCCGGGCGGATGACCGCATCTCCGAGGCCGCCATGGAAGACCGCAAGAAGGATGGCTATTTCTAATGAGCACCGACATCGACACCGCCCGCGCGGCTGCCCTTCTTGACGAGGCGCCCCTGGCCTCTCGCTTTCTGTCTTCGACCCTGTTCCGCTTCGCCACCGCGGGCTCCGTCGACGACGGCAAGTCCACCCTGGTGGGCAGGCTCCTGCACGACTCCAAGGCGATCCTCGCCGACCAGCTCGACGCCGTCGCCCGCACCTCCGCGGACCGCGGTTTCGGGGGCGAGAAAGGCGGGATCGACCTCGCCCTGCTGACCGACGGCCTGCGCGCCGAGCGGGAACAGGGCATCACCATCGACGTCGCCTACCGCTACTTCGCCACGGACCGCCGCAGCTTCATCCTCGCGGACTGCCCCGGCCACGTGCAGTACACCAAGAACACGGTGACCGGAGCATCCACTGCGGACGCCGTCGTCGTGCTCATTGACGCTCGCAAGGGTGTCCTGGAGCAGACCCGCCGGCATCTGTCCGTGCTGCAGCTGCTGCGCGTGGCGCACGTGATCGTCGCCGTGAACAAGATCGACCTCGTGGACTTCAGCGAGGACGTGTTCCGCGGGATCGAGGCCGACGTGCAGAAGGTCGGCCGGGAGCTTGGGCTCGGCCGTGACGATTCAAATACAGGCGGGATTGCGGACCTTTTCGTCATTCCCGTCTCCGCGCTCGACGGCGACAACGTCGTGGACCGCTCCGGCCGCACGCCCTGGTACGGCGGACCTGCGCTGCTCGAAGTCCTCGAGACCCTGCCGGCCGCGGACGAACTCGAAAGCCACCTGGAGAGCTTCCGGTTCCCCGTCCAGCTGGTCATCCGGCCGCAGGGGGCCCTGGCCCCCGACGCCGTCGCCAGCGGACTCGACGTCGAGGGTTACCGCGACTACCGGGCCTACGCCGGGCAGATCACCGAGGGCTCGGTGAAACTGGGGGACAAGGTCAGCGTCCTCACCCCGGGCCAGGCGCCGCGCACCACCACCGTCACCGGGATCGACTTCGCCGGACTGGAACTGACCGAGGCCGTGGCCCCGCAATCCGTGGCGCTGCGCCTCGCGGATGAGTTCGACGTCGCCCGCGGGGATACGATCGCGGCGGCGGGCACTATCAGGGAGGCCTCGGCGGACCTGTACGCCGCACTATGCTGGCTCTCGCCCAAGCCGCTCCGCGAGGGCGCCAAGGTGCTGGTCAAGCACGGCACCCGCACGGTCCAGGCCCTGGTCCGGAACGTGACGGGCAAGCTGGACCTCGCCAACTTCCAGCTGGAGCCCACCTCCACCCTGGAGCTCAACGACATTGGACATGCCCAGCTGCGGCTCGCCGCGCCGCTGCCGCTCGAGAACTACCTGCACCACCGCCGCACCGGCGCGTTCCTCGTGATCGATCCGCAGGACGGCAACACCCTCGCCGCGGGTCTCGTCAACGACCACCCCGGCGACCACGAGGACGAGCGCTACTCAATCTAAGGCCTTGCCACCCGGCTGCCCTCCCGCGATCATCGTCATGGGAGGGCAGATCGTTGGAGATCATCAACAGCCGGCTCATCAGCTGGGCTTCGATCCTGGATGACGCGACCCGCAAGCAGGCCCTGGCCACGGCACAGCTGCCCATCATCTATCCGCATCTGGCCCTGATGCCGGACGCCCACCTGGGCCTGGGCGCCACCGTGGGCTCCGTCATCCCCACCCTTGGCGCGGTCATCCCTGCGGCTGTGGGCGTTGACATCGGTTGCGGCATGATCGCCGTCCGCACGCAGTATGCCCTCAAGGACCTGCCCAAGGACCGGAAACGGCTGCGGGAGGACATTGAGCACGCCATTCCGCTGTCCGCCGGCCACTACAACCACGGGATCAGCGCCACCGCCGTACCCCGCATTGCCCAACTGCGGCGGATGGCAGCCCACGCGCGCTTCGACCCCGCCCAGTACGCCGCAAACTGGACCCTCCAGCTGGGATCGCTGGGCTCGGGCAACCACTTCATCGAGGTGTGCGCGGATGAGGCGGACGCCGTCTGGCTTTTCCTGCATTCCGGGTCCCGCGGCGTCGGCAACAAACTCGCACAGCGCCACATCGGCGAGGCCCGGAGCATGATTTTGCGCCGGAACATCGCCCTGCCGCACCCGGACCTGGCCTACCTCGAGGAAGGCACTGCTGAATTCGACCGTTACATCAGGGAACTCCGCTGGGCACAGCACTTCGCCCTGCTGAACCGCGAGGAGATGATGGACCGGGTGGTCCGGCAGTTTGAATCCTGGATCGGCGGCTCCGTCCGCGAGGCCGAACGGATCAACTGCCACCACAACTTCACCGCGAAGGAATGGCATTACGGCAAGTCCGTCTGGGTCTCTCGCAAAGGCGCCATCAGGGCCGAGGCGGGCGACCCCGGGCTGATTCCCGGCTCCATGGGCACCGCGTCCTACGTCGTCGTCGGGCTGGGAAACCGCGCGTCGCTGAACTCTTCGCCGCACGGCGCCGGGCGGGAGTACTCGCGGAACGCCGCGAAGAAGACTTTTACCCTGGCCGAGCTGAAGGCCGCCATGCGGGGCATCGAATTCCGTCCCAGCGAGGCATTTATCGACGAGATCCCGGCGGCCTACAAGCCCATTGACCAGGTGATGCGCGATTCCGCGGACCTCGTCAAGATACGGCACAAGCTCCGGCAGCTCGTCAACGTTAAGGGCGACTAATCCGCTGAAGAGCCGCATGGCGGCCCCGCATATGACGCTGCATGAACTCACGTGACCCCGGGTTTCAGGGCCGTTGAACCGGGTTCCTGCCAGTCCCTATGGTGAACCAATGACAACCATGGATCGGCTCTCCCACGGCCCCCGCGGCGAGTTCCGGGGGCGATGTCGCCGGCGCTGACCACCCGCCCGGCCTCCCGCACACCCCAGGAACAGGACCTCCCGCATGTCATCCCCGTCGAACAACCCCACCCCCGGCCAGACCCCCGGAACCACCCGGATCGTCGCCGGCGAAACCACCAAACCCAGGCGCAAGCGCACCCTGGAGATCAGCCTGGCCGTCGGCCTCGTGCTGCTGATCGGTGCCGGTGCCGCCGTCGCGTCCACGGTGTCCCGCACCACGGAAGCCGCGCCCGCAGCGGCGGCTTCCGACACCCCTGCCGCCGAACTCAAGCTCGGCTACTTCGGCAACATCACGCACGCCCCTGCCCTCGTCGGGGTCAGCCAGGGCCTGATCGCCAAGAGCCTTGGTGAGACCAAGCTCAGCACCCAGGTCTTCAACGCCGGCCCCGCCGCGATCGAGGCCCTCAACGCCGGCGCCATCGACGCCACCTATATCGGCCCCAACCCCGCCATCAACTCCTACGTCAAGAGCAAGGGCGAATCGATCAGCATCATCGCCGGTGCAGCGTCCGGCGGGGCGCAGCTGGTGGTCAAACCCGAGATCGCCTCGGCCGCGGACCTCAAAGGCAAGAAGCTCGCGACGCCGCAGCTCGGCGGCACGCAGGACGTGGCACTGCGCGCCTGGCTGGGCAAGCAGGGCTACAAGACCAACACTGACGGCAGCGGCGACGTCGCCATCAACCCCACCGAGAACGCCCAGACCCTGAAGCTGTTCCAGGACGGCAAGCTCGACGGCGCGTGGCTGCCGGAACCGTGGGCCTCCCGTCTGGTCCTCCAGGCCGGAGCGAAAGTCCTCGTCGATGAAAAGGATCTCTGGGACAAAGGTGAGTTCATCACCACCGTCCTGATCGTCAACAAGAAATTCGCCGCCGAGCACCCCGCCACGGTCAAGGCGCTGCTGAAGGGCCACGTCGAATCCGTGGACTGGCTCAACGCCGCGCCCGCCGCGGAGAAGTCCACGGTCCTCAACGCCGCTCTCAAGGAATCCGCCGGCGCCGCCCTGCCGGCCGACGTGATCGACCGTTCGCTCAAGAACATCGTCTTCACCATCGACCCGCTCGCCGGAACGTACAAAAAGCTGCTCCAGGACGGGGTCGACGCCGGCACCACCACCCAGGCCGACATCAACGGCATCTTTGACCTCACGGCCCTGAACAGCGTCCTGGGCGGCAGCCCCGCCGGGACGAAGATCTCCGCGCAGGGACTGGGCAGGGACTAGCCAGCCCCCGCCGCCAGCTCCGCCAACAGAAGTTAGGACGTGACCATGCCAGTCGTACTGGAAAACCTGGGCAAGCGCTTCGGCGACGGCGCCCCGGTGCTGGACGACGTCAACGCCAGCATCGGGCAGGGCGAGTTCGTCGCCCTGCTCGGTGCGTCCGGCTGCGGCAAGTCCACCCTGCTGAACATCATGGCGGGACTGGAGGCCCCGACGTCGGGCGCCCTGGAGGTGCCGAGCGACGGCGCCGCCTTTATGTTCCAGGACGCGGCGCTCTTCCCCTGGCTGACTGCGCGGGAAAATATTGAGCTGGCCCTGAAGCTGCGGGGAGTCGGGAAGGCCGGGCGCCGGGTGAAGGCCGACGAACTCCTGGACCTCGTGCATCTGGGCGGGGCGGGGGACAAACGTCCGCACGAGCTCTCCGGCGGGATGCGCCAGCGTGTAGCCCTGGCCCGGTCCCTGGCCCAGGACCGGCAACTGCTCCTGATGGACGAACCGTTCGCCGCCCTCGACGCGATCACCCGCGACCTGCTGCACGACGAGCTGGAGCGGATCTGGAAGGAAACCGGGCGCACCATCGTTTTTGTCACCCACAACGTCCGCGAAGCCGTCCGGCTGGGCCAGCGCGTGCTGCTGCTCTCCTCCCGGCCCGGCCGCGTGGTGCGGGAGTGGCACGTCAGCGAAGAACACCGCACCGACGCCGGACTCGCCGGCCAGCTCACCGGCGAAATCACCGCCCGGCTTCGCGAGGAGATCCGCCGCCATGCCAAGTAAACAAACGTCGCTGGTAGAGCCCGGCGAGACGCGCCACATCACCGCGGCCCTGACCCGGTCCTCCACGGGCTCGGCCGACCTCCGCGAACTCGAGGCCGGCCTGGACTCGCTCCAGTCCGACGCCGTGCGCAAGGCCCGGATCGACTGGAGCCGGGTCCTGCTGCCGGTTGCCGCGCTCGCGGTGCTCGTCATCATCTGGCAGCTGTACGTGGCCCTGGGCTTCAAACGGCAGGACCTTGTGCCCGGCCCGCTGGACGTGGTGGCCCAGTTCGGCCATCTCTGGGCAGAGGGCAAGCTGCAGGAAGCGGTCTGGACCTCGCTGCAGCGCGGGCTCATAGGATTCCTGATCAGCGTGGCCATCGCCACCCCGATCGGACTCGTGCTGGCCCAGGTCGCCCCGCTCCGCCGCGCCTTCGGGCCGCTGATCTCGGGGCTGCAGGTGCTGCCGTCGGTGGCCTGGGTGCCCGCGGCCATCATCTGGTTCGGCCTCACCGACGCCACCGTGTACTTCGTGGTGTTCATGGGCGCCATCCCCTCGATCATCAACGGCCTGATCTCCGGCGTGGACCAGATTCCGCCGCAGTACCGCAGCGTCGGTAAAGTCCTGGGCGCCTCCCGGGTCCAGCTGGCGCTCCAAATCATCCTCCCGGCCGCCTTGCCCGGTTACCTGGGCGGACTCAAGCAGGGCTGGGCCTTCTCCTGGCGCTCGCTGATGGCCGCGGAAATCATCGCCGTCGGCGGCTCCATCGGCTTTGGCTTGGGATCTATGCTGAACCAGGGCCGCGACCTGTCCGACATGACCATCGTGATGTCCGCGATCCTGCTGATCCTCGCCGTCGGCATCCTGATCGAACTGCTCGTCTTTGGCCCGATCGAAAAGCGGCTGCTCCGCCGTCGTGGCCTCCTCGCCGGCAGCACCCGCTAACCCCCACCCCTCCACGCACTGCAAC
>NZ_AUPJ01000223.1 GCF_000427315.1 Arthrobacter sp. TB 26
CTGACCCCGCGTTGCTGTTGTCTGGTCTCCTCGCCGGCGGCTGCTCCGCCGTCGGGCTGGCGTCTGGCAGACTGACCACATGACCGTGAGCTTCGTCTGCCGCACCGAATCCGTCCTGCCCAAGGAACAGTTGTACAAGTAAAGGGCCCCTTCAAGGCGTTCCGCCATGTCCACGAATTCGCGTCAAACGACGCTGGGGCCGTCATGACGGATCGGATTGAATTCTCGGCACCCTTTGGACCGCTGGGCTGGCTTGTCGAGCGGCTCATCCTGCGCCGCTATCTGGAAGGCCTTATTGCTGGGCGCGGTGTCCTCCTCGCGACGCCTTGTCCGGGCCCGGGCACCGGCCTACACTCACGGCTATAGGCCGGTATACGGCCGATCCAGCCCAATTCCAAGGAGACAGCCGTGGCGCCAAAATACGGAGTGCTGGCACTGGTCGAAGCCAAGCCGGGGAAGGAACAGGACGTCTGGGACTTCCTCAACGGGGGCCGCGAGATAGTTCTGGCCGAGCCCGGCACCCGGACCTGGTATGCCTTCCGGGTCAACGAGAACACCTTCGGAATTTTCGACACGTTCGACACCGAGGAGGACCGGCAGGCCCACCTCAACGGAGCCATCCCCGCGGCCCTTGGCGAACACGGGCCCGAGCTGCTGGCCAAAGACCCTGACATCAAACTGATCGAGCTCATCGCGGTGAAATAGGCCCATGGCTGCCCGGACGGCTACAGGGTGACCCGGACCGCGGCCTGAGCCCGCCAACTGTGTGACGCGGCGTTACCCCGCGTGAACGGGTGTTTCCCTACCGTTGTTCCGCCCTATGGCCCCGCCCTATCGTCGATGCATGGCAATTCAGGACATTTACCCCACGGCGCTGCGCCTCCTCGGACGCCCCGTGCTGGTCGTCGGCGGCGGCCCGG
>NZ_AUPJ01000224.1:0-224 GCF_000427315.1 Arthrobacter sp. TB 26
GGGGCCCCGTCGATCAGCAGGCTGCCGGTCTCGTCCGAGTCCTCGGCGTCCGCCGGAGCACGCTCAGCGCCCCGGTCGGCGGCATGTTCACCGTCGCCGGAGGAGCTGTCGCCGAGCACCCCGGCCAGGGCGTGGAGCAGCGTGGATTTGCCAGCGCCCGAAGGCCCCAGCAGCAGCACGCGTTCCCCCGGCTGGATGTCCAGGTCCAGGCCGCTGACGGCGGG